>JBJTBI010000129.1:0-3909 GCA_046091265.1 bacterium
GAAGCTCGCTGAACTCCCCGAAGCGTTCGCGCGCGGAGGGGGCGTCACCGCAGGCAACTCCTGACCCTTGAACGACGGTGCGGCCGCTGCCCTCATCATGTCCGCCGACCGCGCCAAGGAGCTCGGCCTGAAGCCACGGGCCCGGATCATCACCGCGGCCACCCACGGCAACGAGCCGGAGCTGATGGGCGTCGCGCCGATCGGGGCCGTCCAGCGCGTGCTCGACCGTGCCGGGATGAAGATCGATGATGTCGACACGGTCGAGTTGAACGAGGCCTTCGCGGCTCAGGTGATCCCGATCATGGACGAGTGCGGAATCCCTATCGAGAAGTTGAATACCCACGGTGGGGCGATCGCCCTCGGACATCCGTTCGGAATGACTGGTGCCAGGATCATGGGCACCCTGTTGAACGTGATGGAGACCGATGATCATCAGGTCGGGATCGAGACCATGTGCGTCGCCGGTGGTCAGGGCGAGGCGATGATCGTCGAGCGCTTGAACTGAGTCCCTGTCGGTCAGCCAAAGGTGACGGAAAGTCCATAGGCTTGACACCGTGAATCTAGGCCTTTATCTCGGATACTGGGGCATCGGCCCTCAGGGTGACGAAGCGGTCGAGTTGACCCGCGAGGCTGAGCGCCTCGGATACGACTCGGTATGGGTTGCGGAGTCCTACGGGTCCGATGCGGTCTCGGTTCTCTCCTACCTCGCAGCCAAGACCGAGAAGATCAAGCTCGGGTCGGCGATCTTCCAGGTACCGGCTCGCACCCCAGCCGCCGCTGCGATGGCCGGCGTGACGATCGACACCCTCTCGGGTGGTCGGTTCATCTTCGGGTTCGGCCCGTCTGGCCCTCAGGTCTCCGAGGGTTGGTACGGCGTGCCCTACTCGATGCCTTGGGGGCGAACCCGGGAGTACGTCGAGATCGTCCGAGAGATCGTCGCCCGCAAGGGGCCGCTGGACCATCACGGCAAGCACTTCGACCTGCCTCTAACCGAGGGAGAAGGCGTCACTGGTCAAGGCAAGGCCCTGAAACTCAACATCCATCCGATCCGAGACGAGATTCCCGTCTACTTCGGGGCGATAGGCCGCAAGTCGGTCGAGCTGGCGGCAGAGATGGCCGATGGCTGGATCCCCATCTTCTTCAGTGTCGACCGCTGGGAGGAGGCCTGGGGAGAGCACCTCGAGGCGGGATTCGCAAAGAGCGGTAGATCGCGAGAGGACCTCAGCATCTCTCCTTCGATCCAGGTCGCAATCGATGGCGATTTGGAGACCGCGCGCGCCATGGTCAAGATGGGACTCGTTCTCTATCTCGGTGGTATGGGGTCCAAGGAGAAGAACTTCTACGTCGACCTCGCGACACGCTTCGGATTCGGCGAGGCGGCCGATGAGGTTCGTGATCTCTTCCTCGATGGAAAGAAGGAAGAGGCCTTTCAGGCCCTGCCAGACGAGCTGGTCGATGCGACCTCGCTCGTGGGTACCGCCGATGAGGTAGCCGAGCGGGTTAGTGAGTTCGCGAGTTCGGGCGTGGATCGGCTGATCGCGACACCCGTGCAGGTCACGCATGAAGAGCGGGTGCACACCTTGACCAAGTTGCAGGAGATGGTCGGAGCGGGTGCGCCGGCGTGAGCATCTCGATCGGCACTCCGAAGGAGACAGCGGATCTCGAGCGACGGGTGGGTGCAACCCCCGACACCGTCAAGGCACTTACGGCCAAAGGTGCTGAGTTCACGGTCGAGCCCGGTGCTGGCGAGGCGGCCGGGATTTTCGACTCCGCCTACACGGAAGCCGGAGCGAAGATCGGCGACCCCTGGTCAGCGCAGGTCGTGCTCAAGGTCGCGGCTCCCACTCCGGAGGAGGTGGGGAAGCTCTCCTCCGGCCAGGTCCTGATCTCCTTCCTCAACCCCTTCGTCGAGACCGAGCTCGTCAGTGCCCTCGCCAAGGCCGGAGTCAGTTCCCTCGCCATGGAAGCTATCCCTCGGACCACCCGCGCGCAGTCGATGGACGCCCTCTCCTCGCAGGCGAACGTCGGCGGCTACATGGCATCGATCATCGCTGCCCGCGAGGCCGGTCGCTTCTTTCCGATGCTTACGACTGCCGCAGGGACCGTCGCGCCGGCGAAGACCCTGGTGCTCGGCGCCGGTGTCGCCGGGCTGCAGGCGATAGCGACTGCAAAGCGCCTCGGCTCCGTGGTCACGGGTTTCGACGTGCGCTCGGTGGTCAAAGAGCAGGTCGAGTCTCTCGGAGGCCGGTTCCTCGAGGTCGATGCGGTGAAGGACGCCGAGGGTGAGGGCGGTTACGCCCGACCACTCACAGACGAGGAGAACGAGCGGTTGCGAGCTGAACTAGCTGACGCTGCCGCGAAGCAGGACGTGATCATCTCCACGGCCCAGATCCCCGGCCGACCGGCTCCCCTGCTGATCACCGCCGATGCCGTGAAGGCGATGGCACCGGGCTCCGTGATCATCGATCTCGCAGGTGAGTCCGGCGGCAACTGTGAGCTGACCAAAGCCGGAGAGACGGTGATCGAGCACGGGGTGAAGATCATCTCTCCTCTCAATCTGCCGAGCGAGATGCCAACCCACGCATCACAGCTCTATGCCAAGAACCTCCAGAACCTCAGCGAGTTGCTGTTCGCCGAGGACGGATCGCTGACCCTCGACTTCGAGGACGAGATCATCGAGGGCGCCTGCATAACCCATGGTGGCGAGATCGTCAACGAGAGGGCCAAGGAGGCTGCCGCATGAGCCTGATGACCGAGATAACCATCTTCGTACTCGCCGCTTTCGTCGGATTCGAAGTGATCTCGAAGGTCCCCACGACCTTGCACACGCCTTTGATGAGTCAGACCAACGCGATCCACGGCATCGTGATGTTAGGTGGACTGATAGTCGTCGGATACGCCAACGATCCACTCGAGTACGTGATCGGGGCGATCGCAATCGCCTTCGGGGCGATCAACATCGTCGGCGGGTTCATGGTTACCGACCGGATGCTCGGCATGTTCACCCGCAAACCGAAGCCCAAGGCTGACGAACCGCCGGATCCTCCCGAAGGTGGAGGGAGCTCGTGATGCCGCTCGCCGTACTCGCGCCCGGAGGTGCGGCCTCGACCGCGCTCTACATCGTTGCCTTCTCGCTGTTCATCATCGGGATCAAGCGCGGCACCCACCCGACCACCGCCAAGCAGGGCAACCTGATCGCCGCGGTCGGGATGGGGGTGGCAGTGGTCACCACCCTGTTGTTGGACGGAATCGGCAACTGGGGAGTCCTTTTCGGCGCCCTGATAGTCGGTTCCGCGATCGGCGTGGTCGCATCGGTCCGTGTGCAGATGACCGACATGCCCCAGATGGTTGCCCTGTACAACGGAGTGGGCGGCGGGGCCGTGGCGCTCATCGCGTGGGCAGAGTTCCGTCATGAGTTGTCGCTCGGCGAGACCATTCCGCTCGATCTTCTGATCCCCGGCCTGCTTTCCGCTGTAGTCGGATCTGTTTCCTTCTGGGGGTCGAACATCGCGTTCGGGAAGCTCCAGGGCATCATCCCGGGGCAGCCGATCAAGGTGTTCGGACAGCAGGTGATCAACGCGCTGCTGCTGGTTGGTGTCGTCGCGGCCTGTGTGATCCTCGCGATCAACAACGACGCGCCATCAGAGTGGGTCTTCATAGGGGTCCTGGTCGCCTCGGCGATCCTCGGCGTCCTCGTCGTCCTGCCGATCGGTGGCGCGGACATGCCGGTGGTCATCAGTCTCCTGAACGCCTTCACCGGCCTCGCTGCAGCATCGGCCGGATTCTCTCTCGACAACGTCGCCCTGATAGTCGCCGGAACGATCGTGGGTTCTTCAGGCACCATCCTCACCCTCGAGATGGCCACGGCCATGAACCTGTCGGTCGGGCACATCCTCTTCGCGGGTTTCG
>JBJTBI010000130.1:0-4986 GCA_046091265.1 bacterium
ACCGCGGTTTGTGCGTCTTTGCGATCGACACCGAACTGCTCGGCCACTGGTGGCGGGAGGGACCGTGGTGGCTCGAAGCCGTCATCGCCTCGGCCGAGTCGGAGGGGTTGAGCCTCCTGCGCCTCTCCGAAGCGTTCGAGACGCACGATCCCGAGGCGCGCGAGGTCTCCACCTCCAGTTGGGGCGAGGGTAAGGATCTATCGACCTGGGGCTCTCCCGCGGTTGCCGACATCGCCCGGGCCGCCAGGCGCAGCGAGTTGGCTCTGGTCGCCCGTGCAGTCGCCTCCGGAGCAGATGGTCCGGCCTCGGAGAGGGCGGCACGCGAATTGTTGGCGCTGCAGTCGAGCGACTGGGCGTTCATCGACTACCGCGGGCAGGCTGGCGACTACGCATTCGATCGTGCCGTGGCCCACGCTGAGTCACTGCTGGAGGCCGTAGAATCTCCTGACACGCGCAGCGAGCGGCTGCGGAACCTGGCACCTGATCTGAGCCTCGCTCCGCTCCTCGAACCGTGAGATGAGAATCCGATGACACGCACCTTGATACTCACCTGGGAGTACCCGCCGCTGATCGAAGGAGGCTTGGCTCGTCATGTGCGAAAGCTCGCCGAGGGCATGGCTTCTCAAGGAGTTGAGGTCCATGTGCTGACCCGCGGTGGAGAGGAGTCTCCGGCAGAGGAGACGATGAACGGGGTGCAGGTCTACCGAGTGCGCGAGCCGACCCGTCCAGCGGAACTGAACGAGTTCGTAGCCTGGGTCGAGCGGATGAACTCCGACATGCTCGCGGCTGGCGTCGAATTGGGGGACCGCTTCGACTTCGATGTAGTCCACGGCCACGACTGGCTGGTGGCGAACGCCTGTGACCACCTCGCCAAGCGGTTCGAGACTCCACTCGTGACCACCATCCACGCGACCGAGCACGGCCGGCATCAGGGTTGGGTGGACAAGCATCCGCAGTCCTACATCCACGGAGTCGAGCGTTGGATCGCAAACCGTTCGGATCTGGTGATCGCCTGTTCGTATTACATGCGCGAGCAGATCTGCGATGTCTTCGGGGTAGAGGAGTCCCAGGTAGAGGTGATCCCGAATGGCATCGATCCCGACGACCTGCAGCCCTCCGACTCTGCCGAGTTGGCCCGTCTGCGGGCCGAGTTCGCCCGCCCGGATCAGCCACTGGTCCTGTTGGTCGGAAGGCTCGTCTACGAGAAGGGCTTCCAGTACGCGCTCGAGGCGATGCCGACGGTGCTCGAGTCGATGCCCGAGGTTCGCTTCGTCGTAGCGGGATCTGGCACCCACGAGGAGGAGCTGAGAAGTCAGGCAGAGACCCTCGGTCTGCTCGATCACGGCACCTTCGTGGGCTGGATCGGAGACGACGTCCTGCACTCGCTCTACCGCATCGCCGATCTGTGCGTGGTGCCTTCGATCTACGAGCCCTTCGGGCTGGTGGCACTGGAGGCGATGGCCTCCAGTTGCCCGTGCATCGTCGCCGATACCGGAGGCCTGCGCGAGGTCGTGCCGAGCGAGGACGTCGGTCTGCGCTTTCGCGCGGGCGACCCTGAGTCGCTGGCGGCGACCACGATCCGGGTGCTCTCAGACGAAGCCCTCGGCAAGAGCCTGATCGCCGAGGCTCATGAGCACCTGCGCCGATTCGACTGGCAGGAGGTGGCCGAGCAGACCACCGCTGCGTACGGGCGCTTGCTCGATCAGTCTCCGCGCAACGTTCCCTGAGCAGCAGGCGATTGCTCAGAGGGAGGCTCCGGCTCCACGGGGTTGCGCCATCTCAGACTCTCGGGCTCGTCACGCATCCTCAGGATTCGGGCCGGGATGCCACCGACCACCGCGTTTGCGGGCACATCCTTGGTCACCACGGCATTCGCTCCGATGATCGAGTTGTCTCCCACCTTGACCCCGCGCAGGATGCAGGCCCCGTAGCCGATCCAGACGTTCGAGCCGACCTCCACCTCGCGGGTGTAGATGCCCTGCGCGCGGATCGGGCGCTCGACCTCCACCACGCCGTGATCGAAGTCGATGAACATCGCACGATCTGCGATCACGCACTCGTCGCCGATCCTGACCCGCTTGTAGGCGGAGATGGTGCACTCCTGACCGAAGACGGTCTTGCGGCCGATCTCCACCTCGCCCTCGTGGCAGCGGATCTTCGTGCCGTCGCCGATCCAGCTGTGGCGACCGAACTTGACGGTGGCCTTCTTGCCGATCTGGATCTGCAGACGCTTGCCGAAGAAGATCGGTCCCTCGGTCTGCCAGCGCCATCCGGATCTCGTAAACAGGCGGCGCCACGCGTATCGGAGGCCCAGCCGGATGTACTCAGGCGTATACATGCGGTTACGGGTGATATGTCTGATCAGACGGCCCACGGCGCCGGATCATAGGCAGCCTGCGTTCGTGCGCGCTTGCGCTCGGAGGTCGGCTCTAGACTCACCGCCAATGGGATCGAAGCAGCTCAACTCCGCCGACTTGGTGGCTCCGCTACTCGCGGGCGACAAGCGGGCGCTTGCGAGGGCGATCACCCTGATCGAAAACGATGATCCCGCCGGCTGGGAACTGGTCCGGGAGGTTTTCCCGAAGACCGGCAGCGCCAGCGTGGTCGGCTTCACCGGCCCCCCCGGAGTGGGCAAGAGCACCCTGATCGGAGCACTGACCGCTGAACTCCGGCGCTCGGACCATCAGGTTGCGGTGCTCTCGATCGACCCCTCGAGCCCGTTCACTCAAGGCGCCTTGCTCGGCGACCGCATTCGACTTACCGAGCACTTCCTCGACGACGGGGTGTTCATCCGCTCGATGGCCTCTCGCGGTGCACTAGGCGGGCTGGCCGAGGCCTCTTTGCAGGCGGCACTCCTGATGGACGCATCGGGCAAGGACGATGTCTTGGTCGAGACGGTCGGGGTGGGGCAGGGCGAGATAGACGTGGTCGATCATGCCGACACGATCGTGCTGGTCCTGATGCCAGGATCGGGCGACTCGATCCAGGCTCTGAAGGCCGGCGTGATGGAGATCCCGGACATCATCGTGATCAACAAGTCCGATCATCCGATGACCGACACGATGATCCGCGAGATCCGCGGCGTGCTCTCACTCGGACCGTCGGTTTCGTGGAAGATCCCGATCCTCCGCACCGAGGCTGCAAGGGGAGAGGGCGTGACGGAACTGGCCGCAGCGATCGCCGAGCACCGCGCTCATATCGAGGCCGAGGGAACGCTCGCAGAGCGCCGAGCGAGGACTCTGCGAAACGAGGTGCTCGAGTTGGCCATCTCCAGAGTCAGGCGCGGGCTCGAGGCGACGGTCGCAGAGGATCCGGAGATCTCCGCCTTGCTGGACCGTGTCATCTCTCGGGAGATCGATCCAGCGAGCGCTGCCGAGGAGTTGCTCGCACTGCGGGAGGGGAATGGCTGAGTCGAAGAAGAAGTCGGGGAGCAGGTCCAAGGCCAAGGCGCCGAAGCCGACCGAGCGCAAGCTGCCGACAGCCGATGAGACATCGAAGTGGATCGGGCGAAGGGTCGACGGGATGGGCGAGAGGTCGCTCGGCCGGGTGGTCGGCATCCATCTCGACGCGACCGACTCTCAGCCACGTTGGGCGGTGATCAAGCTCGGTCCGCTCGCTGGGACCACGGGAATTCCGGTCGAGCACCTTGCCGCCGGCGGGCCGAAGCGACTCTTTGCCGCCTACCCGAGGGATCTGATCAAGGATGCGGTCAGGTTCTCGCCCGACGAGGATCTCACCGCTGCCGATGAGCGCGAGCTCTGCGCAAGTCTCGAGATACCGCCGGATACCGGCCGCGCCGCCGAACTGGAAAGGCGCCGTGACAAGACGGTCACCGCGAAACCTCTCGTGCTGGCTGATCCGGAACGCGACGCCGAGCGGCGCTAACAGCCGAGTTGGCGGGCGATCACCATGTGCTGGATCTCGTCGGTCCCCTCGCCGATCGTCAGCACCTTCGCGTCGCGGTAGAAGCGGCAGACCGGGTACTCCTCGATGTAGCCGTAACCGCCGTGGATCTGGACGGCTTCCTCGGTGGCTCGCACAGCCAGACGACCTGTGATCAGCTTGGCCTGTGCAGCGGTGAGGGTGAAGTCCTCGCCGCGGTCCTTCAGATCGGCCGCGCGGTAGACGAGCAGCCTCGCCGCCTCGATCTGGGATGAGAGGTCGGCGATCTTGGCCTGGATCGCCTGGAAGCGTGAGATCGGACCACCGAAGGCTTGGCGCTCCTTGGCGTAGGCGATCGCCTCGTCGAGCGCCCCCTGCGCAAGCCCCACTCCCATAGCCGAGACGCTGATCCGTCCGCCGTCGAGAGCCTTGAGGCACTGCCTCAGACCTTCGCCGCGAGCGCCGAGCAGGTTTGCCTCGGGTACCCGGCAGTCTTCGAAGGTCAACGGTCGGGTATCGGAGGCGTTCCAGCCCATCTTCCGGTACGGCTCGCCCTGCGTGTAGCCGGGCGTTCCGTTGGGGACGAGCAGGTTGGAGATCTCGCCGTCGCCGGTGACCGCAGTGCTCGTCACGCAGCCGGAGATGTCGGTCCCCGAGTTGGTGATGAACTGCTTCGAGCCGTTGATCACCAATTCGTCGCCATCCAACTTTGCGGTGGTCTTGGTGTTGCCGGCATCGGATCCGGCCTCCGGCTCGGTCAGTCCGAAGGCGCCGAGCTTCCTGCCGGAACAGAGATCCGGCAGCCACTCCTGCTTCTGCTCCTCGGAGCCGAAGGCGTGGATCGGGAACATCGCGAGTGAACCCTGCACGCTCACGAAGCTGCGGGCCCCGGAATCGCCGGCCTCGAGCTCGGTGCAGGCCAGCCCGTAGGCGGTGGCCGAGGTGCCGGCGCACCCGGAGCCGTCGAGGTGCATGCCCAGCAGCCCGAGCGCCCCGAACTCCTTGGCCATCTCCCTGGGGAAGGTGCCGGCGTCGAACCACGCGCCCACCTCGGGGAGGATCCGGTCGCCCACGAACTGCCGCACGGTGTCGCGGAGCAGTCGC
>JBJTBI010000131.1:0-3799 GCA_046091265.1 bacterium
GAGCGACAAGCGCCTGCACCTCCACCAGTATCGGCCTCGTCCCCTCCATCGAGCAGCAGATCACCGAGCCGGCAGCCGGCGAGGCCTCGCCAGCGACGCGAGCCGACGGGTCGCGCACCTCGACCAACCCGGCCGAGCGCATCTCGAAGACCCCTACCTCGCTGGTCGCGCCGAAACGGTTCTTGACCGCCCTGACCGTGCGGAAGGAGCGCTCACGCTCACCCTCGAAGTGGAGGACACAGTCGACCAAGTGCTCGAGAGACCTGGGTCCGGCCAGCGATCCCTCCTTGGTCACGTGCCCGACCAGGATCATCGTTACATCACGCGACTTGCCTGTCTCCAGCAGTGCCTGGGTAACCTCGCGCACTGCAGCGAGGCTCCCGGGAGCCGAATCGCCGACAGAGAGAGTTTGAACCGAGTCGATCACACAGACTTGAGGCCGCTCCTCGACGATGGTCGCAATCACGGATTCGAGCGAGTTCTCGGCGAGGATCGGCACATCGAGCGCCGCATCGCCGAGTCGCTCCGCGCGGCGGCGCACCTGAGAGGCCGACTCTTCGCCAGAGACATCCAGGACATCTGCCCCGCGCTCGGAGAGGTTGGCGAGCGCCATCGCTGCGAGCGTCGACTTGCCTATTCCCGGCGCTCCGCCCAGCAGCACCAGTGACCCGGGCACCAGGCCACCGCCGAGTACGCGATCGAGTTCGGCTATGCCGGTCTCGGCCCGCTCGGACCTCTCGGCCTGGACATCGCGAAGTGGCGTGGGAGTGGCGGCAACTCCGCCCGAAAGGCCTCCACCCACGCCAGCGGAAGGGGTCGGGGCTGGCAGGGCCTTTTCCAGCGTGTTCCAGGCGCTGCAGCCCGGGCACTGCCCGGACCACGCCAGCGCGCGGTGACCGCAGGCGGTGCACTCGAATCCCGGTGTCGTCCTCTGCGCCACCCGACGATCCGAGGCCCGAGTGACGACGCTCTCGCCCCCTGCCGGATCCAACACCTTGTCAGCCGGTCGGGACCGGCGCGCCTGCAAAGCCGACGAACCAGATCAGCAGACCGATCAGCGAGACGATCGCTGTCGCGATGAAGCGCTTCTCGATCGGATCGGTCTTGCTCTCGCCGGGCTGAAACGGCGTGTCGCGCAGGCTGCGATTCCAGGAAGCGCGCTTCGCTTCACGCTCGATCTCTTCCGGGTCCACCACGCGCGCCCTGATCCACGACGCGATCACCAGCAGCAACCAGTAGGTGACGATGATCCCGGCGAAGATGAAGAGCGCGATCGAGCCCGTGACCGCACCGGGCTCTCCATAGATCACCGAGGCGAGATAGATCCACAGCGTCGGAACTCCGAACCCGAAGATGATTGCCCCGAGGATGATGAAGAGGGTCGATCCGGTCCCAAGGGCGAACCTGCCGAATCGCCCCATGGATTTCTTCACGATCTTCCCCCGCCCTACTCGCCCGCCGGCGCCGTTGCCGACATCACGAGGTCGCGCCCTGGGTCGATGCCCCAGCGGTTGGCCGTGTCAGCGAGCTCCGGACGCATCTGCCAGCCGTCGGGGCGCTCCTCGCCCTCGTGAACGGGGCTCGCGCCCTTGAGCGCCATGCAACCGCGGTTGTCGCCGATCCGACGAATCTCGGTGATCTCTTCCGGGCTGAGCCTGATCTCCGCCGGCAGGGCTGCCAGTTCCTCTCGCTTCGACTCGATCGTCCTCGCGTCTGGGCCTGCTTCCTGAACCAGCGTGGGTGCAACGCAGCTCACGGCCGGCTGCGCGAGGTTCCACTGACAGGCCGCCTGGAGCAGAGTGAGATCGTGAGCCTCGGCAATGGCGCGAATCGACTCGATCCGCGCGCGGCCAGACTCGATCCAGCCATCGGGCCTGAAGGCCCGATGATCACGCTCTCCGAGGCCGTCGGGGGAGGTGAGGTCATTCCAGAAGAGCCCGCCGTAGTCGACCACCCGGGTGATCACCTCCACCCCGTTCTGCTCGCAGGCTCCGAGGGCCATCTCGCCGGGCCATGGCTCGAGCGGGTTGAGGATCAGCATCGCGTAGTCGATCTCGGAACCGAAACGCTCCACGCAGTCGATCACGTCCAGGGTGAAGCCGTTCGCCGGCCCAGGGGCGACGCCGATCGCTCCGGTCAAGCCCTCATCGCGCAGGGTTCGCATCCCCTCCCACACGGCCTCACTGGTGAAACCGATCTGGTCTGGGTTGTGGAGCAGGAGTGCATCGAAACTGTTCAGGCCGGTGCGCTCGAGGCTGCGCTCGGTGGCGATACGCAGATAGTCGAGGTAGGAGTCCGAGGTCCGCAGCGCCGGGTCGGTGAAGCGCGGGAAGCCTTTCGCTCCCTGACGCTCGCCCTCGTAGAAGTCGTGCCCGACCGCTCCGATCACGCAGAACTCGTCACGGCCCAATTCCGAACTGGCGATGGCACGGCCGAGGAGTTCGTCGGCAGCGCCCTGACCGTAGACATCAGCGGTGAGGATCGTGTCTATGCCGTCGCCCGGGCGAACGAGAGTCTCGAGACGCTCCTCGGAGATCTCCTCGCCGAAGTGCATGAAACGGCCGCCGCTCCAAGTACCGACGGCAGTGGTGCCGGGCTTTCTCATGTCCTTGAGGTTACGGGAGGCTCAGTCCGGGGAGTCTGACTCTGCGTCATCCGAGGCATCTGCCTTGGGCGTTGGACCAGCTTCCTTCTCGTCCTCGGCCTTGGCGCCGACCGCAACCGGCTCCTTCTGCTTCTTGGCAGCGGGCTTCTTGCGAGGCTTGACGATCTTGAGTTTGAGGGGCTTGTCATCCTCGTCGCCCTTGGCATCACGCTCGACCAGCACGGTCGAGCCCTCGGGCATGGAGCCTGCCTTGAGCACCTCGTCAGCCAGCGGGTCCTCGATGTAGCGCTGGATCGCACGACGCAGCGGGCGGGCACCCATTCCCGGATCCCAACCCTTGTCGACCAAGAGGTCCTTCGCCTCGTCGGTGAGGTCGAGCTGCAGCGAGTGTTCGGCAACCTGCACCCGAACCCGGGCGATCATGAGATCGATGATCGACTTGATCTCCTCCTTCGAGAGCTTGTGGAAGACGATCACCTCGTCGATCCGGTTGAGGAACTCGGGGCGGAACACCTTCTTCAGCTCGCCCATGATCCGGCCCTTCATGTCGTCGTAGGAGGCACCGCCCCCATCGGCATCGGAGGCAGCGAATCCGAAGGACATGTCCTTGGAGATGTCCTGGGCGCCGACGTTCGAGGTCATGATCACGATCGCGTTGCGGAAGTCGACGGTGCGGCCCTGCGAGTCGGTCAGGCGACCGTCCTCGAGGATCTGCAGCAGCACGTTGAACACATCAGGGTGAGCCTTCTCGATCTCGTCGAGCAGCAGCACCGAGTAGGGCTTGCGGCGCACCGCCTCGGTGAGCTGACCGCCCTCGTCGTAGCCCACGTACCCGGGAGGTGAGCCGACCAGGCGGCTGACCGCGTGCTTTTCCATGTACTCAGACATGTCGATCCTGACCATCGCGTCCTCGTCGCCGAAGAGGAACTCGGCCAGGGTGCGCGCGAGCTCGGTCTTGCCGACGCCGGAGGGCCCGAGGAAGATGAATGAACCGGCAGGCCGCTTGGGGTCCTTGATCCCGGCGCGCGAGCGACGGATCGCCTTGGAGACGGCGGTGATAGCGACCTCCTGGCCGAGCACGCGCTGGTGCAGGTCCTCCTCCATGCGGACGAGCGTCTGGGTCTCGGGCTCGGTGAGCTTGAAGACGGGGATCCCGGTCCACATCGAGACGATGTCGGCGATCTCCTCCTCGCC
>JBJTBI010000132.1:0-2182 GCA_046091265.1 bacterium
GCCTCTCTTCTCTGCCGGAGGCCGAACAGCGGGTCGAGGCGGGCGGGCGCCTGAACGAGGCCTGACCTTTAGGCGATCGCCGGAAGGCTCGCTACCGTGCGTCAAACTAAGCTGTATCCAGCCCACTGCCTCCGCCCTCGAAAGGAATCCCTCAGATGAAGCGTCGTGCCCTCGTATTTCTCGCCTCGAGTCTGGTTGCCGCCACGGCAATCGTCCCCACCGCCCAGGCCACCATCATCGGCCCAGCGACCCAAATCACCGACTTCTCTCCTGGGCGGTCGAACCTGACGGCGGCAGGCAGGTTCCACGCCACCGCGGCGAACCCCCAGACCGGTGATCAGATAGCCGTGTACTACGCATACGGCGACTCTGCGTACCTTGGCGCACAGCTCTTCGACGCTCAGGGTCCAGTTGGGCCGGAGCAGGTCATCGCCACCACCGGACCTGACAGTTACTACTCCTACTCCGTTGCCTACAACCCGAGCACGGGCGGGTGGATGGTCGGATTGCAGGACACTCAGAACAACGAGATCGACGGCCAGCTGCTGAATGCCGACGGTTCGACTAGCGGTTCTGCTTTCACGGTCGGCACCGGTGAGCAGGGCTATGCCGGGGTGAAGGTCGTCTGGAACTCGACCGCAAGCAAGTTCCTCTTTTCCTGGACTTCCTACTACGAGGCCGACATGAAGGGCCGTTTCGTCTCCGGCAGCGGTACCCCTCAGGGGTCGGAGTTGACCCTGATCACCTTCGACGACCCCGATGAATACTGCCCGATGGACTCCGCCTACTCTCCGCAGGAGAACACCTTCCTCAACACCGTAGGTGGACAGTGTGCGTACTACTTCGACCCGGCGTATCCCGCTGTCTCCCAGCTTCTCTCGGGGGGCACCGCGGCGCCAGTCGGAAGCCCCAACCTGCTCGGCCCGCTCGCGGTCAACTCTTTCAACTATGCCCCTTCAGTCGCCTATAACGCGAAGGCCAACGAATTCGGGGTCGTCTGGCACTCTCGCCCCGATCTCGATCCGCAGTTCGAACTCCTGCTCCAGCGGATGAACGCCAGCACGGGGGCAGAGATCGGGGCGCCGGTCGAGATCACGCCCCCCGAGGGCATGCTCCCCTACTACCGCCGGGTCCGTGTCTCGGCTTCTCCGGTGACGGGTCATTACTACATCACGCCATCCCTCTTGCAGGGCACTTCCTCCAACCCCGACGGTTGGTACTCGTTCAAGGTCACCAGCACAGGCGCAACGGTCGCCGACTCGCTGGAGAACCTCGCGAGTGGTGTCGACGGCCCGTATCGCCCCCAGAATCTCTACAACCCCAAGACGTGCAGGTTCGTGACCACTTTCGTCGGTCAAGACCCTGTGACCGACGACTACAACCTCTACGCGACCGGCGCAGACCCCGAGCCGGCCCCTTGCGGCAAGCCCTCCCTGAAGAAGAAGGGCACCGCTGGAGCCACCTCTCTCAAGGTCCGGGTCGGCTGTGCTTCGGCCGGATCCTGCCGGATCAAGCTCTCCGGCAAGCTCGTCGGCGGCAAGGGCAAGGTAAAGGGAGTCACCAGCAAGGGCAGCGGCAAGCGCACCGTCACCCTCTCCTACTCCAGGAAGCTGATCAGGGAGCTCAGGCGAAATGGTGGCGGCAAGATCCGCATCACCTCCAAGGAAGTCGGCGGCGGATCCCGCAGCATCACCGTGACGGTGCCTGCTCCGGTCACCGGTTAGCGCTCGCGATCAGTCTCGAGTTCCACCAGAGAACCCCTGTGAGAGCAGGGGTTTTTGGTGCTCTCAGGCGGCTTCTCGACTCAGACGGCGGCTTCGCCCGCTGCCTGCCTGACCCAGGCTGAAGGGAACACCAAGGGAATGTGCCCGGGGAAGTGCGGCACCAGCCTTATCGCCAACTCTCCGCATGGTCTGCCACCGATGATCGGCAGCAGGTCCTCGAAGGTCATCATCAGCCTCAGGCTGGGAGCCAGCTGGAAGTCGGCCGCGTTGGGCTGCTCGCCTCCGATCACTCCCTCGGCGATCAACTGATCGGCGTAGGAGAGCATCTCCGGCATCGCGGCGAGCGCCATCCGCCCGTTCGAGACGTCGGCTCCGTTGACCCGTCCGGAGATCTCGACGATCGGCGCTGCGGTCTTTATCGCTATGCCGGTCGTCACTGGCAGCATGGCGCACTCGGC
>JBJTBI010000133.1:0-5884 GCA_046091265.1 bacterium
GCGGTCGAGAGCGAGGCCGATCTTCTGCCCGGCCTCGACCTGGCTCTCGAGTCCCGTCAGATACTCATCGAGAGTGGCCCGGTCCTCGGTGGGAGGACCCAGTTCCTTGAGTTGATCCAACAGGCCCTGCCGCAGATCAGCGATCTCTGCGGCACCGCTGAATCCCTCGCCGGCATCCACGTACTGCTGGATCGCCGCGTTCGTCTCGGCACACCTCGCGTCGGCCTCGGCGATGAAGGCGGTCTTGCTCAAGGCCTCGGTCGCCTGAGTCTCGGTGCTCACGGCCGTGATCGGCAGGGTCGTCTCGGGCGAGTTGTCACCGCAGCCGACGAGGACTGCACAAGCAACTGCACAGGCTGCAACGACGCCTAACAGCCGCCTCGGGGATCGATCGGATTGCACGGTCTTCACTGCCTGCGAAGGTAGCAAAGCACGCGGGCGGCCATTGGAGGCAGAGCGGAACTGCCACGGCAGATGGCTCGGATACTGGGCCCCAGGGATTTGAACCCCGACTACCTCGTCCAGAGCGAGGCGTGCTGCCATTACACCAGGGCCCAACGTGGACTCCGCTCGATCGTGCGGAAGCGCCGGTGCGCGTCCGACAGGCTACCGTTTCGCGGCCCTGCCGAGGCGGTCGCTAAGCGGAGAAGAGGCTCTGCAGCTCGGCTTCCTTGCCGGGGTCGAGAACAGCCAGGATCTCGTCGCCTGCCTCGAGGACCGTGTCTGGGCCGGGTACGAAACCCTTCTTGGCCCTGAGCACCGAGATGAGCAGACTCCCCTCGGGCATCGAGAGGTCTCCGACGCGCTTGCCTTCTCCAGACGAACCCTCCTGAAGCTCGAGCTCGACCACCTCCAGGCCTTGATCGCCCAAGTCGAGCAGTTGGATGATTCCGTGCTTCGGGACCGAGTGCTCGACCATGCGAAGGATCAAATCGGTCGCCGAGACGTAGGGGCGTATGCCGAGCAGTTCGAACCATTCACGGTTGGCCGGGTAGTTGACTCGCGCGATCGTGTCCGCCACCTCGTACTTCTCCTTCGCGACCTGACAGATGAGGATGTTGTCCTCATCGTCGCCCGTCACGGCGATCACGAGAGTCGCTCGCTCGATACCCGCGCGATCGAGCACCCACAGTTCCGTCGCGTCCCCGTAAGTCGCGGCGGCACCGAACTCTTGCTCGAGCGCCAGGTACCGCCCTCGATCGTTTTCGATCAGCGTCACCTCGTTGCCCTGCGAGACCAGCTCGCGAGTGAGGTTCCTTCCGACCTTCCCTCCACCTACGACGATTATGTAGCTCGCAGCCTCAGCGGCCATCAGTCATCCATCCCCGAAGCCATCGCCCTGACCCGACCTTGAAGGAGTTCGATTGCTGCGCGAGTCGGACATACGGTCGTGAGTCCGCGCTTCGCATACCACTCCGCACGAAGTGGATCCATAACTCTCGCGATCACCGTCTCGACTTCGTACTTCCTCTCGGCGATCTGGGCGATCACGATATTCGTGTTGTCGCCGTCGGTCGACGCGATGAAGACATCGGCCTTGGCCACACCAGCCTCCTCGAGCGCAGACGCCTCCAGCGCGGTACCGATGGTGAGAGCGCCCCCCGCCTCGGCAAAGTCCTTCCCGACCACGGTCTGAAGCCGACCTTCCGCCTCTGGATCCTCGTCCAGACACGAGACCTCGTGACCATCCGCCAGCATCGCCGCTGCCAGCGACGACCCGGTCCTTCCGCATCCGACGATAAGAACGAACATCGGATCTGATACTACGCCTGTCCGACCTCCGACAGTGGCCGGATATCCCTCGCGAACGCTAGTTTGCGCCCGGCTGCAGAGGTCAGTCCACGACCTGGGCGGATCCCGGTTCAGGTGGTGCCGTGACGATCACCTGACACGGGGCACGCGTGAGCACATACTCGGTGATCGGTCCGATCTCCTTCGGGCGAGCGCCGCCGATTCCACCGAGGAGTGCACCACCCCGGGTCTTCGTGGGAGGCTCTCCTCCCATCACTATCGCCTCGAACCCTCCCTCGGAAGCGCGCCTGACGATCGCCTCACCCACGGACCTTCCGCGAACACACTCCCCGGTCACCTCGACTGCCTCGTACTCGGCAGCCACCTCTTTTGCCCGTTCGACTGCCCTGCGCGCATGCCGCTCGACCTCGTTGTCGAGTTCGGCGTCGAGCGGGAGGCTGAGGGGAACCTCGACCACGCACAAGATCTCCACCCTGGGGGGCGATTCCCCGGGCTGGACCTTCGCATCGGCGAGACGCCCGGCAGTTCCGACGATGTCGTCATCGAGTTCGTCACCGAACACCGGAACCAGTACGGCCCCGAGGTCCGGAACCACGGGTTCTTTCTTCAGCGCATGCTCCGGAACGGTCACGCGGCGAGTGAGCGTCGTACCCGACACCACCTTCCGGTAGACGACATAGCCCACCAACCCGAAGAGCATCCACGAGCCACCGATCCAGAAGGCACGGTCCTGCAGCACGATGACCGCGATCCAACCTGCGATCGACACCACGGCTGCGATCAGCGTCGGGACCGGCAGGTCGCGGCCGGCGATCTTGATGTTGAAGGGCACGCGGTAAGGACGTTCGTGATCCGGATCGGTGAAGCGCAGTCTGAGGATCGAGAGATGAGCGATGGCGATCGCGAGGATCGCCCCGAAGGCATAGATCCCGGCGAGCAGTTGGATGTCCCCGGGAATCGCCAAGGCGACTGCGATCAGCGTCGCGATCGCGATCGCCACGTGGGGAGTGGCCTTGCGCCGGTGCAACTTCCCCAGCAGGCTCGGAATCTGGCGGTTGGTCGCCAACACGTATACGTGCCGTGAGAGCCCCAGCATCGAAGTGTTCGCGGCCCAGAAGAGGACCGGAACGGCCAACAGCACCACCAGCCACTGGAGGCCGTCGGAGTGGATCGGTGGCTCGACACTCCTCACCACCCCGAGGATCGGCTCCTCGGCGTAGGTGGTGCCCAGCGCGGTCATCGGAGCGCCTCCGGCAGTCGCCTCTACCGGGACCGCCATCAGCGCGACGACGGCGATTCCCGCATAGAAGAGAGGCACGAGGACCGTGGCGACGGAGATGGTCCGCTTGAGGTCCTGGCTCTCGAACGAGAGATCTGGAGCCAGATCGCTGGCGGCTTCGATTCCGGCGAAAGCGATCGTCGAGAGCACCGCGGCAGTGATGATGTCGTCGACGCTGGGGCTGGTGAAGAGGTTCAGTTCCGCCGTGAGGACGGACGGATCGAAGACCACGACCATCCCGACCACGATCACCATGAGTTGGAGGCCCAGGTCGGCGAGAGCGATCAGCATCAATCTCCCCTGCCTGCTGCGACCGGTCACCCCCATCACGTTCATCACGCCCGCCGCAACGATGACCGCGATAGCGACCGCTGTCTCGGGGAGGCCACCGGAGAAGGAGTCGGAGACGGGCGTCAGATAGTGAGCGACACTCACGGCGGCAGCCGCGATAACGATGAGATAATCGATCAGGATTGCCCATCCGGCGATGAAGCTGATCAACTCGTTGAAGGCATGCCGGGCGAAGGTGGAGGAGCCACCCCGCTCCCGGAACATCGCTCCACCTTCGACGTAGGACATTGTGGTCAGAGCGAACACCAACCCCGCACCGAGGAGGATCAACGGGGTGAGGCCCAGTCCCTTGCCGGCGATTACTCCCAACGAGAAGTAGATGGAGAATCCGACCGTCGTCGATGCGACGGCGTAGAGCAACGGGGGTCCGGTCAGCTTGCCGAGTTTCACTTGCGACCCGATATGTAGAGACGGCCGATCCCCAGGCCGATGAATAGGAGTCCGAACAGGAACCCGGCCGATGTGATGCTGCCACCACGCGAGAATGTGAGAGCGAGGATGATCACCCCGAACCCGATGATGGTCACCGAGAAGGCCCTGACCGCCATCCTGTAGCCGTCCTCCGGCCCCTTGCCCTGGCTGCTCATACGACCTCCAGATCGTGTCGCAGAGCGGCTGCAGGAGCCTCGCGCTCCGCTTCCGGGTCTCCGACGATGACCACCCGGCAGGGACGCTGCGCGAGGATCTTCTGCAGGTCCGGGCCGATCAGCGGTCGCCCTCCCCGATAGCGGAGCTCCACCACCAACGCGGTTGCCTTCACCTTCAGGGCCTCCCTGATTGCCGTCTGTCCTGCCTCGTCAGGTCTGATCGGCTGGACCTGGCCAGACACCTTCGATCCTCCGATGAGTTTCGCCTGCTCGACCTTGGACTGAGCGGCCTCGATCTCAGTCGCCAGCGTGTCATCGAGCGTGTCATCGATCGGCAGGTGCTTCGGAACGGTGACGAAAGCCAGTACGTGAATACCCCTGCGGCGGCGCGATGCGAGGCTGATCGCCGTCTCGACGGTCTTGCGCGGGAACCCCGGCTTGTCCTCCAGCACCAGCATCACGCTCTCGTATTCGACGTCCTCCACGCCGAGTGATTCGGGCATCTGCATCTCCTCGGTTCGCGTCAGCGAGAGCCCCTGACTGCGGCGATAGAAGACGAAGATCGCGAACCCCACCGCCATCCAGCTGAGTCCGATCACGAGCGTCCTTGGATTCAGTGCGATCACGACCAACCAAGCCGCAAAGGTCCCCAGGCCACCGAGGACAGCGGTCATGGGGATCGCTACCCCCTTGATCTTGACGTCGACGAATCGAGGTTTCCACTCCCGCGCCCGATTCGGATACTTCTGCCTCAATCGGATCAGCGAAAGATGGGCGATCGTGAACGAGAGCATCGCGCCGAAGGAGTAGAGCGTGGCGAGCAACTCGGCCTGCCCGGGGATCAGGGTGATGATCGCCGCGCCGGAGAAGATCAAGATCGAGACGTAAGGGGTTCTGAATCGGGGGTGGACGCGCCTCAGTCGCTCAGGGAGCTGTCGGTAGTGTCCCATCGAGAAGGTCAGCCTGGAAACACCGATCAGAGCGGCGTTGGTGGCGATGATCAGGATCACCGCTGCGAGGATGCCGACATAGATCCTCAAGCCGTCGGTCAGTGCCGCGCTGGCTCCCAGGTTGTCCACTATCCCGAGCACCGGATCATCTGCGTACTTGGTGCCGAGTTCGGTCGCGTACTCCCCGCCTTGCTTGGTGACCGGCATCGCCGAGAGCGCAATCACCGGGAGCAGTGCGTACAGGCCTACCACCGCAAGTACGGTGTAGCCGGAACCCTTCGGGATGTTCCTGGCCGCATCCTTCGTCTCCTCGGCCATGTTGGAAATGGTCTCTATCCCCGTGTAGGCGATCATCCCGACCGCGATCCCGAGGACGAAGTCGCTCCAGGTCGGAGCGACCCCGAACTGGACGTTCGACACGAGAACGTCAGGGCTGAACACGAGGAAGAACCCGATCAGGACCAGCAGGATCTGCGTCAGGAGATCGCCGATCGCGAGAACGAGGTTGAGCCTGGTCGACTCCTCGGTCCCCTTCACGTTCAGCGCGGCCAGGGCGACGATCAACAGCGCCCCCGCGATGATGTCCCCAGGCGAGCGGCCGAGCGGCTCCCAGAAGACGGCCAGATAGTGGGGTACGAAGAAGGCCGAGATCGCCACCGTGATCGTGTAGTTCAAGAGTTGACCCCAGCCCGCGATGAAGCTCGCTGTCTCGTTGAATGCGTGGCGGGCGAAGCTGGAGGATCCACCTGCCTCCGGGAACATCACGGTTGCTTCGCTGTAGGTGGCGGCCGTCGCAACGAATATCAATCCCGCCACCAGGAAGGCAACGGGGGTCAGGCCGAGAGCGAAGGCAGCGGTGACCCCCAGCGCGTAATAGATCGAGGAGCCGACATTCCCGTACGCCGCGGAGAACAGTGCTCCGGGCCCATGGACCCTTGCGAGTGACTCATCCCTTGGAATTCGTC
>JBJTBI010000134.1:0-6454 GCA_046091265.1 bacterium
GACTTCCAGGAAGGACTCGGCGTCCACGAGTGACCCGATCAGGTCCTTGATATCGAACGGAGTCTTCTCGTCATCCGGAACTATCTCGGACGGAGAAGAGCCAGCCGATGGCTCGGCTGGGGGTGCGGCAGGAGGCTCTCCGTCCCAACTCTGAGGCATGTAGGTGAGGTAGCGCTTGGCAACCGCAATGGCCTCTTCGTCGCTGCCGACCAGGAAGTGGCCACACCCCGAGACAGTCGTGTGCATCTTCGCTCCGCCCATCTCCTCGAGGCTGTCCTGTTCGCCGATCACCCTCTCCGCCATCCGGGGGGAACCGAGATACATAGCTGCGTTCCCTTCGTGCATCACCACGACATCGCAAAATGCCGGAATGTAAGCGCCACCGGCAGCGCTCGGCCCCAAGAGGAGGCAAATCTGTGGGATCTGTCCGGACATGCGCACCTGGTTGCGGAAGATCCTGCCTGCGCCGCGTCGTCCGGGGAACATCTCGACCTGATCCGTGATCCGGGCACCGGCGGAATCGACCAGGTAGATGATCGGCACCTGCAGACGTATCGCATCCTCCTGGGTTCTCAGGATCTTCTCGACCGTCTTGGCTCCCCATGAGCCCGCCTTCACCGCGGGATCGTTGGCCACGACCGCCACAGTGCGACCGCTGATCCTCCCGAGACCGCAGACCACACCATCCGCACCGAGTCCCTCCTTCTCCCAGTTCGCAAGCAGCGCCGACTCGGAGAAACTCCCTTCGTCCAGGAGAACGGCGATCCGCTCACGGACCTGCAGCTTCCCCTGGCCAGCGACCTTTTTGCGATGATGCGCAGGACCGCCGCCGATAGCCGCCTCGGACTCACCCCGGATATCGCTCATCTCGAACCAGCCGCTCAGGACTTGGACTTGGCGGAAGCCTTCTGCTTGGCAGTGTCGGCCTTCGGCTTGGCCGCAGAGCCGTTACCGCCAGCGTGCTCCTTCGCGGTCTCTCCGAGCTTCGACGCGAGAGCCTCGAGGTCGGTGACCGTCTCGTCGCGCCTCTCGTATAGATCGTCGATCACGGATTCGATGTCGCTCTTGCGCTGAGCGGCATCTTCGAGGATCTCGTCAGCTTCGGCCTTCGCTTTCGCGATCACGGCTTTGGCTTCGGTCTCAGCCTTCTTCATGCTCTCGGACTGGAGCTGATCGGCCTTCTTCGCGGCATCGTCAGAGGTCTTCTTCGCCTTCGCAAGGAGGCTCTCCGACTCGCGCTTTGCGCGGGTGAGCAGGTCGGAAGCCTCGGATTCGGCCTCCTGCCTGATCTGACTCGCGCTGTCCTCAGCTTGAGCGAGGATCGCGGAGGTCCGCTGACCGATGCGCTCCAGTTCGCGCTTCACTGCATCGGTGCGGGATTCGTCACCCGCGCCGGTCTCGAGCCAGTCGGCGAGTTTGGTGAGGAAACGCTCCACCTCGCTCTTGTCATATCCCCGACGTACGGTCGGGAACGAGGCGTTCCTGATGCGATCGAGACTTGTCTGGTCTACGGCCATTGCCTGCACAATCTTAAACGGAAACGGGTGTCTGGCTAGAAGTATTCATGCAGGATCCAGGTCTTCGGAATCGCCAACTCAGATCACGCCCGCAGCCTCGAGCCGTGCCTTCATAGCCTCCGCCAGCGCCATCGCTCCACTGAGCGGCCGAACCATCACCATCATCTCCTCCACCTGACCGCCGTCGTCGAAGTAGAGGAAGTCCGCCCCCTCGACCTCGCGCTCGCCGACCCGGGCCTTGAAGACGAGCACCGCCGAACTCCCGGTTTCCACTTGATCCGTGTAGCGGAAGTCTTCGAATACCTGCGAGACCGTGGAGAGAAGAAGACCGAGCGCCTCTCTGCCCTCGTAGGGCTTGAACACGACCGGACTGCGGAAGACGACGTCCTCCGTGAAGAGATCCTCCATCTTGGAGAAGTCCTTCGCCTCTGCGGCCTGCCTGAATTGATCGCTGAGCATGTGCTGAAAAGAATTTAGACCTTCACGCTTCCGGAGACCGCTCGGGTCCAGTCCAATCGACCGGTCCAGCGGTCAGGACATGAGAGCCGAGGGGCCTACCCAGGATCTCCTGAGCTGCCGACGAGGCCGTGACTACCGCACGCGGGTCGATCCCCGTATCGATACCCATCTCCCCCAACATGCCGACCAGGTCCTCTGTAGCGATATTCCCCGTGGCTCCGGGCGGGAACGGGCAGCCTCCCAGTTCACCGAATGAGCTCTCGAACGAAGACACACCTGCCTCCAGTGCGGCGAGAGCATTCGCGAGGCCCTGACCTCGGGTGTTGTGGAAGTGGGCAGTGAGCTCGGTGCCGCCCAAACGCTCGCTCGCCGCGACGAAGAACTCTCCGACCTGACGGGGATTGGCCATACCCGTGGTATCGCCGAAGCCGATCTCGTCGCAGCCAGCCGCAACCAGACGCTCGGCAATTCCGAAGACCGTCTCAGGATCCACCCTGCCTTCGTAGGGGCAGCCGAAGCTGACCGATATCACCGACACGCAGCGCAAACCGGATTCCGCAGCCTTGGTGACTGCCTGCTCCAACTCTCCGAGTGACTCATCGATGCTGCGATTGACGTTGGCTCTGTTGTGTGACTCGGTCGCCGAGCAGAAGAAGCTCACCTCTCCCAGTTTGTCGCCGAACCCGAGGGCCCGATCCAACCCGCGCAGGTTGGGAACCAGAGCGGAGTAGACGACTCCGTCCCGCGGCTCGACAGCCGACAGCACCTCCTCGGCGTCCGAGAGCTGCGGAATCACGTCGCTGCGGACGAACGATGTCAGCTCGATCCTTCGGAGACCCGAATCGAGGAGCAACCCGATCAGCCTCAACTTGTCCTCGGTCCGAATCGTCTCAGGCTCGTTCTGGAAGCCGTCCCGTGGGCCCACCTCGCGTATCGAAACCTTGTCCGGGAACACGGACACCACGCGGCGTCAGATCAACCCCAGGCCGCCGGAGACGCCGAGCGTCTCCCCGGTCACGAAGGAGGCATCATCCGAAACGAGGAAGGCAGCGGCCGCTGCGACCTCTTCGGGCGTTCCGAGTCGCTTCATCTGGGTCGAATCCCGCCTGGTCTGGATCAGCTTTTGCCCCATCTCGCCGAACTCGGTGGCCTGCATCAGCAGGGGCGTCTCGATCGGTCCGGGAGCGATCGAATTCGCGGTGATCGAGTAGCGGGCGTTCTCCCGGGCGATCACCTTCATGAAGGCGATGACCGCTCCCTTTGCGGCGGAATAGATGGCCGAACCCTTCGATCCGACACGGCCGGCCTCTGAGGCGATCGAGAGGATCCGCCCGTAACCAGCCTCCTGCATTGCTGGCAGCACCGCGTGGGTGCAGGCGAACACTCCGCCGAGGTTGACCGCCATCACTCTCTCCCACTGCTCGGGGGTGGTCTGTGTGAAGAACCCGAACTCGTCGGTCCCGGCGTTGTTGATGAGGATTTCGAAGGGACCGTGCTCTGCCACGAAATCAGACACCGAGTCGACCGAGGTCACATCCAACTCCCCTGCCGATCCCCCGATTCGCTCTGCCACCTCGGCAGCCTGATCGTCTTTGAGGTCTCCGATCGCAACCGTCGCGCCCTCGGCAGCGAGGCGTTCGGCGATCGCTGCGCCGATGCCCTGTGCCCCACCCGTGACCATCGCTCTACGCCCTTCGCATCTCATCTGGAGAGAGGATAGTCCGGCTGCCGAAGTCAGTCCTCAGCGCCTAGACTCGCCCCGTGATGAATCCTCCCCCGCCAAACGAAGAGACGAGGACCGTCCCGATAATCGGTGGAACGGGTGCCCTCGGATTCGGGCTGTCGCTCGCCTTCGCGCGGGCCGGTCTCTCCGTTGCCATCGGCTCCCGCGATGCGGAAAGAGCCGAGGAGTCTGCAGCGCGAGCAGTGGAGCAGGTCCGCGGCTCGAGCGTCGAAGGGCTCTTAAACGAAGAGGCTGCGAGGCGCGGTGAGGTCCTCTTCCTCGCCGTTCCGTTCCGGGCGCAGTCCGAGACACTGACCAACCTGAAGGAGCATCTCTCGCCGGGGCAGATACTGGTCGACTGCACGGTTCCGCTTGCCGCGGCGGTCGCGGGTAAAGCCACCAGACTGCTCGGGGTTTGGCAGGGCTCAGCGGCTGAACAGGCGCAGGAGATGGTCCCCGACGGGGTCACCGTCGTCTCCGCTCTGCATACGGTGAGCGCGAAGTCCCTCGCGGAGGGGGAGGAGTTCGACGAGGACACACTCATCTGCGGCGACCGCAAGGCCGACAAAGCCGCAGTCGCTGAACTGATCGGATTGATCCCGGGTCTGCGACCGGTGAATGCAGGTGCACTAGAGACATCCCGAATCACCGAATCGCTCACACCGCTTCTGATCTCGATCAATGGGCGCTACAAGACCCATTCGGGCATCAGGATCACCGGGCTTCCAGATGGAGACCACTGGAGTTGAGCGACTCCCCGCGGGTCGCACTGCTGGCAGGCGGAACCGGCGGCGCGAAGCTCGCGGCCGGGTTCCAGGCCGAGATCGGCGCCAATCTCTCGGTCATCGCGAATCCCGCAGATGACGAGATGGTGCTCGGGATCGACGTATCGCCGGACCCGGACCTGATCACCTACTGGCTGGCTGGACAGATAGACGAAGAGCGTGGCTGGGGAATAGCCGGTGACACCTTCACAGTCTTCGATCGTCTCGCTTTGCTGGGCGCGCCCGAGTGGTTTCGGATCTCCGACCGGGATCTCGCCACCTGTATCTACCGATCCACCTTCGTGTCCGAGGGCGGAACGCGAACCGCAGCGCAAGCGCAGATCGCCTCGGCTCTGGGAGTGACCGCATCCGTCCTGCCAGCCACGGAAACACCGATCCGGACACGCATCAAGACGGGTGCGGGTTGGCGGAGCCTCCAGCAGTATCTGATCGCCGATGGAGGCTCTGATCCGATCGAGGAGGTGAACGTCGAGGGCCTCGAAGAAGCGAACGCCACGCCTGAGGTCCTGAGCGCCCTCGCAGAGGCTGACCTCATCGTGATCGGCCCCTCGAACCCCGTGCTCTCGATCGGCCCGATCCTGGGGATACCCGACCTGCGGTCCGCTTTGGAATCGGGCTCCGCACCAGTCATCGCCGTCAGTCCCCTGATCGCCGGCAGGTCGATCAAGGGACCGACCGAGGAGTGTCTGGGGGCGCTCGGCCGGCCGGTCGATGCCTCGGGTATCGCATCTCTCTACGAAGGGCTCCTCACAGCACTGGTTTGCGACGATGACGACCCAGCAGAAGATCTGGAGGATCCCCCCTTCTATCGAGGCAAGACGCTGATGGAGAGTGCGTCGGATCGACAGGAGCTCGCGCGCTCCCTGATCGGACTCTCCGAGACTCTCGCCTGATCTGGATCGGGCCGCCAAACGGGGCGCGATCTGCCAAGGCGAGGACCGCCCCTCGCTAGCCTTCGAACGGAATGTTCGGAGCAGAACGACTTCGCACCTTGGCGATCCTCCCCGTGAAGGAGTTCAGCCGTGCCCACGAGCGACTCGCGGGCGAGATCTCTGCTGCCGACAGGGCCCGACTCGCCGAGGAGCTATTCCTCGACATGATGATCAAGGTCCGCCGTTGCAAGACGGTGGACGATGTGCTTATCGTCACCTCTGACTCGGAGGTGGTGAGGCACGCCAAATGGGTCGGTATCGACGTCCTCTCGCTTGCTGACGACCCGGGGCATTCGGATGCCGCGGCACGTGGAATCCGCGACGCGGTAGCGGGCGACTTCGAGCGTGTGGCCGTACTCCCGACCGACTGCCCGCTCTTCGATCCGGGCGAGTTCGATGCACATCTGGGTCGAACCCCGCGCGCCGCGCTGATCGTTCCAGACCATGATCACTCCGGCACCAACGCTCTGATCCTCACTCCGCCCGATTGTTTCGAACCAGCATTCGGCTCTGAAAGTCTCATCCGACATACCGGTCGCGCGAGGGCATCCGGCGTCAGTTTCGCACTCGAGGAAATCCAGGGCCTCGCCCATGACCTCGACACGCCAGACGACCTCGCCTATCTCCGCGAAGCGCTCCTGGTCAGCCCCGAGCGCTCGCCACGTGCGGCACGTGTCCTGTGGGAGGTCGGCGGAGAGCCGACCGAGGACGACGAGTCGGTAGTCGGTCTGACCGATCGTTACCCCACACCTCCTCCGGCCTGATCACGGATTTCGACGACAGTAGACGGATCGAGGTCCGGTCACTCGCGAGGCTTCCGGAGATATCGGAGGGAGATGACCTCGGCGCGCTGATCGCTTCCAGGTCCCAACCAATCGGCGACGAGATCGTGGTCTGCTCTCAGAAGATCGTCTCCAAGGCAGAGGGAAGGGTGAGGCGTCTCGACGAGGTCGAGCCGGGAGAGGAGGCAGCGCGCGTCGCCGAGGAGGTCGGACGAGACCCACGCCTGGTCGAGCTGATCTTGACCGAGAGCCGGAA
>JBJTBI010000135.1:0-8389 GCA_046091265.1 bacterium
GCACGCAGACGCCGGTGGACGACGATGTCCGCGACCTTGCTCCGTCGACCTCACCGGTGCTGGAGGAGCTGCGTGAGGTCGAGATGACCACGGGTATCTCGGGCGTGATCGACGTCTTGGTCACCAGCGACGATCTGGCGAATCCCGCGACGATTGCGTGGATGGCCGACTTCCAGAAGCGGGTACTCGCTCGGCACGGGTTCTCGGGACCCTCTGCGAGTTGTGACCGTGCTGCGCTCTGCCCGGCACCGTCACTGACCGATCTGTTCGCTGCCGCAGGCGGCACCCTCGACCGGGCTGGGTCCGAGGCTCTGATCGAGTCGATCCCGCCCTACCTCTCGGAAGCCGTGGTCACGCGTGATCCCGAGACCGGAGAGGTCGGGAACCAGGCCGTGATCTCCTTCGGGGTCAAGGTGCGACCCCTCGACGAGCTACAGGCGTTGATCGAAGACATCAGGGAACAGGTCGATCCCCCCGGTGGCCCGAGCCCTCCCGCCGGCGTCACGGTAGAGGTCGCTGGCTTGCAGGTGCTGATCGCCGATGCAAACGCGAGTCTCGAGCAGAGCAGATGGTGGTTGCCCGCCGCTGGCATCGGAGCGGTGGCCCTGATCCTCCTCATGCTCTGGAGGTCGCTCCGTCGCACCCTCGCCGTACTGATGCCGGTGGTATTCGCAACCGGATGGTCTTCGCTCGCGGTCGCCTCGACCGGCTACGCCCTCAATCCGATGTCGGCCACTCTGGGGGCGTTGGTGATCGCGGTCTCGACCGAGTTCAGCATCATCCTGGCCTCACGCTTCTGGGAGGAGCGAAGCGCCGGACTGACGGTGGGGGAGGCTCTGAGGAGTACCTATTCGAGGGCCGGTTTCGCGACGCTCGCTTCCGGCGCAACGGTGATCGCGGGTTTCGCGGTTCTCGCCCTAGCCGGTCCTCTCGGCGCGCTCGGGCTTCCCTCGGTGGCGCCGATCCTGAGCGGCTTCGGCCTGGTCACGGTGGTCGATCTGTTGGTGGCTCTGGCTGCGGTGCTCCTGGTCATACCGGCGTCGCTCACCCTGTTCGATCCGCTCACGGAGCGGTCCGTGAGAGGCGAGAGAGCCACTACCTTCTCCCGGGTTGGCGGGAGCCACGGATGAGCGAGTCCGAAGATCTCAAGACGGATGAGTCCGACGGCCGGAACGAGCCCCAGCGTTCAGCCATCAAACCACCTGCGGTCTGGTCGGTATTCGTGGGGGTCGTCTTCTGCGCGGTGATCGCGGTCGCGGTGGTCAATTCGGTCTCCGGAAACGACGGTGGAGTGCTCGGCAGTGGAGACGATGCAGGGGTCGTGTTACCGGATTTCGCGATTGCGGACGCTCGTGGAGACCTGACCGGTGACGCGAACGTCGATCAGACCGACTGCGCGTCGAGCCAGCGCCCCTGTCCCGCCGACGCTCGCCGTGTCCCGGCCTGCGAGGTATCGGTCGAGGGTGCGATCAAGTCGTGTGATGTCTTGCGGCGACCGGCAGTGGTCTCCTTCTGGTTCACCCGTGGTGGCGATTGTGAGGCCCAGCAGGACGTCTTCGAGACCGCTTACCGTCGTTTCTCCGGTCGTGCGAACTTCCTGGCCATCGATGTCCGCGATGACCGCGCCACGGTCCGGGAGTTGATCCGCGATCGGGGCTGGACGCATCCTGTCGGATTGGACCCCGATGGCGCGCTGTCCAACCTCTTGAGGGTCGGTGGGTGTCCCACGCTCCTCTTCGTCGAACCGGGTGGTCGCCTCTACCAGGTCGCACTCGGCAACCAGACCCCCTCCGGCCTGGCTTCGCGAGTCGAGGAGCTGATCAGAGCCTCGGTCGGCTCGCAGACTGGTCGTGTAACGCGGTGAGGTGCCGTTACCTGTGCACATTACGATGAAGCTCGTGTTCGGAGCCGAGTCAGATGCCCCCGAGTAGAGTGCCGCGCTCGCGCAGCGAGGACCGACCACCCGCTCCATGGGGGACGTTCCCCTTGACCGAGGTGGTCGTATTCGTCGGCTTGGTCCTCCTGCTGGCGGGGTTCTTCGTCGCGCCACCCCGCGGTCCGATCATGATCGGCGCCGGCTTGGTGCTCTCCTCGGTGGCAGGACTCGAGCTCGCCTTGCGTGAGCATCTGGCCGGCTATCGATCGCACACTCTGATCCTCGCCGGCATGGGAGGGGTGATCACCCTGGCCCTCGGTTGGACCGTGCTGGCCCCGGTCATCTCTCCCGCTGTCCGAGTAGTCCTCGCGGCGGTCGTGTTCGGGCTCGGAGCCTGGTACTTCTCCGGGCTCTTCGCGCGCCGGTCTGGCGGTGCGCGCTTCAGGCTCTAGGCGGCGACTCTCAGGCGCTGGGCGCGTTCAGGGCTGCGGTGAGGAGCGAGAGCTGACGTTCGGTCAGGGTGCCGATGCGCTTGTTCTCGGTCAGGTCGAGGCGCGATAGCAGCTTCCGTGAACGTGTCCTGCCCCATCGCCGCTGGCTCGCCAGCAACTCCGAGACGGTCATTCCCTCCGCCTCGGCCGGGTAGTCGTTGAGAACCTCTGCCGCGGTCAACTCGCCGGCTGCGATCTGACGCTTCAGCGACGCTCTCGCGAGTCGAACTTCGTTTGCCTTTGCCAGTGCCCTCATGTGCTGCGAGTCGGAGTTGTTGCGACCTCTGCTTCCGTTCCCCTTGGCCTTTCGTGTCTTCGGCTTACCCGTCTTGCGTGTCTTGGCCTTGGTTGCGGTTGCAGTGGTCGTCATCTCATCCTCCTGTCGGGGGTATCGGGGCCGGCTTCGAATGTGGCTCGCGCTTCCCTATTCGACCTTGGCCGGGTCGCGTCGGTTTGGGGTCGGGCTCTGGCCCTTCCCGCTTGCCTTCTCTCCGGAAAGGCGCGCGGCTGCGGAAACATATCGCGTCAGCAGCCCGAGTTGGAGGCGACCGAAACGAGTCGCCCGCTAAGAGCAACTTTTTCGGATTCTCAGACTCTGGGTAGGTCGGGGAAGTCGGCGATGACCCGCTCGACCGTTTCGAGAGCGCGGTCGAGGTGCTCGGTCTCGTGGGTCGCCATCAGGCTGGTACGCAGCAGCGCTCCGCCAGGAGGAACCGCCGGATGGATCGCCACGTTGGTGTAGACGCCGGCATCGAACAGGGCCTTCCACAGGAGAACCGCCTGCCAATCCTCACCCACCACCACCGGCACGACCGGTGTGGTGGCCTCACGGCCGTCGGGGAGGGTGCCGGGCTCGACCACTTGCAGCCCGAGGCTGCGGAATCCGTTGCGCAGGTACGCGGCGTTCGAGAGCAGCTTCTCGAACAATGCCGGGCCTTCGTCCCTGATTATCCGCAGTGCTGCCAGAGCCGCTCCGGTAGCGGCCGGGACGGCCGAAGCGCTGAAGATGAAGGAGCGGGAGGAGATCCGCATGTACTCGATCACCTCGGCGGATCCGGCGATGAATCCTCCGCAGGAGGCGAGGCTCTTGGAGAAGGTCCCCATCCGGAGATCGACGCTGTCTTCCATGCCGAACATCTCGCAGGCGCCTGCTCCGCGGGCTCCCAGGACTCCCACCCCGTGAGCCTCGTCGACCATCAGGCGGACACCGAACCGGCTGCACAACTCGACTATTCCCGGCAGGTCGCAGACGTCACCCTCCATCGAGAAGACACCGTCGACCACCACCAGGACCCCGCCTCCGTCCTCGACCGCCCGCTCGAGCATCCGCTCGAGCTTGTCCATCCGGTTGTGACGGAAGGGCCTGAGCTTCGCGCCCGAGAGTTTGCAGCCATCGAGGATCGACGCGTGGTTCGCCGAATCGCAGATCACGGTGTCGCCGGGCTCGAGGATCGCGCTGATCGCTCCGAGGTTGGACTGGTAGCCGGTGCTGAAGACGATTGCGTCCTCCGTGTGCATCCACTCGGCCAGTTCACGTTCGAGGTCGAGATGCTGGGGTGTGGTTCCGTTCAGAAGCCTCGAACCGGTGACGCCGGTTCCGTACTGCTCGAGCGCGTCACGCGCTGCCTGTTTCACACGCGGATCCGCGGTCAGACCGAGATAGTTGTTGGAGCCGAGCATGATGGTCTCGCGACCCTCCATCTCCACGATCGGCCCTGCCTCCGACTCGAGCAGCCTGAAGTAGGGGAGCAGGTCGTGCTGCTTGGCGGCTTCGAGCTGCTCGGCTCGCTCGTGTCCCCGTACCTTCTCGAATACGTCTACGGGCGGTGTCTGGGTTTGAGTCGTATTTGCCATCCGTGGGAAGTGTAGGTTGACAAGGGTGGCGGACCCCTCGCAACTGCGGATTGTGCACGTTTCCGGCCGAAGGGATCTGGATCGCTTCATCAAGCTCCCTTACCGCCTCCACCGTGGCACGCCCTGGGTCCCGCCGTTGCTGATGGAGAGGCGTGAGTTCCTCGATCGCGACAAGAACCCCTATTTCCAGCATGCGGAGGCCGAGTACCTGCTCGCACTGCGTGATGGCGAAGTCGTGGGCCGCATCACCGTCCAGATCGACCATCGCTGGGACGAGTACCAGGGAGGCTCGGACGCCCAGTTCGGCTTCATCGATGCCGTCGACGATCCCGAGGTCTTCCAGGCCCTGTTCAGCGCGGCCGAGGAGTGGGCCCGCTCTAAGGGACGAAAGCGGATGATCGGGCCGATGGACTTCACCACCAACGACGAGTGCGGTCTCCTGATCGACGGCTACGACCGCCACCCGATGATCCTCGAGCCATGGCATCCGCCGTACTACCGAGACCGGATCGAGGCTCTCGGGTATGGCAAGGCCATGGACCTCCAGATGTGGGACCTGCAGGTCGGGACACTCGCCGAGGGAGAGATGTTCACCCCGATGATCCACGCCGCCGCCGATGAGATGGAGAAGCACCGTGTGACGGTCCGGAACATGCGCCGCCGCGAGCTCGACAAGGAGATAGCCCGCTTCATGGAGGTCTACAACGCCGCCTGGGGCCGTAACTGGGGCTTCGTCCCGGTTACCGACGCCGAGGCCGACTTCCAGGCCAAGAACCTGAAGCAGGTACTGAGCGAGGACTGGGCGATGATCGCGGAACGCGACGGAGAGATCCTCGGAGCGGCGCTCACCCTCCCCGACATCAATCAGGTGCTGAAGAAGATGAACGGCCGGCTCCTCCCCTTCGGTTGGCTCAAGTTCCTGCTCGGTCGGCGGAAGATCGATCAGGTGAGGGTGTTCGCCCTCGGGGTCAAGCCCGAGTATCAGCACCTGGGGATAGCGGCAGCCTTCTACATCCGCCATCTCGAGACCGCGAAGCGCACGGGCGTAGGAGGCGGCGATCAGGGCTGGATCCTCGAGACCAACAAACCGATGAACAAGGCCATGGAGGGGATGGGGGGGAGCGTGGTCAAGCGCTACCGGCTGTTCGAGAAGGATCTCGATCCGGCTTGAGCGACTCTCGCCGCGCAGTAGAGGTCCCGCTGGAGTCTTTCGCCAATCCGCCCTCACCGGTTCAGCTACCCGAGCGTTCCGCCGCGGACGGGATCCTCTCCTGCGACGGCCGTCGGGTCAGGAGGTTCCTCCATGTCGATGGCGCTCCGGTCCTGGTCACGGTCTGCCCGGCACGAGCGGGCGACGGTGGTGCGATCAGGCTCACCGCAGAGGCCCTGGATCCCGACTCGGTCGACTATCGAGATGGCGACGGCCGTTCGAGTGGACGGCGGTCTGCATCGGGTGGCGATCTCGCCACCGTGATCAGCCGAGTCCGTTTCTCCCTAGGCCTGGACGAGGACCTGACCGACTTCTTCTCGAACAATCGAGACGACAGGCTGCTCGGTCCGGTGATCTCTCGCAGGCCCTGGGCGCGACCTCAGAGACGCCCCTGGCCCGCTCAGCCCGTGAACTCGTTTCCGGACGGGTCGATCTCGACCGGCTCGAGACGCTCGACCGGCTACTGCTGATCCGTGAGGTCGATGGAGCGACCATGGAGTCTGTTGCGGCTGGGGGCCGGGGGGATCTCGATGCGCTGCCCGTTTCCGATCCGACCCTGGCGAAACTGGTCGGGCGGATCACCGGTCTCGGTCGTCGGGCCGATGCGGACGAAGTGGAAGGCCTCCTCGCTCCGTATGCACCATGGAGAGGTCTGGCAGCCGCATTCGTCCTTGCCGGTTACTCGAAGGCTGTGGTCGAGGGACCTCCGCTCGGAGCCGTCGCCTAGCGCGGCTGAGGTGCTGCAGGCAGGAATTCGCTCGTGATCGACTCCTCCACTGACGGGACCTCGTCGATCAATCCTTGCGCCTTCATCCAAGCCGCGAAGTTCGCCCACTCGTTCGGGTTCATCCAGCCGAACGGAGCGTTCTCGGGGGCTGCGAGGAGTGGCAGCGTCGCCTCCACCTCCGCAGCTGTGAGGGACGGATCGAGTCCGTCGCCGGCAGCGAGAACCGATCTCGTTGCGAGATCCGGATCGTCGATCGCGAGTTCCGTTCCCTTCGCCAGCGCCGAGATGAAGAGGGCCAGTTCATCCGGGTGCTCTTCGATCGTCTCGTCCGAGGCAACCAGCACCAGCTCGTCGTAGGTCGGCACTCCGACCCGGTCGACGGGGAGGACGGTCGGGTCGTCTCCCCGCTCGGTCAGCTGCACGCCCTCGATGTTGCGGAACCCACCGAGGATCGCGTCGGCCTCGCCACCGAGCAACGCCGGCAGGAGGCCGTAACCGACGTTCACCCTGCTGACCGATGCCGCAGGTACACCCGAGGCATCGAGGATCGTGTCCAGATAGTCGTCCTGGTAGGGAATGCCCGCGGTTGCAACCGTCTTACCCGACAGGTCCACAGGGTCGGCGATCCCGCTCGCTGGCAGCCAGATCAGGGAGGTGAGCGGTTCGTCCACGATCGCCGCGATCGCCTTGACCGGCAGGCCTTCCGAGCGCGCGGTCAGTACCTCGGGCTCGTAGGAGATGGCGAGATCGGCACGTCCCGCCACGACCTGTTTGAGAGGAGCCGATGGATCCGAGGGGACTCGGAGATCCACCTCCAGCCCCGCCTGCTCGAAGTAGCCTCGCCGATCCGCCACCACCAGGCCTGCGTGGTCCGGGTTCACGTAGAAGTCGAGCATCACGCTCAGGGGCGTGGCCCGGCCATCTCTCGTCCTCTCCTCCTTCTCGCTGCAGCCCCCCAGTGCTCCGACAGCGACACACAGCGAGAGGGCCAACAGTACCCGAACTCGCTTCATCCTCCGACCTCCCCCCGTTGCCAGAAGACGACCCTCCGCTCGATTGCCCCGACCGCCCAGAAGAGCAGGATCGCAATGGCGGAGAGGACCACGATGGCAGCGAACATCCTGGCGGTCAGGAGTTGAGCCGACGAGATCTGGATCAGATAGCCGAGTCCCGCATCCGAGCCCGACCACTCTGCGAATACGGCGCCGATCACCGAGACCGCCGCTGCGATCTTGGCTCCGCTGAAGAACGCCGGCAGGGCCGTCGGTACCTCTACCCAGGTCAACACCTGACCCCTGCTCGCACCGAGAGAGCGCACGAGTCGGATCTGATCGGGGTCGGAGCGCCTCAATCCGTCCATGCAGTTGACGGTGATCGGGAAGAAGCAGACCAGTGCGATGATCGCGAGCTTCGGACCCAGACCGAAGCCGAACCCGACCACCAGGATCGGCGCGATAGCGATGATCGGAATGGTCTGTGACCCGACCAGCAGCGGATAGACGGCCCTCCTCGCCGCTTCGGAGCGGTGGATCAACAGCGCCAGCAGCACACCGGCGATCACGGCGATGATGAACCCCGCGACCACCTCGACGATCGTCGTCAATGCCGCCGATCCGAGCAGAGAGCGATCCTGCCAGAGCGAGTCGGCTATCTCGGTCGGAGCAGGAACCAGGAAGGATTCGATCGAGAGGGCGTCGGCGATCAGTCCCCAGCTCGACGCGAGTTGCCAGATCACCAGCAACCCGAGGCCGACGCAGATCGGAGCGAGCCAGCGGGATCTCGGCGCTCGGTTCATGCCACAGCCCTCTCGGCGCCAAGTGCTTCGAGCGCTCGCTGTTTCGCTTCTACGAAGTCGGGTCTGCAGATTGCAGCCAGACGATCTTCGGCTCTCGGCGCAGGTGAATCGATCTCGCACACCACCTGTCCCGGGCGGGAGCTCAGCACCAGAGTGCGGTCGCAGAGGTAGAGGGACTCCTCCACATCGTGGGTCACCAACAGACAGGTCCTCGGGATCTCGTCCAGGATTGAGCCGAACCAGCTCTGCAGATCGGCGCGACTGATCGCGTCCAGCGCGGAGAAGGGCTCATCCAGACAGAGGACGGGGCGGTCGGCGATGAGGGTCCGTAGCAAGGCGACCCGTTGGCGCATTCCACCGGAGAGTTCCCCGGGCAACGATCCCTCGTAGCCGCCGAGTCCGAAGCTCTCGAATCTCTCCGAGGCCCGTTGGCGCG
>JBJTBI010000136.1:0-3305 GCA_046091265.1 bacterium
CGCCGCCCCCACACGCCTCACTGTTGCCGTGAGAGCTGACAGCTCTCTTCCCCCGGCTGTCTCAGAAGGCTCTGGTGCTTGAGCCAGGCCATCCTCGGGTGACTGAGGTGATTGCTGCTCCATTGCCATCGTCCTCGCGTCTTCCATCACTGCCGTGGGGCCCTCGAACAACAGCTCGTCGTGAATCTGGAGGATCAGCTTCGTCTCCATACCCTCTGTCGTAAGGGCATTGCGTGAGTTGATCATCGCCAGCTTGATCACGTCGGCAGAAGTGCCTTGGATGGGCATGTTGATCGCGAGCCTCTCTCCCTGACTGCGGATCTGCGGACGATCCGAGCGCAGTTCGGGGATCGGTCTCCTCCGGCCCAGAAGCGTAGAGGCGTACCCGTCCTTCTTCGCTCTGGCAACGGCATCCTTCATGTAGGCGTCTATCGCGGGGAACCGCTCGAAGTAGCTCTGGATGTAGCCAGCGGCCTCATCCTGCGGGATGTCGAGCCGCTCCGCCAAACCGAAAGCAGATAGGCCGTAGGCGATTCCGTAGTTGACCATCTTCGCTTTCGAGCGCTCCGCAGGGCCGACGTCAGCGGCCTCGACACCGAGCACCTCCGCTGCGGTCGCAGCGTGCACATCCTCGCCATCGTTGAAGATCTTCCTCAGTTGACTGTCCCCCGCGACTGCGGCGAGGATCCTCATCTCGACCTGGTCGTAGTCGGCCGCCAGCAACCTCTTCCCCCGGGTGGCCACGAAGCAGGATCTGATCGGTCTCCCTTCATCCGAGCGGATGGGGATGTTCTGGAGGTTTGGGTCCGTACTCGAGAGCCTGCCAGTGGCCGTCGCTGCCTGATTGAAGGTGGTGTGGATCCGACCGTCGGCGGAGTCGATCTCACCGGGCAGCGGATCGAGATAGGTGCTCTTGAGCTTGCTCAACTCTCGCCACTCCATGATCCGCTCGACTATCTGACTCTCGTCACGGATCTTTCGAAGGACGCTGACGTCGGTCGCGTAGTAACTCTTGCCCTTCTTCCCGGGCGTCAGCTTCATCTCATCGAACAAGACCTCCGAGAGCTGTTGCGGAGATCCGATGGTGAATTCCCTGCCCGCATCCTTGTAGATCGCCTTCTCGAGCTTGGTGAGCCGCTTCTGGAAGCCCTTGCCTATCTCCGCCAACCTAGCCGGATCCAGCTTGATCCCCAACTGCTCCATCTCGACCAGAACTCTCACCAGCGGCAGCTCGACCTCCTCGAGGAGCCCGATGAGATCGGCATCGTCGAGCTCCTTCCGCTGCTGGCCTGCGATCTCCCAGATGAGGCGGGCGTCAGCCGCAGGATCGGCCGACGGGGTTTCCGAACCGAGTTCCATCTGGGCGTCGGAGACCGCCTCTCCCTCGGCCACAGTGGAGGCCGTCAAACCTCTGCGTGACGCCACCTCCGCAAGCTCGTAGGCTCGCCGTCCGGGCTCGAGCAGGTACGCGCCAAGCATCGTGTCGTGATGGAGGGTCAGCTGATCCGAGCCTTCGGCGGAGAGCAGACCCTCCCGAGAGCCGCCTGCGAGGTTCTTGAAGTCGTGCGCGATCAACGGTCGCTCCCCGAACTCGGTCACAAGATCATCGACCGAACCGACCTCCCCCTCGACGACGGTCTTCCCGTCACTCGCAGCCCACCGAAGGGCATCCCCGGAGATCGCTACTGCTACCGCGATCTCGCCCTTCGCGAGATCCGAGAGCCCGCCTTCACCCGCAACCACCTCGAGCCGCTGATCGGTATCCGGCACCTCCGGCACCTCATCCGGTCCGAGGGCGGCACCCAGGCGACCGACTATCCGACGCAGTTCGAACTCCTGTGCGACAGACGCGAGACCACTCCGGTCGGGCTCGGTAGCCATGACCTCCTTCAGATCGACGTCCACCTCGACGTCCGTGATGATGGTGGCCAACTGCTTCGAGATGCGGGCGTCTTCGGCATGGTCTTTGAGGTTCTGGCTTCGCTTCGTACCTGACACCTTGTCGGCGTTCTCCAGGACCGCCTCGAGCGAGCCGTACTCGGCGAGCAGCTGGGCAGCCGTCTTGTCGCCGATGCCCGGAACGCCTGGGATGTTGTCGGACTTGTCGCCCCTCAGGCCCATCAGGTCGGTGACCAGCTCAGGCGGAACTCCGTAGCGCTCCTCGACCGCCTTCGAGTCGTACACCTTGGTCTCACTCACACCCTTGGTCGTCGACATCACGCGCACGCCGTGAGAGACGAGCTGATAGACGTCACGGTCGCCTGAGAGGACCGTCACGGGTATTCCTTCCTCCGCGGCGCGAATGGCAAGGGTCCCCAAGACGTCATCGGCCTCGTACCCCGGCACCTTGACGTTGAGGAACCCGAAGGCCTCCGTCAGCTGCGGGAGGTGCGGCCACTGTTCGGAGAGCAGGTCCGGCTTCGGGGGCCGCTGCGCCTTGTACGGCTCGTAGATCTTCTCCCTGTCGGACAGTCCTGCATCCCACGCGACGATGACGGCCCCGGGCCTGAAGTCCTCGATGACCTTCGCCATCATCAACGCGAAGCCGTAGATCGCATTGGTGGGTCGACCGTCGCGGGTGGACATCGACTCCGGCAGAGCGTAGAAGGCCCGGTACGCCAGGCTGTTGCCGTCGATGAGGAAAAGGTCACCGTGGTGAGAGGAGCCCTGCTTTCGGCTGGACTTGGGCTTACGAGAGGCCCCGGTGCTGGCCTTCGCCGTCTTCTTGCCGGTTCCCTTGGATGACCGAGGAGTTGCCATTCACTGATCCTATGGCCGCGGGGCGACAGGGCTGCCTATCATCGAACCGATGACCGCCAGTGCTCAGTACAGCGTGACCGTGCGAGTCGAACTAGACGCGCGACAGGAGCCCCTCGGGAAGCTCACTGCCGCGATCGCCGAGGCCGGCGGAGCGCTACAGAGCGTCGACCTGATCCCGGGCGGCGGCGGCGAGGGCAAGCGTCTTCGTGAGTTCACGATCGACGCCCAGAGCGCGGAACACTGGGAGAACATCCTCAAGGCGATCGGCGCGACCGGCGGGGCACGTGTGATCGATTTCAGCGACCGGACCTTCGAGATGCACCGCCGCGGCAAGATCGAGGTGACCAACAAGTACCCACTGAACACGCGGGATGACCTCTCGATGGCCTACACACCGGGTGTAGCTCGGGTCTGCGAGTACATCGCCGCAGACCCGGCGAAGGCTTTCGAATACACGATCAAGGCGAATACGGTCGCCGTCGTCTCCGACGGCTCCGCGGTCCTCGGTCTGGGCGACATCGGACCGGAGGCCGCGATGCCCGTGA
>JBJTBI010000137.1:0-4384 GCA_046091265.1 bacterium
ATGGCCAGCCCGATCGCAGCCCCGATCGACAAGGCGAGGAGGCACCTCGGAAGGGACATCGTCGGCCGGCAGCCTCGGTGGTCTTGACTCATCGTCTCTTGAACACGCAGGCGCGCCTATGGTACCGGTACTACGTTGCACTGAGCGTCGACTCGGAGCTTCGCCGGCTTGCCGCTGATCTCGACCGTGACCTCTCCCTGAACCGGCCCTCCGGTCGCATCGACCGCCTCGGCCTTTCCGCCGAGTCCAGCAGAGAGCACCCATGCAACCGTGTAGCTGCCGGTCGCCACCGCGTTCAGGTTCCAGGTCATCGTGGCCGTCTCTCCCACCGCGAGTTCTCCGAAGGCGTAGGTGTTGGTCTGGACCCGTTGCGCTCCCGCCGAGGTGTCGCTGCCGTTCAGCTTCGGCCAGTCGGCATTGAGGATCCAGACGGGGCGTGTCTTGACCGCAACGTCCTCGCGATCCGTCCTTATCGAGAAGGAGCCGTTGGCGATTCCGGCCTCTTCGACCGTCAGGTCGGATGCACGAGTGTTGATCGTCACCGCCAGATCGGGAATCGTCTCCGAGCCGGAGTTGCGGACCTCGAGCACGAGGTTGGAGGTCTCGGCGAGCTTCTGCCTCTCCGGCAACTTCGCCTCGAGCACCTCGACCGGGAATTCCCCGCTGGGTTCGTCGGCGTCCTGTCGCTCTCCGCTGGAGCCACATCCGGCAATGGCCAGAGAGAGTGCGGCGGTGAGAGCCAACCCGAGCCAGAGCCGCCGGGAACGGATTGCCATCGTCTCTGGTTGGCGCGCTCCGTTCACGCGGCTGAACATACCACGCACGCTCGAAGCCTCAACGCACCGCACGTCGTGGCGACGGGATGGAATAACCTTCCTCATTCGAGTCGAGTGCACCGACCGGTGTACCGGCAAGAGAGGAGAGAATGCTCAAGACAGCAGTAGACAAGGCGTTTCTGCCCGCCAAGTCGCTTTTCGAGCAGGTCGGCGACGTGATGATCCTGACCGGCAGGACGATGATGTCCGGGGTCCGGCCCCCGTACCCCTACGGCGGGGAGTTCGTTGGTCAGTTCATGTTCGCCCTGCAGCTGTGCTGGTTTCCGATGATGATCTCGACGCTCGCCTTCGGGTTCGGAGCGCCGGGTCTCCAGGCTGCGAACTTCCTCTCCCTGTTCGGCGCCCTCGATCGTCTCGGCGGGTTCTTCATCCTGGCCTCGGTTCGTGAGTTCGCGCCCTTCGTCACCGCGGTCGTCGTCGCAGGAGTGGCAGGCACCGCGATCACCGCAGACCTCGGCGCCCGCAGGATCCGTGAGGAACTCGACGCCCTCCAGGTCCTCGGGGTCGACCCGATCAAGAACCTCGTGGTCCCCCGATTCCTCGCGCTGATGCTGATCACCGGTCTGATGGACATCTACGCCTTGATCTTCGGAGTAGTCGGAGGACTCGGAGCGGAGCTGCTCTACAACGAGCCACTCGGTGGATTCTTCGCGACGCTGTTCAACCACGCATCGGTCACGGAGCTCTGGGGCTCGGTGCTGAAGACCACGCTCTTCGGGGCGATCATCGCGGTCGTCTGTTCGTACAAGGGGATGACCGCATCCGGCGGTGCCGAGGGCGTGGGCCGCGCCGTCAACGAGGCGGTGGTGATCGCCTTCCTGGGCGTCTTCGCCTTCAACTACGTCTTCACCCAGACGCTGCTCGCAACCAACCCCGATCTCCAGGTGATCAAGTGAACGGCTCTCCCTGGCTCGAGGTCCCGAGGGGCTGGCTGAACTCGATCGGAGAGATCTTCGGTTTCTGCGGCCGGGTGGTCGGTCTCGTCTTCTCGGGGCGTGTCTTACAGTTCTTCAGCGAAGCGCTCCGGCAAGCGGGGATCCTGATCCTCGGTTCGACGATCGTGATCTGGGGACTCGTCTTCATCCTCGGGCTCCAGTGCGGAATCGAGGGGGCCTACTTCAACCGCTCGGTGGGCGCGCCTGCATACGCCGGCGTGTTCGCTGCCTGGTGTGATCTTCGCGAGGTCGTGCCCTACGCGTTCGGCTACATGCTGTCGGCCAAGGTGGGAACCGGAATCGTCGCCGAGCTCGGCGCGATGAGGATCTCCGACGAGATCGACGCTCTCGAGGTGATGGGAGTGCCTCCGATAACCTTCCTCGCCGCGACCCGCCTGCTCGCGGCGTTGATCGTGTTCCCCTTCATGTATCTGGCGGCCGTCGGAATCGCCTTCTTCGCCAGTTGGCTCGCGGTGGTGGAGCAGATCGGGGATGTCTCGTCCGGCGGGTACTTCCTGATCTTCTGGATGTTCCAGAACCCGGGCGACCTGATGTTCAGCCTGATCTAGGGGATGACCATGGCGATCGCGATCGTGCTGGTGGGCTGCTACTACGGCTACACGGCATCCGGGGGTCCGGTGGGCGTCGGAACCGCCACCGCGAAGTCGATGGTCCTTAACATCGTCTTAGTGCACCTGATTGGGATGATGGGAACACTTGCAATCTGGGGAGCGAACCCGAGAGCGCCGATAGGCGGCTGAGGGCTGCGAGGAGAGAGATGGCAGAGAAGAAGACAACTGCAAGCAAGACCAGGAAGTCGGGTTCCCGCGCGACGGGAACGGCGAAGCGCAGTTCGAAGTCCCGCGCGAGATCGGCCTCGTCGACCACGCGCAGGGCTCCCGCCCAGCGCAAATCGGGTGCGGGCACGAAGCCCCGGACCAGGCCATCGACCAAGACCAGCGCAACCCCGAAGCGGAAGGCTGATCCTCTGGCTGCTCAGGGCTGGAGCGAGGAGGATTTCGCAAATCGCGACTACGTGATCCCGGGAGTCGAGGCCGACGATCCCAATCCGTACAAGTGGCATACCGGCAAGAAGCGCGATCACGGAGGTACCGACGCGATCGAGGTGATCGACCTCGTGAAGCAGTTCGGTCGCTCGAGGATCCTGAACGGCTGCAACCTGGGCCTTCCCGATGACATGATCTCGATGGTCCTCGGACCGTCGGGAACCGGCAAGAGCGTGCTGATCAAGCACATCGTCGGACTCCTCTATCCGGACTCGGGCGATGTGCTGGTGCACGGCGAGTCGATTCCGAACATGTCGGACGACGAGTTGTTCGAGACGCGCAAGAAGTTCGGTCTCCTGTTCCAGGACGGAGCGCTCTTCGGCTCGATGAACGTCTTCGACAACGTCTGCTTCCCGCTACGACAGCACACGGACAAGAGCGAGGACGAGATCGACGAGATCGTCACCCGGAGGCTCCGCGAGGTCGGCCTGGCCGAGGCCCACTACAAGATGCCGAACGAGCTCTCGGGGGGGATGAGGAAGCGTGCCGGATTCGCCCGCGCCCTCGTGCTCGATCCTGCGATCGTCATGTTCGACGAGCCTGATTCCGGTCTCGACCCGGTCAGGACGGCGCTCCTCTGCGAATTGATCCGTGAGGTACATGCGGAGAACGGCGGTTGCTATCTGGTGATCAGCCATGACCTCAGCACCGCGAGGCGCGTCGCCGACTTCCTGGCGGTCCTCTGGAAGGGCAGGATCGTCGAGTCGGGGTTGGCCGATGACCTGTTCGGCTCCAAGAACAAGTTCGTCTCTCAGTTCTTGAACGCAGACGTTCGCGGACCGCTCTCGATGGATTGACCCGAGCCGGCAGTCCCGCGGTGTCTGCGGAGGGGAGGTCGGTTTGGACAGGGAAAGGGTGAAAACGTTCTTCGAGCGGGTTGCCGCGTCGGCGGCACGGCGACCGTGGATCGCGATCTCCGCAATCGTCTCACTGGCGCTGGTCGGCGGCTGGTTCGGTCTCGGCCTTCGGGCTGATGCAGGTACGGACACGCTCCTCGACAGCGGTTCAGCTTCCTACCGTTCGACCGAGTCGTTCAGGAAGGCATTCGGTGATGATGCGGCACTGATCCTGGCGAGGGAGGATCTCTCCAAGCTGCTCACGGGAGAGGATCTTCGGGCTCTGTTCGAGCTCGAGACCTGTATTGCCGGCGGCACGAGACTGGGTTCGGATCTGCCGCGCCAACCCGGCAGACCACTGCCGGAGGTTTGCGAGAGGATCGAGGAACTGGCCCCTGCCCGCGCGATCTACGGCCCTGCGAGCTTCCTGTACCAGTCGGTCGATCAGATCTCCAGTGTGCTCCGGAGGCAGGTGGCAACTGCGCGGATAGAGGCCGGGCGCGCTGCAGAGAGTGCCCGCCAGCGGGCGCTCGCGGAAGGCCTGTCGAGCACCGAGGCCGACTCCGCAGCGCAGGAGGCATCGGATGCGGTGTTGAAGCAGTTCAACCAGGCGGTGTTGCGTCTCGCTTTGAGCTACGGGATCACAGGAGTCCCCCGACTGGACGATCCGTCCTTCATCGGCAGGGTCGTCTTCGATTCCCAGGGCAATA
>JBJTBI010000138.1:0-17994 GCA_046091265.1 bacterium
ACGGTGCATGGCTCTCCTGGCAAACGACAGGCGCTGCCCGAATGCCGTTATCGACGGGTCGCAGTTCTGCGGCTTGCCTCAGCATCAGGCTCTCGTCAGATTCAGCACCAATCAGGTTGCCGTCGTGGCGAATCTGGGAGACGAAGAGATCAAGCTGTTGGCCGATTCCGATTCGGATGAGGCGAATGTGAAGGCGATAGTCACCGGTGCCGAGGAGGTGTTCGAGAAGGCTGACGCAGAGCGGCTCGAGAGAGAGGCCAAGGAGGCGGCTGCCGCAGAGAAGGAGGCAGCTGAGGCAGCCGCAGCCGAAGCCGAGGAGAGCGATGCAGCCGAGGAGCCCGAAGCCGAGGGCGAGGGATCGGAAGAGGCGCCCGCTGACGAGAGTACGAACGAGGAGGAATCGGCCGAGCAGGACGATGCAGCCGGTTCCGACGAACCTGAATCCGGAGACGCGGCCGAGGCCGGGGAAGACGAAGAGAAGGAGTAAGCGAACAGGGTGGCGAAACGGCGGGTCTATGAGATCGCGAAAGCGAAGGGGATGACGAGCAAGGAACTGCTCGCTGCCCTCCATGCCGCTGGAATCGAAGCGAAGGCTGCACAGTCGAATGTGGAAGAGGCCGACGCAGAGCGTGCCCTCTCGGGGTCTGGGGGCGGCTCGAAGGCTGCCGTGGTCGCCGAGCCCGAGACGAAACCCTCGTCGTCCGAACCAGCGTCCACCGAAAAGGCAGCCGGGAAGGCTCCGGCGGGAGCAGGTGGCAAGAAGATGCGACGCGTGGTGATCGACTCTCAGGCGTCGCGGCGCGACCAGATCACCAAGAACCAGCCACCACCGCGGGCACCGCGCCGACGCGGCGGCAGGCGCCGCAAGCCGGTTCTGGAGGAACCGGTCTCGGAGGCTGATAAGCAGCCCGAGGTCATTCCGGCGACCAAGGTCAATTCCGGCGCCACGGTTCGGGAGGTTGCGGAGTTGCTCGGTCTCTCATCTGCGGAAGTGATCAAGGCGCTGATGGAACAAGGGGAGATGGCCACGCTCACACAGACCCTCACCGACGAGTCGGTCAAGGCGATCGCCAAGAGGTTCGAGCGCGACGTGGAGATCGTCACGGCGGCCGAAGAGGAGCCGGATCTACCCAAGTACGACGACGACGATGCCTCTCTGGTCGAGCGCCCGCCCGTCGTGACCGTGATGGGGCATGTGGACCACGGCAAGACTTCGCTGCTCGACGCCATCCGTCAGACCGACGTCGTGGGTGGGGAGGCCGGCGGGATAACCCAGCACATAGGCGCTTACCAGGTGCGACACGATGGGCACACGATTACTTTCCTCGACACTCCGGGTCACGAGGCGTTCACCGCCATGAGGGCACGGGGAGCCGGGGTCACAGATGTCGCGGTCATCGTCGTCGCGGCCGACGATGGAGTCATGCCCCAGACCCTGGAGGCCGTGGACCACGCGAGGGCCGCCGAGGTACCGATGCTGATCGCGGTCAACAAGGTCGACAAACCCGACTCCGACCCGAGCAGGGTTCGGAACGAGCTCGCGCAACGGGATCTCACCCCTGAGGATTGGGGCGGCGACACCGTATATGTCGATGTGTCGGCCAAGACCAAGGAGGGACTCGACAATCTGCTCGAGATGGTCTTGCTGGTGACCGAGCTCGAGGAGCTCTCGGCGAACCCCGACGCCCCGGCAAGCGGGACCGTGCTCGAATCCGAGCTCGACCCCGGACGTGGTCCTCTGGTCGGTCTGCTGGTGGAGCGAGGGACCTTACGAATCGGCGATGCGGTCGTCTCGGGTGCCCAGTGGGGGAAGGTCAGGGCGATGCTCGACCACAAAGGCAAGAGGGTCGAGGAGGCGACGCCCGGGATGCCGGTCGAGATCCTCGGTTTCGACGGTGTCTGCGAGGCAGGCGAGCCGGTTCGAGTGGTCGAGAACGAGCGCGCGGCCCGGCAGGCAGCGGCCGAGCGCTCGAACCGACTCAAGACGGAGGCGCTTGCCAGGCGCCAGGCCCGGAAGGTCACGCTCGAAGAGGTGTTCGAGAAGGCGAAGCAGGGCGAGCTCAAGGAGCGCAATATCGTGCTCAAATCAGACGTGTCCGGTTCGCTCGAGGCGCTGCAGGATGAGATCGCGAAGGTTCCTCAGGAGCAGGTTGCGGTCAACGTCATCCACGCGCAGACCGGAGGGCTCAACGAGTCCGACATCATGCTCGCCTCCGCATCCGATGCGATCGTGATCGGTTTCAACGTCCGACCCTTGGCGGAGGCCCAGCGCGCGGCAGCTTCGGAGGGGGTCGATGTAAGGACCTACACGGTCATCTACAAGGTCACCGAAGAGCTCAGAGCCGCTATGGAGGGCCTGCTGGAGCCCGAAGAGGTCGAGGAGGTGGTCGGCCAAGCGGTCGTGAAGGAGCTCTTCAAGGCATCGAAGATCGGAACCATCGCCGGCTGCGAGGTCACCAGCGGGAAGGCCGCTCGTGGGGCAAACGTGCGCCTCGTCCGCGAAGGTACGATCACCTGGACGGGGTCGCTCGCCTCTCTTCGGAGGTTCAAGGACGACGTCAACGAGGTCGACGAGGGCATGGAGTGTGGAGTCGTGCTCGACGGTTTCGCCGATGTGAAAGTCGACGACGTGCTCGAGTTCTTCGAGATTAAGAAGATCGAGAAGACACTGGAGTAAAGGGGCCGCACGCCCCGATCATTCGCACGATGACCACCTCCCGGATGCGCAAAGTCAACGAGGCCTTACGCGAGGTACTCGCGGAGGCCATCTCCTCGGAGATGAAGGATCCACGGGTCGGTTTCGTGACGGTCACTCAGGTCGACACCTCCCCCGACCTGAGGGCTGCAAAGGTCTATGTGAGCGTCCTCGGTACTGCAGGAGAGCGGGAGGATTCCCTTGCGGGACTCGAATCCGCACAGGGCTTCCTCCAGTCTCGTATTGGTTCGGAGATGCAGATGAAGCGGACTCCCACATTGACTTTCCACTACGACGAGACGATCGAACGGGGCGACCGGATCTCCCGGCTGCTGGAAGACTGAACGAGATGCCGTCCCTTCCCGAAGATACTGCGACGACGGTGGAGCGTATCCGCGCCGCAGAGAAGTTCCTACTGACCACGCACGAGAATCCCGATGGCGATGCCCTCGGGTCGATGCTGGGCATGCAGCGGCGGCTCGAATTGACGGGCAAGGACTCCGTGATGTTCCTCGCGGCCAAGGAGTTCCCGCTGGCGGTGGAGTACCAGTTCTTGCCTCTCGAGGAGGTGTTCCACGAGGCCCCGGCAGACATCGCTGATCGCACGGTGATCTTCCTCGATTGCGGCAACATCGATCGCATGCCCGTCGAATTCCTCCGCAGCGACGGTGAGACCGTCCTGAATATCGACCACCATCACGACAACACCCGGTTCGGCGATGTGAACCTGGTCGATCCAGATGCGTGCTGCACGGCCGAGATAGTCTGGAGGCTGGCGCATGAGATCGGTACGGAGATCGACTCCGCGATGGCCGAGGCCCTTTACGTCGGACTCGTGACCGATACCGGCAAGTTCATGTACGAGAACACCGATGAGGCGGCACACCGGATGGCCACCGAGCTGATCGGATGCGGCGTGCGCCCGAGTGTCATCTACAGACGGCTCTACGAGCACGCCCCGATAGAGAAGTTGTTGCTCCTCGCACGCGCTCTCTCCTCGATCAAGAGGAGCGAGGATGGCGAGATCGCCACCGCTTATGTCTCCCAGTCCGATTACGAACAGACCGGCGCTTCGGAAACGCTCACAGAGGGAATCATCGATTCACTCCGGACCCTCGATGGAACCAGGCTGGTCGCGGTCGTTCGAGACAGGGCGGTCGGCGAGGGGGCCGCTCGCAAGGTCAGTCTTCGTGGAACCGATCCGGCAGTCGATGTATCTGCGATCGCACGATCACAAGGGGGTGGGGGTCACCCGCGTGCCGCTGGCTTCAGCACGGACCTCGAATACGAGGAGATTCTGGAGGTGCTGCGGAATGAACTCCCGTCAGATGGGTGAGGTTCCAGCCGCGCTTCTGATCGACAAGCCAGCCGGACCTACCTCACACGATCTGGTCCAGCAGGTCCGACGCGAGTACGGCCTCAAGGCGGGGCACGCGGGAACCCTCGATCCATTCGCCACCGGTTTGATGATCTGTCTCCTGGGCAGGGCAACCAGACTTCAGCGGTATCTGCTCGGTCTCCCCAAGCGCTACGAGGCCACTGCCCGGCTCGGTTGGCGATCGAGCACGGGCGACCCCACTGGTGACCTGACCGAGACTGGCTCGATTCCCGAATCTCTCGACCTCCCGGTGGGAACGATCGAGCAGCGTCTGCCCATGACCTCAGCGGTGCGGGTGGACGGCGAACGCCTCTACCGTCGCGCCCATCGCGGCGAGGAGATCGAGACTCCGGTCCGGCAGACCGAGATCTACAGGGCCGATCTGCTTTCGCGCGACGCCCACCGCGCGCGATACGAGATCGAGTGTGCCTCTGGTACCTACGTCCGCACCCTGATCGAGACCCTCGGTGATGCCTACTGTGAAGATCTTCGTCGCACCGGGATAGGGCGATTCGAGCTGCCAGCATCCGGTACGAATCCGCTCTCGTACGGCGAATTACTCGCCTTTATGCCGGAGCGGCGCGCCGACGAGGATGAGGCGCACCGAGTCGAGCACGGTTCCCCGATCGAGATCGGAGAACTCGATCCCACGCTCACTCCGGATGGAGAGCATGGGCCGGTTCGGATCACGACCAGCGAGCAGGTGCTCGCTGTGGCAAGGGTCGGCGACGGTGGGATGCTCAAGCCCGAGGTCGTGCTGGTATGAGCATTCGCGTGATTTCGCTGCCCGAGGCCGAGCCTGACGCTCCGCGCAGGGTCGCGGTTGGTTTCTTCGACGGGGTGCACATGGGTCATCGCGCCGTGATCGAAGGCGCTGACACCGTGCTGACCTTCGACCCCCATCCTCTCGCCGTCTTGAGGCCCGAGGCTGCTCCGAAGATGATCATGAGCGCCGAGATGAAGCGAGATGTACTGGCTGGACTCGGAGTGGAGGAGCTGGTCGTGATCCCGTTCGACCGGGAGTTCTCGAAACTGACCGCAGCCGAGTTCATCGATCAGGTCCTGGTCGGCAGACTCAGCGCCGAGTGGGTCTCTGTCGGCGAGAACTTCCGATTCGGCGCCGGCGCCGAGGGAGACGCCGCGATGCTCGCATCCAGACCAGAGTTCGAAACCAGGGTCGCACCGCTGGTCGAGATCGACGGAGAGACGGTCTCGTCGACGAGGGTGAGGGCGCTGGTCGCTGCGGGAGACGTGGCAGCGGCTGCACGCTATCTCGGGGGTCCGTTCATGCTCGAAGGAGAGGTGGTTCCGGGCGATCAGCGCGGCCGCGAGTTGGGGTTCCCGACCGCGAACATCGTTCCCTCGAACGATCTCGCCTGCCCCGGGCACGGAGTCTATGCCGCGTTTGCGAACGAGTTCCCTGCAGCGGTCAACGTCGGGGTCAGACCGACCTTCGAAACCGGCAGAGGATTACTGGTTGAGTCCTACCTGATCGATCAGGATCTGGACCTCTACGGGCAGCCTCTCCGGGTTGCCTTCGTCGAGCGACTCCGGGGTGAGCGACGCTACTCCGACGCAGAGGAGCTGATCGAACAGATGAGACTGGACGTGGAAGATGCTCGCACAGCTTGTGCAGCATTTTCCTCTCCCTAGGCTATGGTTCGCAGCCGTGAGTTTGACCAAGGAACAGAAGACCGAACTGATCGGTAAATACGGCCGGTCCGGATCCGACACGGGTTCGGCAGAAGTCCAGGTGGCGATGCTGACCGAGCGGATCAACGAGCTGACGGAGCATCTCCGCGGCCACAAGAAGGACCACCATTCGCGCCGAGGGCTGTTGAAGTTGGTCGGGAAGCGTCGTCGTCTCCTCAAGTACCTCGAGCGGAACGATCTCGAGGCCTACCGTTCGCTCGTATCCGAGCTGAACCTCCGTAGCTGAGGCCGAATTGATCGAGGCAGGGGACAGCGCCCCCGATTTCAGTCTCCCGAATCAGGACGGGGAGGATGTGAAACTGTCGGACTTCGCCGGCAAGCGGCTCGTCCTCTGTTTCTATCCTGGTGACTTCTCGAGCGTCTGCAGCGATCAGCTTTCCCTCTACGAATCAGTCAAGGAGGATCTTGCTGAGGCTGGGGCGGTGGCCGTTGGCGTCTCGGTCGACTCGACCTACTGTCACGCCGCCTTTGCCGAGAAACTCGGACTGTCCATGCCACTCTTGGCCGATTTCCACCCCAAAGGCGAGGTTTCGACCGCTTTCGGTGCCTACTCCTCGGACTTCGGCTGCTCAAGCCGTAGCCTCTACTTGATCGAGCCCGATGGCACGGTTTCCTGGGTTCAACACTCACCGCCTCTCGAGAGTCCCGGCGCCAACCTGATTTTCGACGCTCTGTCTCCCTGAGCGTCCGGATGGCCGACCTGACAAGTGCGCAGGTGCCTCCTGTCGGACCCGAGGACCATCTGCGTGGGGAGGGCCCGGAGGTGATCCTGTACGTGGATCTCGCCTGTCCTCACTGCGCGGCGACCTGGCAGGGGATCTCGGAACTTCCCCTGACGATCTGCTTTCGACACTTTCCACTGTCGTCGCAGCATCCACGCTCGCCCGTCCTCCATGCGGCAGCTGAAGCTGCGGGTCTCCAAGGTGGCTTCTGGCCCTTCGTCGATGGCCTGTTCGCCGATCGAGGAAAGACCGACGACCCCCATCTCTGGGAGGCTGCGCGCGAGATGGGGTTCGACCTCGACCGGTTCCAGCGAGATCGGCGCGCTCCACAAGTAGAAGAACGTGTCCAGCGGGACTTTAGGTCCGGGGTTCGCGCAGGCGTCTCGTCTACACCCGGTGCCTTCGTCTCAGGCGTGGCGGTGACGCCGCCTTTGCATCGTGCGCTCAGCGGACTATGCGGGAACTGAACCTCGTGCGTGGGTGTGTAACCTGCGACATCCAGAGAACGAGAGTTCTGAAAGCAATAGAGTCGCCAACCGGGCGGCGTGAAGGGAAAAGTGAATAGATGAGCATGTTCGACGTTAGCCGCGTCTCGCTGGAGGTTGGCGGCAAGGAGATTTCTTTCGAGACCGGAAAACTCGCCCGACAGGCGAGCGGAGCGGTAGTTGTCAGATCAGGGGACACCATGGTCCTCTGCACGGCGACGGCAGGCAATGACCGGGATGTGGACTTCCTGCCGTTGACGGTAGATGTCGAAGAGCGTCATTACGCTGCCGGCAAGATCCCAGGTTCGTACTTCAGGCGTGAAGCCAGGGCGGGTGAAAAGGCAACCCTTACCGCGCGTCTGATCGATCGTCCGCTCCGCCCGCTCTTTCCGAAGGGTTGGCACCGCGAGACCCAGCTCGTCTGTCAGACGATGTCCGTGGATCACGTCAACTCCTATGACATCCTCGCGATGAATGGTGCATCGGCGGCACTCGCCATCTCCGAGGTTCCGGTTGCCGAGCATGTCGGCGCGGTGCGCGTCGGAAAGCTCGACGGAGAGTTCGTCGTCAATCCCGACGAGGAATCCCAGGAAGATCTCGACCTCGATCTGGTGGTTGCCGGCACATCGGAGGCGATCTTGATGGTCGAGGCGGGGGCCAGCGGAGTCTCCGAACAGGAGATACTCGACGCCCTCGATATCGCACACGCGGAGATCAAGAGGCTCTGCGAGACGATCGAGGAGTTGCGGCAGAAGGCCGGTAAGCCGAAGGTGGAGATGGAGCCACCACAGGTCGACGAGGCGCTGATGACCGAGATCAGGGATTCGCATGGTGCGGCCATAGACGAGGCGACCTCGGTCGCCGAGAAGCTCGCACGCCAGGATGCGGTCGCAGCGGTCGAGGAGCAGGTGGTTGCCCAGTACGCGCCAGCGACCGGGGACGAAGCCGCCGACGCTGCCCGCGCCGCCGAGGTGAAGTCGCTCTTCGCCAAGATCGAGAAGGACATCGTCCGCAAGCGGATCGCCGTCGACAAGAAGCGTCCGGATGGACGCGCTCAAGACGAGATCCGACCGATCGAGTGCGAAGTGGACGTGGCTCCACGGGTCCACGGTTCCGCTCTCTTCACTCGTGGTGAGACCCAGATCCTCTCGAACGTCTCGCTCGGCACGACCCGGATGGATATGAAGGTCGACAACCTCGGCCTGCAGGAGCGCAAGCTGTTCTGGCACCACTACAACTTCCCGCCGTTCTCGGTTGGCGAGGCAGGTTTCATGCGGGGTCCGAAGCGTCGTGATATCGGGCACGGAGCGCTCGCTGAGCGTGCCCTGGTGGCGACGATCCCGGATGAGGAGGATTTCCCGTACGCGATCAGAGTTGTCTCGGAGACCCTCGAGTCGAACGGCTCTTCCTCGATGGGCTCCGTCTGCGCCTCCTCGATGGCCCTGATGGCGGCTGGCGTCCCGGTAAGTGCACCGGTCGCGGGTGTCGCGATGGGGCTGATCAAGGAAGGAGACGACTACATCGTCCTGACCGATATCGCCGGAGTCGAGGATCACCTCGGCGACATGGATTTCAAGGTCGCTGGTACGGCTGAGGGGATCACTGCCCTGCAGATGGACATCAAGATCACCGGAGTCACCTTCGAGATCCTGAGGGATGCACTCGATCAGGCCCTCAAGGGTCGTCAGTTCATCCTGGGGAAGATGGCCGAGGCGATCACCGGTCCGCGGGAGCAGTTGTCGCTCCACGCGCCGAGGATCACCTCGCTGCAGATCGATCCCGAGAAGATCGGGATGGTCATCGGTAAGGGTGGCGAGACGATCCGCTCGCTTTGTGAGGAGTTCGAGGCGTAGATCGACGTCGAGGATGACGGAACCGTCAGGGTCTATGCACCGACCGGGACCCTCGTGGAGGCATGCGTGGACCGTATCGAGGGTATGACCAAGGACGCGGAGGTGGGCGATACATTCAAGGGCAAAGTCGTGAAGACGACGACCTTCGGTGCCTTCGTAGAGATCAAGAAGGGAACCGACGGGCTGCTCCATATCTCGAACGTCAAACCAGGCGAGCGAGTGGGAGCGGTTGAGGACGCCCTCAATGCCGGAGACGAGATCGACGTCACCGTGGTCGAGGTCGACAAGGAGAGAGGGAGGATCGGCCTGCGACTCTCGGAGGACCCGGATGTCGCCGGTAAGTCAGCCGAGGAACTTGCGAGCGTCGGCACGGGTGACAACGGCCCGGGCGGCGGACGTGGTCGCGGCAGGGACGACCGCCGAGGCGGACGTGGTCGCGAGCGGGGCGGGCGCAGGCGTTGAGCGAATCTGCGACCAGGACCACCGAGCTCGACTCGGGGGTCCGGGTGGTCACCGAGGCCGTTCCATCGGTTCGCTCAGTGGCACTCGGTCTCTGGGTGAGGACGGGCTCGCGCGACGAGTCCATAGAACAGGCGGGTGTGTCCCACTTCCTGGAACACCTCCTGTTCAAGGGTACGAAGCGCTACACGGCGATCGAGTTGAACGAGAGGTTCGACTCGCTCGGTGCGGCGTTCAATGCCGCCACCAGCAAGGAGACGACCCACATACATGCTCGCTTCCTCGACGAGCACACGGAGGAGGTCTTCGACCTGATGTCGGAGATGATGCTCCACTCGACGCTTCCCGAGGCCGAGGTCGATTCTGAGCGTCAGGTCGTGATCGAAGAGATCGCGATGTACGAGGACGAGCCACAGGACAAGGTCCACGACGTACTTGACGAGGCGCTCTTCGGAGATCACCCACTTGGGCGCAGGATCATCGGCAGCGCTGAGGTCATCGGAGGGATACCCGTTCCCGACATCGCGGCCTATCACGCGGAGCGCTACACGGGCCCGAACCTCGTGGTGGCCGCCGCGGGCAACCTGGAACACGACGCCATCCACGCGCTTGCCGAGAAGCTCGTATCCGCAGCCCCCGGTGAGGCAGACCACGCGCTGCCGGCGCCGAGTGAGCGACCGAAGGGTGTTGCCTTCCAGATGAAGGACACCGAGCAGTACCACCTCTGCCTCGGCGCCCCTGGCCTCAGCAGATCGGACGAGCGTCGGTACACACTCAGGGTGCTCAACACCTTGCTCGGAGGAGCCTCGTCGTCGCGGCTCTTCAAGGAGGTAAGGGAGAAGCGCGGTCTCGCGTACTCGGTCGGCTCGTACGTCGCCGCCTACCGGGAGACCGGGATGATCGGCCTCTACGTGGGGACGAGGGAGGACCGGGTGTCGGAGGCGATGCAGGTCGTGGGAGACGAGCTCGCCCGACTGAGCAGTGAACCGGTGGCCGCAGAGGAACTGAGAAGGGTCAAGGAAACGGTCAAGGGCCGTCTCGTGTTGGCCCAGGAGTCGACAGGAGCGAGGATGTCCGCCCTGGCTGGTGCAACCCTTTTCGACCTGCCGATACTCACACTCGACGAGATGATCGAGAGGGTGGAGTCGGTTACATCGCAGGAGATCACCGATCTAGCCGCGGAGTTGATGTCTCCGGAACGCTTTTCGGCCGCTGCGATCGGAAAGGAAGAGGGAGTCTTCCGCTCCGCGCTCGGAGCAGTGAGCGAGGAGCTTTCAGCGGCATGAGCGCGAAGGTCAGAGTCGCCGTATCCGGAGCAGCCGGACGGATGGGCTCGGCAGCCTGTGAGGCCATCGATTTCGCCGAAGGCCTGGAATTGGTCGGCCGCGCAGACCCCAGCACGGGTGATGACCTCGTTGCCGCCATCGACTCGGCAGATGTATTGGTGGATCTCACGACCCCGGACGCGGCGCTCAAGAACGCCGTTCAGGCGGTCGAAGAGGGGGTCGACACGGTAGTGGGGACGACCGGCTTCGATCTCGATGATCTTCGGTCACGAATAGAGGCCAGTTCGGGGGAGTCGAGGTGTCTGGTCGTCCCGAACTTCGCGATCGGTGCGGTCTTGATGATGCGGTTTGCTGCCGAGGCCGCCAAGTTCTTCGAGGAGGGCGAGATCGTGGAAATGCACCACCCGGCCAAGCTCGACGCACCATCCGGGACGGCCAAGAGGACCGCGGAGATGATCGAGTCCGCGGGAGGGAGCGTCTCCGCTCCGATCCACTCGGTCCGGCTATCCGGCTTGGTCGCCCATCAAGAGGTCATCTTCGGGGGAGAGGGAGAGACCCTCACGATTCGCCACGATGCGCTGGACCGATCCTGCTTCATGCCCGGGATACTGCTTGCGGCTCGGCGCATCGGCTCACTCGAAGACCGGTTCACGGTAGGCCTCGAGAGCGTGATGGACTGATGGGGAGCATTGCCGACGAGACGCGCTGGCTGGATGCCACCGCTCAGGCCGCTCTGGTCGAAGAGGGGGAGTTGAGCCCCGAGGAGCTCGTTTCCGCTGCGGTCGAGCGGGCGACCGAACTCAACCCCGCACTCAACGCGATCATCCACGAGTTTTACGCCGAGGCGGTCGAGAATGCCGATGGTGCACCAGGGGGTCCATTCCGGGGTGTGCCATTCCTGTTCAAGGACCTGGGGGCCGCTCTAGCCGGTCAACCGCTGTTCATGGGTATGGAGTTCCTCAAGGGCCTGGACTTCCGGTCGCCCGTCGACACCTACCTCGGCTCTCGATTCCGCGACGCCGGGCTGGTGACGATCGGCAAGACCAACACACCGGAACTAGGGATCCTGCCCACCACCGAGCCCCTCGCCTACGGTGCGACCGCCAACCCATGGAGCCTCGATCACACGCCGGGCGGCTCGAGTGGTGGATCGGCCTCGGCCGTTGCGGCCGGCGTGGTTCCGATCGCACACGCGAACGACGGCGGTGGCTCGATCAGGATCCCCGCCAGTTGCTGTGGCCTGGTGGGCCTCAAACCATCGAGAGCGCGTACATCGCAAGGCCCCCTTGCGGGAGACACCATGTCGGGCCTGGTCGAGGAACTGGTGGTTGCGCGTTCCGTCAGGGATGTGGCCGGCATCCTCGATGCCGTGCACGGTATGGGACCCGGGGATCCATACACGGCCCCTGCCCCCAGTCGCCCGTACCGAGATGAACTGTCTGTCGGTCACGAGAGTTTGCGTATCGGCCTCGCGACCACGCCGTACATCGACCTCGAGCCTGATCCCGAGGTGCAGCTCGCGGCTCGTGCGGCGGCGAAGATGCTGAGCGATCTCGGCCACGAGGTCGACGAGCAGACCCCGGAAGCCCCCGCTGCAACCTCCGGTCTGCCGGACCCCGCTCAGACCTTCATGGCCCGCTGGTATGTGGGCCAGACACTCACCTTCCAGCAGCTCGAGATGGTCACCGGACGCTCGATCGGAGCGGACGATGTCGAGCCGCTCCCTTGGGAGATGGCGCAACGGGGCAAGGCGGTCACAGGTGCCGAGTACCTCGGCGCCGTCACGTTGCATCAGGCAATAGGGCGGATGCTCGGAGACTGGTTCGATTCGGGTCACGATCTGATGCTGACGCCGACGCTGGCCGAAACGCCTCCTCGCCTGGGGGAGTTCCCGACCGCGGGGTCAGACCCGTTTGAGGCGATGAGGCGCGCTCAGAGCATGGGCGCCTTCACTGCCTTGATCAACTCGACCGGGAACCCAGCCATCTCCTTGCCTCTCCACATGAGCGAGAGCGGGCTTCCGGTGGGCATCCAGCTGATCGCACCTTACGGGAGAGAGGATCTCCTGCTTCGCGTTGCCACAGAGCTCGAGGCGGCTCACCCGTGGTCCGAGCGACGCCCGGCCGCCGTCGATGCGGCGGGCCAGGGCTGAACCGTGGCGACCTTCGAGGGTCTCCTGACGGCGATGGTCACGCCCTTTGCGGCGGACGGATCGGTAGACCTTGCCGCGTCCCGGAGAGTGGCCCGTCACCTGATCGAGAATGGATCCGACGGCATCGTGGTCGCCGGGACCACCGGTGAATCACCCACGCTCGATGACTCCGAGAAGATCGTCCTGCTCTCAGCGGTGCTCGAAGAGGCCGGCGATGGATTTCCGGTCGTCTGTGGCACCGGCTCCAACGACACTGCGCACTCGGTGGTACTCTCGAGGGCGGCGGCGGATGCGGGTGCGGGCGGGGTGCTCGTCGTCTGTCGCTACTACAACAAGCCGAATCGCCGTGGACTGCTCGCTCACTTCGGCACCGTCGCAGGGTCGGTCGAGTGTCCCGTGATCCTCTACAACATCCCATCGAGAGCGGTGATCAACATGCCTCCGGACCTCTTGGCTGAACTCGCCGAGATCGAGAACGTGGTCGCCGTCAAGCAGGCGAACGACGAGGAGATCCAGCAGATACCCGGGCTCGATCTCCTCGCGGGCAACGACGACTCCTATCTTCGCTGTCTCGAAGCCGGGGGAACAGGCGGGATCTTGGTGGCTTCGCATCTCGTCGGCCCCCGTATGCGTGCGATCTACGACAGCGTGGTCGCCGGCGAACTCGATGCTGCAAGGTCCGAGGACGAGGCTCTCCGCCCGCTTTACACGGCGCTCGGCGTGACTACGAACCCGATTCCGATCAAGGCGGCACTCGACTCGATCGGACTATGCAGCGACAGGACGAGATTGCCAATGGTTCCTGCGAGTGACGAGGAGCGCCAGGAGATCGAGACCGCTCTCTCGACCCTCGGAATCCAGCGGGCCGGAGCCTGACGGTGCCAGCCGAACTGCGCATACTCCCGCTCGGCGGGCTGGGGGAGATAGGCAAGAACATGACCGCCGTCGAGACCGAGGGGAAGATCGTCCTCGTCGACTGTGGCGTGATGTTCCCGACCGCGGAGATGCTCGGTATAGATCTCGTGCTACCTGACTTCAGCTCACTCCGGGACAGGGCCGACGACATCGAGGGCATAGTCCTCACTCACGGTCATGAAGATCATGTGGGGGCACTTCCGTACGTATTGCGTGAACTCGGCATCCCCCCGGTGATCTATGGCGGGCCGCTGACGATCGGGATGGTCCGTTCGAAGCTGGACGAGCACAAGCTGCGTGATGTGCCTCTGGTCGACATCCCCCTCGGCGAGGCGGCCGAGATCGGTCCGTTCGAGATGGAGATGATCCACATGACCCACTCGATCCCGGACGCCAGAGCCGTCGCTCTGCGAAGCGAACTCGGAACGATCCTCGTTACCGGTGACTACAAGTTCGACCAGACGCCGGTAGGGGGTCGCCCGAGTGACATACCGCGTCTCGCGGAGATGGGGCGGGAGGGAATCCTCTGTCTGTGCGGTGACTCGACCAATGCCGACAGGCGGGGTACCGCGCCATCCGAGTCCAGCGTCGGGCCCGCTCTCGAGCAGGAGTTCTCCCGATGCAAAGGCAGGATCGTCGTCACGTCTTTCGCTTCGAACGTCCATCGCGTTCAACAGGTGATCGACGCCGCTGCGAAGCTCGACCGGAAGGTGGCGCTCGTGGGTCGTTCGATGCGGAAGAACTTCAACATCGCATCGAATCTCGGTATTGCGAAGGCCCCGGAAGGCCTCCTCATCTCACCCAAGGAGATCGAGGATCTTCCCGAAGACAAGGTGGTCGTGATCTCCACCGGTAGCCAAGGCGAGCCACTGTCCGCGCTGAGGCGCATGGCCCATCGCGACCATCCCGATGTAGAACTCCATTCGGGGGACACGGTGGTCTTCTCAGCTACTCCGGTGCCCGGGAACGAGCGTTCCGTGGACGAGACGGTGGATCGGATATTCGAGATCGGAGCCTCGGTCGTGACCGCGGCGGACGCCCCCATCCATGCTTCCGGTCACGGCTGGCAAGACGAGATCAAACTGATGCTCAACGTCACCAAACCGAAGTACGTCTTCCCGTTCCATGGGGACAACAAGCGGTTGAGACTCCACGCCGGCCTGGCGGAGTCGGTCGGACACTCGCCGGACTCTGTGTTCGTCGGCAAGAACGGGTTGCCCTTGGTGATAGATGAAAAGGGCGCACGATTCGGGGAGGACCTCCACGCGAGCATGATCTTCGTGGACGGGGTCGCGATCGGAGAGCCAGACGAGTTCGCGCTCCGCGATCGACGCAAGCTCTCCGGTGACGGTCTGATCATCGTGGTGGCGACTATCTCTGCCGACGATGGGTCTCAGGTCGCTGATCCTGAGGTCATCCTGCGCGGTGTCCCCGAAGGTGACGACGGTCGGGGATCATCGCTGATCGCAGAGCTCAAGGAGGTGGTGGCGGATACGCTCTTCGAGGCCGCCGAGGACGAGATCAGTGAGATCTCGATGATCCAGCAGGACCTCCACGAGGATGTAGCGGAGCACACCTGGAAGCGGATGAAGCGCCGCCCTCTGGTGCTTCCCGTCGTAGTGGAAGTTTGACGAGCGGGAGATCGGCGACCGGCTCAGGGCGTCGGTATGACGATCTCGAACTCTGCTCCACCCTCCGGACTAGTGCGGGCGATGGCATTTCCCCCATGCGCTTCTGCCACGGCCCTGACGATCGCCAGGCCGAGTCCGGTCCCCTCGCTTCGAGTGGTGTCAGCCGAGCCGTCGGCCCGTACGAAGCGCTCGAAAACCTTCTCCTCCTTGCCAGCGGGCAAACCCGGACCGTCATCTGAGACCACCAACCTGACTGCGTCTCGGGAGGACGCGGTTCTGATCTCCACCTTCGTCCCCGGCGGGGTGTGTCGTACGGCGTTCTCGATCAGATTTCGCGCGGCACGCTGCAGGGAGTTCCGGTCTCCCTCGACTCCGGGGCAGTCGCCCAAAGCGGGCACCAGGACGTGGTCCGCCGCGATCGGCTCTACCTCCCTGATCGCAGTGCGGGCAATTTCGGATAGATCTACTGATTCGAGCGAGCGCGGAGCGCTCGAGTCAGCTCGCGCCAGCAGCAGGAGGTCCGCCACCAGGAGGTTCATCCGTTGAGTGGAGTCGAGCGCTGAGGAGACCGCTACTCCTTCCTCATCGTGTCCATCCCGAAGCATCTCCAAGTTGAGTTGGATAGAGGTGAGTGGAGTTCGAAGTTCGTGTGACGCATCGGCGATGAACTCCCGCTGCCGACGGAAGGCGTCCTCCCGCTGGGTCTCTGACGCTTCGATCGAATCCAGCATCCCCTCGAACGTGCGTGCGAGTTCTCCCACCTCGTCGTCCGAGGCCAGAATCGGTGCACGATCCGAGGGGTCCCCCGAGCGCGCGACCTTACGCGCGATCTCGGTGAGGGAGGCAATCGGTCTCATCGCCTGTCCGGCTACCGTCAGGCCTGCGAGGAGTGCAAGCGCCGTACCCCCGATCACGCAGAGACCGAGGAACAGCCAAACCCGGCCGATGGTGGCGTCCATCGCGTCATCGGGCCTGCCGAACTGGACGAAGCCGAGGTTCTCGGTTCCCCTGTCGATCGAGGCAGTTGCCACCAGGATGCCTCTGGACTCGGTGATCCCGTCGCCGGGGGAGCCGAAGTCGTGGGCCAGTGGGGAACTGGCCTTTCTGGTGATTCCGAACGGGTCGAGAATTCGGTAGACCGCGTCGGCGGGCAGGAGGGCTCGCTCGAGGTCGAGATCGTCGGGACGGACGGCCAGGGCCAGGTCACGAGCCTGCCGTTGCAGCTCGACCGCTTGGTCGTCCTCTATCCGGTTGGTCAGGAGGGTTCCCAGTACGGCCGCAAAGGCGATCAGGATCAACATGGTCAACCCGGCGCAGAGTCCGGCGATACGCCACCGCAGGGTCGAACGGACGGGGAGCATCAGGAGCCCTTGATCAGGTAACCGGCACCGCGTTTGGTGAAGAGGATCCGGTCCTCACCGCCCGCCTCCAGCTTCCGCCTGAGGTTGGAGATGAAGACGTCGACCGTGTTCGTCTCGTCCAATGGGTCGTACCCCCAGACATCTTCGAGGAGTTGCTGACGGGATACCACCAGTTTCTGATTCCTCAGCAGGTATTCCAGGAGCTCGAATTCCCTGCTGGTCAGCTCGATCTCCCTGGTACCGCGGAAGACCTCGCGCGTGTCCGGGTTGCAGGTCAGATCACCTACGACGAGCTTCGCTTGTCCCCGTGGGGGCCTCCGGCGCAGCAGGGCGCGAACCCGGGCCATCAGTTCTTCCCTCTCGAACGGTTTCGGCAGGTAGTCGTCGGCCCCCGAGTCGAGACCTTGAACCCGATCGCTGGTATCGACCCTGGCTGTGAGGACGAGTATCGGCACGTCGCTCTCGGCTCTGATGCGCTTCAGGACCTCGGTCCCGTCGAGTCGTGGAAGGCCGAGATCCAGCACGAGCAGGTCTGGAGTGAACTCTTCCGCCAGTTCGAGGGCCTCGACTCCGTCCATCGCCGAACGGACTTCATGTCCCTCGACACGGAGGGATCGGCGGACGACGTCTGCGATGGCCTCGTCGTCCTCGACCACGAGGATCCTCGCGTTTGCTTCGGGATCGGACACGTGGGGGAAGGGTAGTCCCGACTCCGGCTCCGGCACATCTTTCTTGACCGAACCTTTAGGCGCAGGGAACGGGCAAGAGTTGCCGAAACCGTGAGGAATGCTGGCAGATCTGCTCACACGCAAGCCCCCCAAACAAGGGGGGCGCAAGGGGCGCCCAGGCGCGGCGAAGCAGTCCTCGAGGGCGCCTGCCGCCAAGCGGGGAGCAGGCGCGAAGCAGTCCAAGCCGAAGCGTGCAGGTGCAAAGAAGCAGCCGGCTCGGGGCCGGATTGCGGCGGCAGCGGAAAGGCGGCAGCGCAGGGCAGATCTTGCAGGTCTGGCCTGTCTCGGGGTCGCGATCTATCTCGGGTACGTGGTCTACCTCGAGCGTGATGGGGGGACCGTCGGTAACGGGGCAGATACGGTGCTCGGGTTCCTCTTCGGAGCTGCGGCGGTACTCGCCCCTTTGATGCTCTTCGGTATCGGCCTGATGCTCATCCTGAGGCCCGTCATGCCCTCACCGGCCTCGACCGCTGCAGGCCTCGCAGCGGCGTTCTGCGGTCTCCTCCTGGCGCTCGCAGCTCAGACGGCCGGTCTCGGTCCCGCGGGCGTCAGGGAGGGCCTATTCGATCCGGAGTTCTTCAGTCGGCACGGCGGAGGCATCGGCGAGGTCTTCTAC
>JBJTBI010000139.1:0-10607 GCA_046091265.1 bacterium
GCCTGACCCTAGGCAGTTGCCGGCGCAAGTGGATTCCCGCCTTAGCAGGTCTTGCTGCAATTGCCGTTTCGTGCCCCGGAAAGCTCCGATGGAGGACGCCCGATACCGCTATCCATCCTGTGGATGGCACGACGCAAGAGAACAGCGACCGAGCGGCTCCGCAACGCGGTGCAGGCGCTCCCCCGGCACACCAAGGAAGCGATGCTTCGGGGAATACAGAGCGGGAAGGTGATCACGGGTGGCTACACCGATGGAGACGGGGGAGCCTGCCCGATGCTCTCGGCGCACAGGAACGGTGGTCGGACCGACATGGGAACCTTCGCGAGGGCTTGGGACGAGTTCACAGGCACGCCGACCGGAAAGCCACGGGAGGCAACCGGACGCGAGATCGCGATGCTCCAGCACTACCTCGAGCGGGCACTGGTGGACGACCCGGGTGGAGAGCGCTCTCTGGCCGAGGAGGTCCGAGAGGTGCAGGAGGACCGGCGCAGGCGGGCGGAGTCGGCAGCGATCAGGAGCTCGGAGGATCTCGAGGACGTTCTCTCGAAGACCTCTGCCGCTGCGGCAGAACGCCGTGCGGAGCAGCGAGCCGAGTATCTGCTGGCGAGTGAGCCAGTAGAGGAGACACCCCTCGGCATCGAGTCGGGCGATGGTGGCCCCTCGATCGAGGTCCGACGCCGCACCTGAGAGGTTGTCCTCGGGCGGACAGGTAGATCCAGACGCCGTGGGCCCGGATCCGGAAGTCTCGGTGGTCATACCCGTGAGGGACGGTGAGGACGTCGTCGGGCCCTGTCTCAGTGCAGTGGTCGAATCGGTGGCCAGGTTCGGTCGCCCTTGTGAGGTGGTCGTGGTGGACAACGGCTCAGGTGATCGCAGCGCGGAGATCGCAGCCGGATACCCGGTGAAGGTCGTCGAGGAGCCAGAGCCGGGCGTCTCGAATGCACGCAATCGGGGTATCGCGAACTCTCGGGCACCGATCGTCTGCTTCCTCGACGTCGACTGTGTGGTGGAGCCGGACTGGCTCCACGGGATGGTCGCGGAATTCGACGATCCCGTCGTCGGCTGCGTGGGGGGAGGACTGGGTCATGGGCCGCTCGAGACCGGCCCTCAGCGACAGGCGGCCCGGATACTCGGGCGCTGGCAGGATTTCGGCGTGGTCAGCGATCCGCCATACGTAGTCACCGCCAACGCTGCCTTTCGTCGTTGGATCCTGGAGGAGATCGGCGGTTTCGATCCGCGGATGGTGCGCGCACAGGATGTCGAGATCTCGCTCCGTTACAACCGCGTTGCCGAGCGGGAACAGTTGGAGATGAGGTACGTACCTGCGGCACTCGCCCGCCACACCCACCGACGAACCTGGCGTGGCTTCTACGACCAGCAACGCGGTTGGGCCTACGGGGCGGGACTCTGTGCCGCCAAGCTGGAGGCTCAGGGGGGCACGCGGGCAACGACTGCCGGGCTGTCCTCGGTCTGGCCTCAGCTGAAGGGGTTCCTGCTCGTCTGTCTGATGCGAGTGAGGCGGAGAGAGGAGAGCGGCTATCTGGAGGAGGCCTGGGCCAATCTCCTCCGTCAGTACGGTTGGGTCACCGGAGGGCGGAAGGGCGTGAAGCGCGGAAGGCGCATCTTCGCCAGCGACCCGTGGGGACCGGCGAGGCCTCCGTCGGACTAGAGGAGTCCCTCCGAATCACTCGGCCGCAAGAAGACGATCTCCGGGACGACGCAGTTGGGTGAGGTCTTGAGCAGGAACCTCACGGCTTCGGCGACATCGGTGGGCTGGATCATCTCTTCGGCCGGAACCTGCTCCTTGACGAACTCGGTCATCGGCGTATCGACGAAACCGGGGGCGAGCGCTGTCACACCGATGCCCTGTCCGCTCACCTCCCGCTGAGTCGCCTGACTGAAGCCGATCACGGCGAACTTGGTTGCCGAATACACCGAGAGCCACGCCTGTCCTGCCTTGCCCGCGACTGAGGCCGTGTTGACGATCAACGCCTTGCGGTGCTCGGCGCCCGCCTCCCGCAGCGTCGGAAGACACTCACGGGTCATCAGCATCAGCGAGCGCAGGTTCACCTCTATCTGCAGGTCCACCTTCTTGGACGTCAGTTCATGGATCGGTTCCCCGAGACCGACACCAGCGTTGTTGACGAGGACATCGAGTCTCCCGTAGGCGTCGCGGTGCGCAGCGACGACACCTTTCATCTCGTCTTCGTCGGCTATCTGTGCAGCGATCGCATTCACCTCGTGGCCTTCGCTGCGGAGGGTCTCGGCCGTCGACTCGAGTTTCTCCGCGCGACGAGAGGAAATCGTCAGGCCGTTGCCGTCTTCGGCGAGCGCACGCGCTATCGCCAACCCTATTCCGCTGGAACCGCCTGTCACAAGCGCTGCCCTCTCGGCCATCTATTCCCTTCCCTCGTTTGGTTCGGACTCTCTGGCAGGAGAGCCTAGAGCGAACCCCGTAGGATTGAGTCGTGACCCAGCGCAGGAAATTCATCCCGGCTGTGCTCTCCATGGCGGTCCTGGCCGTTCTGGTGACGGCCTGTGGAAGCGATGCCGGCTCCGGTGCGGTTTCGCAGCCCGCTCCGCCGGCATCCGAGTTCCCGTCTCCGGATGGTCAGTCGCTGGAGCAGGTGCTATCCAGCGCGGGCAAGCCGGGTCCGGTGGTGGCCCCGGGCTTCGGGGTGCTGGCCCAGGGAGAGAACAGGTTCTCCTTTGCCGTGCTCGAGGTGGATCGGACACAGATCCGAGATGCTCAGGTGGCGATATACGCAGCTCCGGGCGCCGGCCTGAAGGGCAAAGCGATCGGACCATTCCCTGCGCGGATAGAGGACATCACGACCGAGGAGAAGTACCGGGCCCAGACCACCGCCAACGATCCCGAGGCTGCGACCGTGGTGTACGTCGCGGATATTCCGCTCGACCGAGAGGGCAAGTGGGCATTCGGCGCGCTGGTCAAGAACGAAGACGGCTCCTATGGAGCCAGCGTGGTACCGACTCCGGGTCTGGTCGGTCAATACGAGGGAATCCCTCGGCCCGGCGACAAGGCACCGGTCATCTCGACGCCGACGACCGACAGCGTCGGCGATGTCTCCACCATCGATACCCGCATACCTCCGAGCAGCATGCACGAGGAGGATTTCGCCAACGTGGTCGGCCGCAAGCCGGTGGTCCTGCTGTTCGCCACTCCGCAGCTGTGCCAAAGCCGCGTGTGCGGGCCGGTAGTAGACGTGGCAGAGCAGACCAAGTCCGAGTACGGCGATCGGGTCGCATTCATCCAGATGGAGATCTATCGCGACAACGATCTGTCGAAGGGCCTCCGTCCCCAGGTGGCCGCCTTCAACCTGCCGACTGAACCTTGGCTGTTCGTGATCGATCGAGATGGCGTCGTTTCGACCGTGATCGAGGGTCCCTTCAGCGTGGCTGAGTTGGAGAGAGCCGTCGCCAAGGTCGCGGGCGGCTGAGCACCCTTTCCTCTATATCCTCGCTCCGAGCCCGGGATACCGGTGCTCCCGGGCCGGTAGCTCAGTTGGTTAGAGCAGCGGACTCATAATCCGTAGGTCGGAGGTTCGAGTCCTCCCCGGCCCATAGGGACAGAGCGAACTAGCTGGCGTCGGCGAAAGCTGACCCCCCGGCCTGCCGATTAGAGGCGCGAGATGCTCTGGTGACTCAAGGTACGCAGGACGAGTTCTGGGGGGCCCCGCCGGCTGGACAGGTCACGTTGATCCAGACAGCGCCGGGGAATATCGCTCCGGTGAAGTTGGCGCCTTCGAAGGTGGTGCTGATGATCACGACCGATCCCAGGGAGGCGTCCGTGAAGTCGACCTCTCTCATCGCGGTTATCTGGATCGTGCTGGCATGCATGAAGGCCTCGGTGAAGTCTGACCCGTCGTAGATCCCGCTGTTCAGGATCGCCGAATAGAGCAATGCTCCGGTGAAGTTCGCCGGGTCGGGTTCGGCAACCACTCCGTAGAGGTTTGCATTCTCGAGATTGGCGTTGGTCAGGTTGGTCCCTGAGAGTGAGGCGCCGTAGAGGTTCACGTTTTCGAGATTGGTCGTGAGCTTGGCCGGTTCGTTGGAGAAGGGTGGAGGGGGTGGTGGTTGATTGGAGCCAGAGAGGTTGGCGCCCGTGAGGTCGGCTCCGTAGAAGTTGGCGTTGTTGAGATTGGCGTTTCGGAGGACGGCATTCTTCAGCGCCGCGCCGTAGAAGTCGGAGTTCTCACCGCTGGCGAGCGTCAGGTTGGCTCCGGTGAGATTGGCTCCCTTGAAACTGGCAGTGGTAAATCTCGCTCGGTTCATCTTGGCGCCATTCAGCCTTGCCCCGGCGATGGCTGCATAGCTCAGATTCGCACCGCGAAAGTCGACACCGGTCAGATTCGCCTTCCTAAGGTTCGCGCCGCGTAGATCGGCGTTACGGAAGTTCGCGCCATTGAGCTTGCCGTGGAAGGTCAGTCGCCAGTCGAGATCCTTGCCCGCGCAGTTGGTATTCGGCTTCAGGACGCAGCCGTTGACGGTCTTCGCAGAAGCAGACGGCGCCAGACAGACGAGAGCTGCCACGAGAGCGATTACGAGCACCAACAGCAATCTTGGTCCGGAGCCTGAAATCACGGGCCTCGCATCGAACAGGCGAACAGGGCTTCCCACCACGCGTCGAATATAGGGCACTCGAGCGTCTCTCCACTGGGTGTCGATGATGCTCATGACTCGATCCGATCCCAGCGCTCCCAGATGAAGCGGTAGTCCCAGGTCAGCCTGTGGGTCTTGGTCAATTCCCGCCTGATCTCGCGGCGCATCCTGTGACTGCCCCTCATCCACTCGTGGAACTGGATCAGGTAGGTGTCCACCTTGGGCAAGAGGCCTGTCTCTGCCATTCGCGAGAGCAGTTCGTACTCACCGCCTTCGATGTTGATCTTCATGCCCGAGACCTGACCCAGATCCAGTTCGCGCCACACCTCGGCGACGTCTCTCAGTGTGCCGGTATCAGTCTGGTCACCTCGCTCGATGCGATGTATCGATGAACCCGCTCCCATCCGGGATATCGACTCGGCGCGATTGCTCCCCGCCAGCCCGAATGGGAACACCTCGATTCGGCCGTCTTCTGGAAGGGTCGAGCGGAGTCGATCGATCGTGGGCGGACTGAGTTCGAAGGCGTAGATGCTCGCATCGGGGTACCTCTCGGCGACCTCGGTGGCCCATTCTCCGTCGAACGCGCCGACATCCAGGATCAGTCCCGCCCCGACCCGCCCGGGACTGTGGATCAGACTCGGATCCGCCATTCGATCGCCGATGAACCGATAGATGTCCTTCCGGTAGTTGGTGACGTCGAGAACCTGAGTCCAGGCTTCGCCTCGGTGGCGAAATCTCCCGTAGAGGATCCGCGGGTAGAGGAGGAAACGCTTCACCTGGTAAGCCGTCGGGCGCGATGGCATCGAGGCATCCTAGGCCATGCACGATCAGCTCAATTCCCATCGCAACTCCGCCGGGGACAGGTGTTTAGTGGATGTATAACCCCCCGGACAAATCTTCGAGACGAAGGTTCATAGGGCAGGTTGCAGGGGCCGGTGCCGCGGTGGTTGCGAGTTCACTGTTCGGTCCATTCGCCGGCGACGCGATCGCAGGAGGCAGTCTGCCCAGGGCCACCGGCGCGCGGCTCAACGCTCAGGCCCACGCGAGTCTCTACTACACCAAGTCGGGGCTGTCGCTGGTTCCGCTCTATGCCGATCTGGTCGAGGAGGTGACGTGGGGGAGGGTGCAGCTTGGAATCAAGGAGGAGTACCTGCCCGGGGTCTCGGCGTGGCAACGGGTCCACTGTGACTCCGCGCCACTGGTGCGGGCGTACCGCTCGATGCCCCCTGAGAGCCGGACCGATTTCCTCGTGATGCTTAAGGCCGGAACCTACGACGACACCGTCGCCTCACACTACGTGCTGCTGGATCCGAATTCCACCCAGTCGCCCGACGACCGGGACGCGGAGATACTCGACCCGGCCATGCCGATGCGGCGCGAAGGACGCTGGACGCTCAGCGATTCAGCGGATTGGATAACCACTGATCCGGCGATTCGCAGGGAGTGGCGGAGGCGGGGGATACAGAAGACGCAGATAGGCGGAGCCTGGGTGTTCAATCGTTGGGAGCCCGGCAGCGCGAGATCACTGCTGAGCACTCTCGTGGAGGCTTGGGCGAATGAGAACTAGGGCGCCGGCCCCCTGAAATGCGGAAGGGGCGTCCGGAGTGTCCGAACGCCCCTCCCTTAGATGCAGTGAGGCAGAGGGGGCTCAGGCCTCCTCGGCAGCCTCCTCGGCTCCCTCGGCGGCCTCTTCGGCACCCTCAGCAGCTTCCGCTGCCACCTCCTGATTCTCTTCTTCCATCGTGTCCTCCTCTGTGGATTGACAGCCGGGAATCCCGGACCGCCGCAACATATTCCCTGCATCGGATGAACAGTGGGTCTGTGTATTCGCGATCAGGTGACTCTGGGCCTGCACACGATCCGGATCACTTGCCGGGTTGCCGATCAGTAGGGTTCGGCCCATGAATCCAAAAATGGGAATCGCCATAGGAGCAGTAGCGTTGGTGATCGGCGTGGTCGCGCTGGTCATCGGAATCGATGCGCGGAACTCGACCACCAGCAACAAGGATGTTGCTCAAGCAGTTCAGAAGGAGCTCGACACCCTGAAGAGTCAGGGAGGTTCTGAGTTCGGAAAGCTGATCACAGCCCAGAGGATCGCTGCGCGTGAGCGCAGGCAACTGAGGGCTCAGGTCAAGCGCCTGCAGGCCGACGACACGAGCAGTGGTCAGTCGATCGCTGCTCTCGAGACGGCTGTCAAGGTGATCAATACCAAGATCGCCAACATCAACAAGGAGATAGAGAAACTCCAGAAGCAGGTCGACAACCTGGGTGGCTGAGAGTCCCTCTGCCGCACGGTCTGCTCGAACGCCCCCGTCGAAAGCAGGGGCGTTCGTCTTTCCGGTCTGATTTCATTACGGGACCAGAGAAAGGAGGTGGTCCTAATCGAAAAAGCCATGGTTTCCGGGACGCTGGAGGTGCAGGGCCGCTAGGCCCGAGCCACTGGTTCGGGTCCCTCGCTTCCCTACGAGGCGGGGAGGGCGTCTGTGCGGGCGCCCGGTGAATACCACCCGAGCACCGGCCAGCCGGAGTGGTGGGGAAGAGTCCCGCCTCACCAACCAAGCTCCGTCCGGTTGAGCAGGCCGCACGTTTCGTCAGAGAGCCGCCGCAGTCGTCCATCGATTGCGGCGGCTCTCTTTTTTCCCTACGGTTGGTCGGCATGGGAAGGCTCCTCGCATCCGTCCTCCCGCTGGCTATCGGCGCAGCGATCAGCCCCACGATCCTCGCCGCTCAGCTTCTGCTGCTCTCCAACAAGAGCGATCCGTTGAAGCGGTCCGCGGCAGCTCTGGTCGGGTCCGGTCTGGTCTTGATCCTCTATACGGCGATTCCCCTCGTGTTCGGAGCGGGCAGCAGTTCGAGCGGTAGCCCGAGCACGATCGACGGAATCGTCAAGTTGGTGTTCGCTGTCGTGCTGCTCGGACTCGGCGTCAGGGCAGCGCTCGGCAGCGGATCAGACTCGAAAAAGGAGAAGAGGAAGCCCGTCGAGGGCCCAGGACTCGTAAGGAGCTTCGAGTTCGGCGCGGTGATGATGCTGATCAACTTCACGACGATGGCCCTCTACTTTCCGGCAATTCACGAAGTCGCAGCCAGCCCCGAGAGCTCTACCGACAAGTTCGTGGTCATCCTGATCGTGTTCATGATCACGATGATCCCGGCCTACGTGCCCTTGCTGGCGACTATCGCGTTCGGCGAGCATGCCCGACGCGTGCTGGCGAAGTTCAACCAGTTCCTCACCTCGCATCAGCAAGGGGTCAAGGTGGGGATCTGCTTCCTCTTCGCCGCCTACCTGGGCGTGTCCGGTCTGAAGATCCTCTTCCAGTAGCCGCGCACGCCTGACTCCGATTGGTCAGGTGCCGAGCGAAACTTTCGTGTCATGGAAGGGAATCCCCTGCTACCGGCGAAATACACGCCCGTGGCCAAGACTTCCACAAAGACTGCATCGTCCCGTAAGACGCTCTCGGACTACATCAGCGAGCGCTTCGATGACTTCTCCCGCTCCCAGAGGGACGTAGCCCGTTACATCGTCGATCACCTCGACGAGGCCGCGTTCCAGACCGCCGAAGAACTCGCCCGTCGTGCCAACACCTCGTCTTCGACCGTGGTTCGCTTCTCTCAGGCATTGGGCTTCGAGGGGTATCCGGAGCTCCAGCAGGCCGCGATCGAGGAGTACCGGACCAAGGTCGCCGGAGGAGATACCGGTGGCGGCGGAGGTGGCTCGCTCTTCAACTTCGATCACTCCGAGTTCGAGGCGTCCCTGGGTGCCGACTACGCGAACATCGAGGAGACCGCCCGGGCACTCAGCCGCGAGCAGATCGAGGCATCGGTTGCTGCGCTGGCCACGTCTCGGCGTCTGCTGATCGTCGGTGTAGATCAAATGGCCTTCTTCGCGAGCTACCTGCGCCACCTGCTGGGGCTGCTCGACATCCGCTCTGAGATCGTCTCTTCGCCCAGCCAGGAAAACATCCAAAAACTCTCGAGAATCGACGAGGACACGATGCTGGTGGCGCTGACTGCAGGTCGCGCCCACCCGCTGATCCTCCGCGGGCTCAAACTCGCCCGTCACCGACGTGCGAAATCCTTGGCGATCACCGATGCAACCCTCTCCGACGTGGCCAATCACGCAGAGATGGTCCTCTACTTCTCCTCCAACGGCCCCTCTTATATCCGCTCCAACGCGGCACTGATGGGTCTGGTCCAAGCCCTCGCACACGGCGTCTACGCGCGCGACGAAGCAGCCCACCGCGATCGCATTCGCGCCTTCAAGCTTCGCTGATCGACCTCCTTCCTCTAATGCGCCTTGGGGGGCGCTGGCGGACGACCGCGGATCCCGTATGAGGTTTCGCGGGTCCCGCCTTGCCGCAGAGGCGTCTGGCAACGGCGCTGCCGGATCCTGCGCCCGGCTATCATCTCGGCATGGCTGAACGGGCGACATTCAGACTCAAGACGGGTCTCGCGGAGATGCTCAAGGGTGGCGTGATCATGGACGTCGTCGACCCCGAGCAGGCTCGCATCGCCGAAGAGGCCGGCGCATGCGCTGTGATGGCCCTCGAGCGCGTGCCGTCGGACATCCGGCGCGACGGAGGGGTGGCGCGGATGTCCAACCCGGCGATGATCAAGGGCATTCAGGAAGCGGTTTCGATCCCTGTCATGGCCAAGGCGCGTATCGGACACATCGCCGAAGCTCAGGTATTGCAGTCGCTCGAAGTCGATTACATCGACGAGTCCGAGGTGCTCACCCCGGCCGATGAGGCCAATCACATCGACAAGCTCGCCTTCGAGATTCCGTTCGTATGCGGCGCAACCAATCTGGGCGAGGCGCTGAGGCGGATCGGAGAGGGGGCAGCGATGATCCGCTCCAAGGGTGAGGCCGGAACCGGCAACATCGTCGAGGCTGTGCGTCACATGCGCGAGATCGTCGGTGGCATCAAGCAGTTGACTAATCTCAGCCCGGAGCAGCTACCTGCCGCGGCCAAGGACCACCGCGCACCCCTCGACGTGGTCCAGGAGGTAGCCGAGCAAGGCAGGCTTCCGGTCCCACTCTTCTGCGCTGGAGGCATTGCGACGCCTGCCGACGCAGCGCTGATGATGCAGCTCGGCGCCGAGGGCAATTTCGTCGGCTCCGGGATCTTCAAGAGCTCCGACCCCGAGCGTCGGGCGCGAGCGATCGTGGAGGCCACTACCCACTACGCCGACGCTGACCGGGTCGCAGCGGCTTCGATGGAACTCGGTGATGCGATGCCGGGCCTCGAGATCAGCGCTCTGGCTGCCGAGGGCGAGCTGCTCCAGGACCGCGGCACTTAGGTTCCGTGTCCGAGCGCCCGCTTCGCATCGGAGTCCTCGCGGTGCAGGGGGGTTTCGCGGCCCACCTCGCGATGCTCGATTCTCTGGGTGCGGAAACGCCAGAGGTCCGGCTCCCCGGTGACCTGACCGAGATCGACGGCCTGGTCATCCCGGGCGGGGAGTCGACCACCATCTCGAAGGGAATGGCGCGAGACGGATTAGATGAAGCCGTCCGCGAGGCCTTCTCTGCTGGGTTGCCGGTATTCGGCACATGCGCGGGCATGATCGTGGCCGACAGGGCACACCTGGGTTTGGGGAGTTACCTGTGCCAGCGCAACGCATTCGGGCGTCAACTGGACAGCTTCGAGCAGGACGTACTCGTGGAGGGGCTGGGTTCGGAGCCGATACGAGCGGTCTTCATCCGCGCCCCATGGGTCGACGAGGTCGGCGACTCCACGGAGGTACTGGCAACCGTCGAGAGACACCCTGTGGCGCTGCGTGAGGGGAATCTCCTTGCTGCTGCCTTCCATGCCGAGCTGACCGATGATTCGCGTCTCCATGCCAAGTTCATGGCCATGGCAACCCGAAGCAGAGAATCGAGCAAGGCGGGATGAGGGACAGGCGAATCGACAACCTCGCCAAGATCCTGGTCCAGCACTCGACCGCGGTCAGGGCGGGAGACGTGTGTGTGATCGAGGGCGAGGCCGCGG
>JBJTBI010000140.1:0-16966 GCA_046091265.1 bacterium
AGGGCAAGGCGATGCTCTTCAAGGAGTTCGCGGGGGTGGATGCCTTCCCGATCTGTGTCCCGACTCAGGACGTTGACGAGATTATCGAAACCGTAGTCAACATCTCGCCCACCTTCGGTGGAGTGAACCTCGAGGACATAGCCGCTCCACGCTGCTTCGAGATCGAGGACCGATTGAAGGAGCGCCTCGACATCCCTGTCTTCCACGACGACCGGCACGGTACGGCCGTGGTCGTGATGGCTGCGCTCTTCAACTCACTGAAGATCGTCGACAAGCCGATCGAGAGCCTCCGAGTCCTGGTCGTGGGAATAGGTGCCGCCGGAGTCGCCTGCACGAAGATGATGATGGCGGCGGGCATAACCGACATAATCGGCTGCGACCGCAACGGAGCGATCTCCGTCGACAGCCCTGCTTACGTGGATGGGGAAATGACCGGGATAAAGCGCTGGTTCGCCGAGAACACCAACCCGAACCGCCTGCAGGGTGGGCCCAACGAGGTGATCGAGGGATGCGATCTCTTCATCGGACTGTCCGGTCCGGGGGTACTGGAGGCCAAGTCGCTCGACAAGATGAACAGGGACCCGATCGTCTTCGCTATGGCCAACCCCAACCCTGAAGTGATGCCCGAGGAGGCCGATCCTTACGTGCGGATAATGGCTACCGGACGCTCGGACTACCCGAATCAGATCAACAACGTCCTCTGCTTCCCGGGAATCTTCCGCGGGGCCCTCGATGCCGGTGCGCCGAAGATAACCGAGGAGATGAAGATGGCTGCTGCGCACGGAATCGCCGACGTGGTCACCGAGGAGGACCTCTCCGAGGACTACGTGATCCCGTCGGTGTTCAACCGAGATGTCGCCCCCATCGTCGCGGCCTCGGTCGTCGAGGAGGCTCGCAACGAGGGGATCGCGAGGTTCACGGACGACACGCAGACCATGGGACTCGCAGGCGGCGACCGCAGCTGACGGACGGATCCGTCCACACGCAGAGAGCGTCACTAGCGAATCCGGCAGTAGCCTCGTCTCCCCCTATAGGATCGTCTCATGAGAGTTCTGATCACCGGCGCGACCGGAGCCATCGGATCCGCACTTGCCGACACCTTGCTCGCCAGAGGCGATGAGGTCGTGGGGCTCACGCGAGATCCGACGAAAGCCCGGCCGAAGAATCCGACCGTGAGCTGGCACGCCTGGCAGGCAACCACCGAACGTCCGCCCGAGGAAGCGCTCGAGAATGTCGACGCGGTAGTGAACCTAATCGGAGAGGAGATCAACCAGCGCCTGACCGACGCGGCGAAGCGTCGGATCCGCGAGTCCCGCATAACCGCCTCCCACAATCTCCTCCAGGCCATCGAGGCCTCGGACTCAACTCCCAAGGTATTCGTCGGGTCGTCAGCGATCGGCTACTACGGGGATCGTGGGGAGTCGATGCTCGACGAGGATTCCGAGCCGGGAGAAGGATTCATGGCCGACATACCCGTGGAGTGGGAAGCCGAGCAACGCGGAGCGGAGAGCCTCAGAATGCGCCTCGTCCTGATCAGGACCGGTCTCGTCCTGTCGTCGGAATCCGGTCTGCTCAAGCAGCTGCTTCCACCCTTCAAGATGGGCGTCGGCGGACCACTCGGCTCTGGTGACCAGTACATGTCCTGGATCCACCTCGATGACGAGGTCGGCTTGATCGTCTGGGCACTGGACGACGATCGGGTCAGCGGGGTGATCAACGCCACCGCGCCGAATCCTGTGACCAACAAGGAGTTCTCGAAGTCGCTGGGCAAGGCGATCGGACGTCCGGCGATCATCCCTACCCCCAAAGCGGCGGTGGCTCTGCTCAGGGGCAACGAACTCGCCGACCTCGTCACCGGCAGCGCACGTGTGATCCCCCGTCGTGCCCAAGACCTCGGCTACAGCTTCCGATACCCGGATCTCGATCCGGCTCTCCGAGATCTCCTCGCTTCCTGATCAGCGGCCCAACTCCGGCGGAGTAACCTGACTGAGAGATGAAGCTCGAAGGGGTACATCACGTGACGGCGATCACCTCGGACGCCCAGCTGAACCTCGACTTCTACGTCGGCGTGCTGGGACTGCGATTGGTCAAGAAGACCGTGAATCAGGACAACCCCGGTGTGTACCACCTCTTCTACTCCGACCAGGAGGCTTCGGCTGGGTCGGATATCACCTTCTTCGAATACCCGGGTCTCCCCCGCGGCAGAGCCGGAGCCGGGATGGTCCACACGGTCGTCTGGCGGGTCGGTTCGGCCGACTCGCTCGCCTTCTGGCGAGAGCGGCTCGTAGAACTCGGCCATCCCACACAGGAAGACGGAGATGGGCTCGCATTTCACGATCCGGAGGGCTTGCGCCACCTCCTGGTGGTCTCATCTGCACCTGACGCTCATCTCTCCGCAATCCATCCGGAGATTCCACCCGAACACGCCCTGCAGGGCTTCGAAGGGGTGAAGGCCTATTCGGCCGCCCCTGACGCCAGCGAGATACTCCTGACCGAAGGTCTCGGATTCGAGCGGGTGGGAGACGTTTGGGAGACGAGAGGCGATCAGCGCGGAGGGACCTACGCATACGATCACCCTCCAACGGAGCCGGGGCTACAGGGGTCCGGCACTGTGCATCACGTCGCATGGGCATCCAAGCCCGAGGAGCTCGAGTCGTGGCGAACACGGGTGATGGAGACAGGCGCATCCCCCACTCCTCAGATCGACCGCTTCTACTTCAAGGCCGTGTACTTCCCCGAACCGAGCGGTGTGTTGTTCGAACTGTCGAGCCTCGGGCCGGGATTCACGGTAGACGAGCCGCTGGAAAGCCTGGGCGAGAATCTCTCCCTCCCGCCCGACTACGAGCATCTGCGGGCGCAGATAGAACCGAATCTCCGTCCGCTGGTGATGCCGTCTGCAGGGCTCAGATCCTGAGAGCAGCAACCTCGGCGACTCTGTGACCGACGGTCCTGCAAGCCATCTGCTCCGCGAAGCCGACGGAGAAGCCGAGGGCGCCCTGATACTCCTGCACGGTCGAGGTGCCACCGAGGCAGACCTCCACCCCTTGCTGGATCTGCTCGATCCCGATCGCAGGCTGTTGGGGATCTGTCCGGGGGCTCCGATCTCCGGTCTGCCTCCAGGCGGCAGGCACTGGTACGTGGTCAGGCAGGTTGGATCGCCCGATCGGGATACCTTCATGGAGGCGGTCCCGCTGGGAGGCGGGCTGATCGACGGGATCCTCGAGGAGAGAGGGATTCCCTGGTCACGTGCCGTGATCGGCGGTTTCAGCCAGGGGTGCGTGGTCTCGCTCGCCCTCGGGCTCGGCAGGGGCCGGCCGACACCTGCTGGCATCCTCGGAATGAGTGGCTTCCTGCCGCAGGTGGAGGGTTGGCCGCTCGACGCCGTCTCGCGCCCGAACCTCCCGGTGTGGCTCTCGCACGGGGCCCTCGATCAGGTGATTCCGGTCGAATTCGGTCGAGCAGCGAGAGATGCCCTCGAAGGCGACGGCCTCTCCCTCACCTATCGTGAAACGGACTTCCCCCACGCGATCGACCCCGATCTCCTCCCCGAGATCGGAGCGTGGCTGAAGGCAACTCTCCCTTGACTGGGCCCACGCGAGACTAGACTCGCCTGGATGAAGCTCGCAGTCCTAACCGCTGGCGGTGACTGTCCCGGTCTGAACGCCGCCATCAGGGCACTCGTCCTGGCTGCGCATACTGACGGCAACCAAGTGGTCGGCGTCGGCCACGGCTTCAGCGGACTCGTCGAGCCGGATCTCAAACACCTCGGACCGGAGGAGGTCGATGGAACGATCGCGCAGGGCGGCACGATTCTGGGAGCCTCCAGCTTCGACCCCTTTCGTGAGGAGGCAGTCGATGCGGTCCGAGAGACCATCGAGCGAGAGGCCCTCGAGGCAGTCATCGTGATCGGGGGTGAACACTCGATGGAGGTAGCGCGTCGGCTCGAGGCCGAACATGGATTGCCGACGGTCGGGGTTCCCAAGACGATCGACAACGACGTGGTCGGGACCGACCTGACCTTCGGTTTCGATACAGCGGTGCAGATCGCCACCGAGGCCATCGACCGCCTGCACACCACGGCCGAGTCACACGATCGTGTGATGGTGGTCGAGGTGATGGGACGCAATTCCGGTTGGATCGCACTGTGGTCCGCACTGGCAGCGGGAGCAGATGTCGTCTTGATCCCCGAGGTCCAGCGGACGGTCCCTGACCTGATCGAGACGATCACCCGTCGCCACGAGTCAGGCAAGGACTTCTCCATCGTCGTAGTTGCTGAGGGAGCCACCCTCCATACCGCCCCTGGGGTAGGCGAGCGCGTGACCATATCCGCAGACGGAGACCATTACGGATACGAACGTCTCGGTGGAATCGCGGTAGAACTCGCGCGCCTGCTCGACACCGGAACCGGATTCGAGGTGCGGGCGACGATCCTCGGCCACGTCCAGCGAGGAGGCTCTCCGACGGCTACCGACCGGGTGCTCGCGACACGGCTGGGAAATACCGCCTACGAAGCTGTCCGCAGCGGCGATTTCGGGGTGATGGCTGCACTCCGCGGAGCAGAGACCCTCCTAGTTCCGCTGGCGGAGACCTCAGGCGTGAAGCGGGTGAACCCGGAGATGGTTTCTCTCGCCGATCGCCTCGGCATCGTCTGAGTTCCTCCGCTAGCCGACGAAGATCGTTGCGTCTATCTCGATCGAAGCGCCGAGTGGGAGTTCCGAAACTCCGACAGTTGCCCGTGCGGGCGGTGATTCCCCGCTGAAGTGCTCCCCGTAGGCGCGGTTTATCTCGGGGAACTCCGCCAAACGCGTCGTGTAGATGGTCAGCTTCACCGCATCGACCAGCGAACACTCCGACGCACGACAGATCGCCTCGAGATTGAGCAGGCACCGGCTCGTCTGTTCGGCCAGATCTCCGGAGACGATCTCTCCAGACTCGGGGTCGAGGGGCAGTTGTCCTGAGCAGAAGAGGAACCCACCGGCGCTGACGCCCTGACTGTACGGGCCGATCGCCTCAGGCGCCGAATCAGAGGAGATGCCCTCGCGCTTGGCGGACATCAGGCCGGTGCCTGCCGCTTACGGGCGTCGAATCCAGTCGATTATGGGCTGCGTGTACTGCAACACGGCACCGGTGAAAACGCCTCCCAGGAACAGGATGGCGCAGACCGGACCGGGAACACCGAAGGTGTAGGCGACGATCATCACGATCGCACCGAGAACTGTGAATACGGGCATGATCACGTGCCGAAGCCTAACGCCTCAAGGCGTCGACCGATTCGCCGACCACGGTGGAAACCGCCTCCACAGCGGTGTCTCGATCGTCGGCTTCCTCCACCGCCCTCACCAGACGACTTCCGATGATCACGCCGCTTGCGACGGTTCCTACCTCTTCGACCTGCTTCGTGTTCGAGATGCCGAAGCCGACCGCAACCGGGAGCTTCGAGACCGCGTGCACCTCGGAGACGAGGGCCGAAAGATCATCCGCCATCTGCGCCCTCTCTCCCGTGGTCCCCGTCGACGAGACCAGATAGATGAAGCCCCGTGCCTGCTCGGCGATCGCCTTGCGGCGATCTGGAGGAGTGGTGGGAGCGATGAGTGGCACGAGGACCAGGCCCTCCGAATCGAAGGCTTCCCTGACCGGGTGCGCCTCCTCCAGAGGGAGGTCCGGGACGATCGTTCCTGCTGCGCCGGCGTCGGCGATCCTGCGGGCGAACCTCTCAGGCTCTCCGAGGATCATGTTCGCGTAACAGAGCAGCACCACCGGGATCCTCGACGAGACCGCGCGACATGTCTCGAGGACCGATTCCAGAGTCGCCCCGGCGTCCAACGCTCTGGTGGCCGCAGCATGGATCACCGGACCGTCAGCGAGCGGATCGGAGAAAGGCACACCCAATTCGATCAGGTCCGCACCTGAATCGATGTAGGCGTGTGCCACCGCGGTCGCGGTCGCGACATCGGGGAACGCACCCATCAGGTACGGCATCAAAGCTGCGCGGCCCTCTTCTGCAGCGCGGGCGAACGCGCTGGCCACGGCCTCGCTGCCCGAGGTCGATCCTCCGCTATCGCCCAACTCAGGCCCCTCCACCGATCTTCTGAACTACCTCCGCGAGATCCTTGTCGCCTCGTCCACTCATGGTCAGGAGATCACACCCCGGCTCCCCTTCCCTTCCTTCGTCGGAGAGCAGCCAGGCGACAGCGTGGGCCGGCTCCAGCGCAGGGATGATGCCCTCCAGGCGAGCGAGTTCGCCGAAAGCGGCGAGCGCATCCTCGTCCCCTACTGCCACGTAACGGGCTCGCTCCAGATCGCGGAGATGAGCGTGCTGGGGGCCGACCCCGGGATAGTCCAGACCTGCGGAGACAGAGTGCGCTTCGAGGATCTGACCCTCCGAGTCCGAGATGACCGACGACATCGCACCGTGGAGGACTCCCGGCTTGCCGGCGACCAGCGATGCCCCGTGGCTACCCGATTCGATCCCCGATCCCGCTGCCTCGACGCCGATCAGTTCCACCGGATCCTCGAGGAAAGGGACGAAGGTCCCAATGGCGTTCGAACCTCCACCGACGCAGGCTATGACACGTGCAGGGAGTGATCCGGTGACGGTGAGGATCTGCTCCCTCGCCTCGTCCCCGATGACTCGCTGGAGGTCCCGAACGAGAGCCGGGTAAGGCGCAGGACCTACAGCCGAGCCGATTATGTAGTGGGTGTCCTCGACGTTCGAGACCCAGTCACGGATCGCAGCGCTGACAGCCTCTTTGAGGGTGCGTGCTCCTGCATCGACGGGGACTACCTCGGTCCCCATGAGCTCCATCCGCTCGACGTTGGGCGCCTGTCTCCGAATGTCCTCACTGCCCATGTAGACGGCACAGTCGAGGCCCAGCAGCGCACAGGCGGTAGCGGTCGCGACCCCGTGCTGGCCGGCTCCCGTTTCGGCGATGACCCTCCGCTTGCCCATCTTCCTCGCGAGCAGCCCTTGGCCGATCGCGTTGTTGATCTTGTGGGCACCGGTGTGGGCAAGATCCTCTCGCTTGAGATAGACCTCGCGGCCGACTCGCTCGGAGAGCCTCTCCGCCAGATAGAGGGGAGTGGGTCGCCCTACGAAATCACGCAGCAGTCGATCTAGCTCTGCCGTGAACTCAGGATCGTCTCTCGCTTCGAGCCAAGCGGCCGAGAGCTGGTCCAGAGCCGGGACCAGAGTCTCGGGAACGAACCGCCCGCCGTAGACACCGAAATGGGACTCCAGGCCGCCCGGGGCGCTGTCTGAGGTCTTGGTGGAGGCCTCCATCCGTTCAGGCCTCCGCGACCGCTTCGCGGCTGCCCGCGGCATCGAAGAGGGCGCGCATCAGTACGGCATCCTTGATCCCCGGAGCGGATTCGATTCCACTTGCTACATCGATCGCAAACGGTCGCGCAACCTCTATCGCCTCGGCAGCGATTTCAGGATCGATCCCTCCGGCGAGGATCGCCGGTATCTCGGAACGACGGCGGGCCATGTGAGCCCAGTCGAAACGCTGGCCAGTACCACCCCTGACCGAATTCGGAGCGAGCGTGTCGAACAGGTGGTAGTCGGTGCGGAATGCCTCCGCATTGTGGACGTCGGCCGCAGACGCGACCGGGAAGGCCTTGATCACCTTCGCACCGGTCCTACGTGCCACCTCCGAGCAGAACTGGACCCCTTCGTCACCGTGCAACTGAACCATGTTCAGGCCGGCGTCCTCGACAACCTTGGCGACCTCCGAGAGAGTCGGGTTGACGAAGACCCCGACCACTTGAGTCCGTCGCTTTAGCAGCGCTCCGAGCTCGACCGCCAGATCACCGGGAACGAATCGGGGGCTCTGCGGCCAGAAGTTGATACCGACCGCCCAGGCACCCAACTCGGCTGCCAGCTCGGCGTCCTCGGATCGGGTTACTCCACAGATCTTGACTGCAGTCATTGGCAAAGCGTAGGCGGTCGGAGCGCCAGCCAACGCCATCCCCCGCCCGAATACAGTCTCGCCGGGATCATCCGGCAACGCTGGGAGCTAAGGCAACCTGTGCTCGCTCGTGCCCTCCTCGCCCGGGAAGAGCGCAGCGAAGGCCGAACCAGGCTCGCCGCCGGCCATCAGGGCCTCACCCACCAGGACGGCGTCCACTCCGACTCGATCCAGCTCGACCACCGTCTCGCGGGTCGCGATTCCGCTCTCGGACACAACCGTCATCCCGGCGGGTACCTCGGTCACGATCTGGAGAGTCGTCCCGATATCTACCGACAGGTCGTCCAAGTTTCGGTTGTTGATCCCGAGCACATCGGCTTCGATCGCGAGCGCGGCCTCGAGCTCCTCTCGGTCGTGCACCTCGACCAGGCAGTCGAGATCGATTGCCCTGGCCTCGCGATGGAGAGAAGCGAGATCATCCTCGGCGAGGGCAGCCACGATCAGGAGCACGGCATCGGCACCGTTGGCTTTCGCCTCGTACAGCTGGTAGGGATCCACCACGAAGTCCTTCTCGAGGATCGGGAGATCCGAGCAACTACGTGCTTCACGGAGGTCGGCTAGCGAGCCTCCGAAGAAGTCTCCGTCGGTCAGAACCGACATCGCAGCAGCGCCGGCCTGCTCATAGGCAAGTGCCACCTCGGCCACCGACGCTTCCGGTCGGATATCCCCCGCGCTCGGAGAGCGGCGTTTGAACTCGGCGATCACGGAGATTCCCGGACGCGTCAGCGCCTCCTTGAAGGGACGCTGCCCGTCGCCGCCGAGTTCGATCTTTCCTTCGATCTCGGTCAGAGGGGTCTCGGACCTGCGGGTCTCGACACGCGCTCTGGCCGCCGCGACGAACTGATCCATCATGCCCATCAGTCGTCAGTCTCCGCGGATAGGCGAGCCGTGAGGTCGATCAGTTGCTCCATTTGCTCGCCCGCGGCACCGGAATCGAGTGCATTCGCTGCCACCTCTATCCCGGCCGAGAGATCGTCCGCCAGACCACCGAGCGCGACCGCGGCGGCAGCGTTGAGGAGGGTGACCTCCCTTGCCGGACCTGTTTCCCCGGCAAATACGGTTCGGGTCACCTCGGCATTCTCTTCGGGTGAACCCCCTGCAACACGTTCGATCGGGGCCGCAACGAGTCCGACCTCGGTCGGATCGACGGCCCATTCGACAGTCGCTCCCTCGGCGACCTCGATCACCCTCGTCGGGGAGGCGATCGAGAACTCGTCAAGTCCGTCATCCGCCGAGACCACGAAAGCACGCTCGCACTCGAGTTCGATCAGTGCCTCGGCCATCATCTCCTGACAGTTCCGATCCGAGACCCCGAGCAACTGTAGGGGGGCTCCGGCCGGATTCGTCAGGGGCCCAAGGAGATTGAAGATGGTCCTGACACCGAGCGCCTTACGCACCGGGACCACGTGGCGGGTGGCGGCGTGATGACGTGGCGCGAACATGAATCCGAAGCCGACCTCGCGGATGCACTCCGAGACCTGCTCGGGGCTGAGCTCGATAGCCACTCCCAGTGCCTCCAGCAGATCGGCAGATCCCGACCTGCTCGTGGCCGAGCGGTTGCCGTGCTTCGCGATAGGTACACCTGCTGCCGCAGCAACCAGCGCAGCGGTGGTGGAGATGTTGAAGGTCGTCGGGCCGCCGCCCGTCCCGGCGGTATCCACCAGCCCCTCCACCGGGGCGTGGACTCGCTCCGAGAGGTCGCGCATCGTGCGGGCCAGACCCACGACCTCGTCGACCGTTTCTCCCTTCGTACGGAGAGCGATCAGGAGCGCAGCAGTCTGGACCTCGTCACCCCTCCCCTCCATGATCTCCCTCAGTGCAGCGGCGGCCTGCTCCGTGGGAAGGCTCTCGCCCGCGCACAGGTGGTCGATCGCATCGGTGAGTATCTGGTTCGGCATCAGCGAGTCCCCTCGAGGAAGTTACGGATCAGATGCGGTCCCTGTGGCGTCAACACCGACTCTGGGTGGAACTGGACACCCTCGACGGGGAGCTCGCGGTGCCGGACGCCCATCACGACCTCACCGAAGGTCGAAGTCACCTCGAGCGCGTCCGGGATCGATGCCGGATCGGCGACCAGCGAGTGGTAGCGACCTGCGACCAACGGACTGGGCAGACCCGAGTAGATCGTCCTTCCATCGTGAACCACCTCGCACTCCTTGCCGTGTATCGGCTCACCCCGCACCACCTGGCCGCCGAAGGTTTCGACGATCGCCTGATGCCCCAGGCACACGCCCAGGACCGGAGTGCCTGCCGCAGCGAATGCCTCGACGATCTCCATCGAGACACCGGCCTCGTCGGGTGTGCACGGTCCCGGTGAGACGACTACCCGATCCGGCTCTCGAGCCAGAGAGTCGTCGACGCTCTCGACGTCGTTGCGCACAACCTCCACCGCGGCGCCTAACTCACCCAGACACTGGACCAGGTTGTAGGTGAAAGAGTCGTAGTTGTCGATGATCAGGACCTCGGGGCTGCTCATGGCCACTCCGGCTGGTCCGATACGAGCTCGATCGCCTTGAAGATCGCTTTCGCCTTGGTCACCGACTCGTTGTACTCATAGGTCGGCTTGGCATCCACCACTGTGCCTCCTCCAGCCTGCACGTGCGCCCGCCCGTCCTTGACCAAGACGGTTCGGATGTAGATGGCGGCATCCAGGTCACCTGTGTACGAGAGGTAGCCGACGGCCCCGCCGTAGGGCCCCCTCTTGTGCGGTTCGACCTCGTCGATGATCTGCATCGCTCGCACCTGCGGCGCGCCGGAGAGGGTCCCCGCCGGGAGCGTGGCCTTCAGTACGTCCATTGCGCTGACGTCATCACGGAGGGTTCCGGACACGCGGCTGACGATGTGGAGGACGTGGGAGTAGGTCTCCACGGTCATCAACTCGTCCACCTTCACGGTGCCGTACTCGCTGACGCGTCCGAGATCGTTCCTGCCCAGATCGACCAACATCACGTGCTCTGCCCTCTCCTTCGGATCGGACAGGAGTTTCTCTGCCCGTCGGCGGTCTTCCTCATCGTCCCCCGAACGCGCGTAGGTGCCGGCGATCGGTCTCGTCTCGACCCTCCGGTCCATGACTTTGACGAGGGGCTCCGGCGATGCCCCCGAGATCTGGAAGTCCCCGAAGTCGAGGAAGTACATGTACGGAGAGGGATTGACGGTTCGCAGCCCCCGGTAGATGGAGAAGGCATCGATCTCGGTCGGAGCGGAGAAGCGTTGAGATGGCACCACCTGGAACGCGTCACCCGCCTTGATGTACTCGACGATCCTCTCGACCTTCGATTCGAACTCCTCCTGACTCATGTTCGATTCGAACTCCGGTGCGGGAGGATGTTCCGTCGGCCCGAACTCCGGAACCGGTTTCCGCAGCATCTGACGAACCTCCTCGATCCTCTCTGCAGCCCTTTCCCAGGCACCCTCCACCCCGCCGTCTTCCTCGATGAATGCGTTGGCGAGGATCGAGAGCTCGTGACGTTGATGGTCGAAGGCGACGATCACGTCGGAGATCATCAGCGCCATGTCCGGTACGGCTACCGGGTCGGGATTAGGCGGACCGAGCGGTTCGACGGTCCGCACGAGGTCGTACCCGAAATAGCCCACAGCTCCGCCTGAGAACGGAGGGAGATCATCGAGCTCTGCGACCTGGTATCGATCGAGATAGCTGGCCACCGCCGCGTACGGATCAGGCGCGGCGCTGACCCGATCGGGCTCTGCTTCGGGCGAGTAGGAATCACCCCATTCGCTCAGCTCTCCCTCTGACCAGCGAAGGACCGCGCGCGGGCTGAATCCGAGGAAGGACCATCTGCCCAACCTGCCCTGCTCAGCGGACTCGAGCAGGAAGGTCGGCCCCTCGTCTCGGAGCTTGAGCAGCGCCGAGACAGGAGTCTCGCAGTCGTCGATGAAGGTCCGCCGCAGCGGGATGACGTTCGCCCCCTCGGCAGTCAGACTGCGGGCAGCATCAATTCCCGGGCTGATCCCGGTGGCAGTTTCCCCGGGAGTCCCCCCTTCGTTGCTCACGCGGCCAGTGTAGGCGCGGGGGCGTCGAAGCCTGAACGAGCGGTACCGATCCGGATCAGTCGATACCGAGACGATCGAGCAGCCCCTCATCCCTCCTCCAGCGCTCACGCACACGGACGCGGAGATCCAGGTACACCGGCCCTCCGATCTCACGCTCGATCTCGGGCCTTGCGGCTGTGCCTATCTCCTTGATCTTCTGACCCTGTTTACCGATCAGTATCGCCTTCTGCGTGTCGCTCTCGGCCCAGACGAGTGCGGTGACCACGACCTGTCCGTCCTGATCTGAGGAGATCTCCTCTATCTGCACCTCGACTGCGTGCGGTAGCTCGTCTCTCGTGCGGTGCAGGACCTGTTCGCGTATCAGTTCGGCGAGGGCGATCTCGCTGGGCTGATCGGAGGTCTGATCAGGCGGATAGAGCATCGGGCCTTCCGGCACCAGTTGGGCGAGCCTCTCGACCAGCGGCTCGAGGCCATCCCCGGTCCTCGCGCTTATGGGGAATATCTCATCCACGACTTCGAGCTGGGCTGCGTCGGACAACACCGGCACGAGCTCGGCGTGCCCGATCCGGTCGGCCTTGTTGACCGCGCAGATGACCGGCGTCCCCGAGTTCGCCGACAGGAGTGCCTTGGCGATGAACCTGTCACCGGGACCTATCCCCTGATCCGCACTGACCACGAACAGCACCACATCACTCTCGGATATCTCACGCTCGACCCGGGATTGCATCCGACGGGTCAACTCGTCCCGCGGACGCTGCACACCCGGGAGATCGGTCAGGACGAGTTGCCACCCAGCAGAGGTGTCTGTGGCTATTCCCCGCACCGCTCTGCGGGTGGTCTGGGGACGATCGCTGACGATCGCCACATGTCCACCTACCAACGCGTTGACCAAGGTCGATTTCCCTACGTTGGGCCGACCGGCGAGTCCGACGAAGCCAGCCCTGCTCAACGGTGCCCGCCGGCGCCGTCCAGACCGGCGAGGATCTCTGCCTGCAGCGCGAGCATCTCACCGCCGTCTGTCTCGTGGTCGTAGCCACAGAGATGGAGCGTGCCGTGCACGGCCGCTTCGATCACATCACTTGCATGGTCCGGACAGATGAAGACATCGCCCATCTCTCGCGGCACATCGCCTTCCGGGCTCTCATCGTCGATCGGGAAGGCGAGCACGTCGGTGGCTTCATCCACCCCGCGATGGGCGTAATTGAGGGTCCGCATCCTCCCTTCGGCCACGATCTCGACTCCCACATGGCCCGACGTGACGCCCGCCGCTGAGAGCGCGGCCGCCACAGCCTCCTGCAACTCCTCGGGGCAGTCACTCAAGTCGATGCTCATCGCTTCCCCTTACGACGCTCGGAGAAGCGTCCGTAGGCCTCGACGATCCGCTGGACCAGACGGTGTCTGACCACGTCATCGCCGCCGAAGCGGATGAAACTGACATCGGGAACCGAATCGAGGATCTCGCCAACCTGGACCAACCCCGACTGCGATTCGTCTCCGAGGTCGATCTGGGTTACGTCGCCGGTCACCACCATCTTCGAGCCGAATCCGAGGCGGGTGAGGAACATCTTCATCTGCTCGGGTGTCGTGTTCTGGGCTTCATCGAGGATCACGAAGGAGTCGTTCAACGTTCGGCCTCGCATGAAGGCGAGTGGTGCGACCTCGATCGTGCCGCGTTCGAAGTAGGAGTTGACCCGCTCCGGATCGAGCATGTCGTAGAGCGCATCGAAGAGGGGGCGGAGATAGGGGTCTACCTTGGCCTGGATATCACCGGGGAGGAATCCGAGGCGCTCTCCGGCCTCGACCGCAGGACGGGTGAGGATGATTCGGCTCACATCTCCGCGTGACAGACATGCAACGGCTGCCGCAACCGCGAGGAACGTCTTTCCCGTGCCCGCCGGACCGATCCCGAAGGTGACCGTGTTCTCGCGGATCGAGTCCGTGTAGCGCTTCTGATTGACCGTCTTCGGAGCGACCCGGACGTTTCGGTGCTCCCAGACCACACCCTCGAGCACCTCCGAAGGACTCACGTCCTGACGCAATGCTCCGGTAACCGAATCGATCGTCTCGGGGACCAACTCGTACCCGTTCTCGACCAGGCCCACCAACTCTCCCACCACTTCCTCCGCAGCTCGGACTTGACCTTCATCGCCCTCGAGGGTGAGTACGTTGCCTCGCAGGAACAACTCGCATCCCAACTGGCCCTCCAGTTCGCGGAGCGTCGCATCCTGTGACCCCGCGAGCTCGGCGGCGATCGAATTGTCGATGGTCAGTTGACTACGAGCCAAGTCGTTCGCGTACCGCTTCGCTGACACGGGAGCCGTCGGCTCGACCCGCGACCTTGGGCATCAGCGCCTTCATCACGCCTCCCATGTCCTTCTGTTCGGTTGCGCCTGTCTCCGAGATCGCCTCGTCGACCAGAGATCCGAGTTCGTCATCCGAGAGCTGCTCAGGGAGATACGACTCGATCAAACGCGCCTCTGAGTCCTCTGCGTCGGCCTGCGGGATTCGGTCCCCGTCGCGATAGGCCTTCGCGGCATCGAGGCGACGCTTGCGCTCGCGCTGCAGTACGGCGACCTCGTCACCGTCGCCCATCTTCTCGTCCTGCTGGAGTTGGTCGGCGATCATGCGCAGGGTCGTGAGGCGATCACGATCCTTCTCGCGCATCGCCTCCTTGACGTCCGACTGCACTTTTTCGAGGATTTCTCCCATCGGGCGTAGGGTAGCCATCGGGACACCCGCTAGGGCAACACGACCTGCTCGACCTCCCCCAGCGGCATCTGCAGGAAGCGCGTGCCGAGCTCCGTGAAGGCCTCCGGGTCACCTGTGCAGAGAAACGAGTAATCGCCCTCGCGCTTGCTGGTGGCGGTCAGATCTCGCTCGGCGAGCACCCGCTGGCACATTGCGGCGATCGCATGTCCCCCGGTCACCAACCTCACATCCCGCCCGAGGCTCCGCTGGAGCATCGGTGCGACCAACGGGTAGTGGGTGCAACCGAGGATCACGGTGTCGACCCCTGCGCGCTTCAAGGGCTCGCAGTACGAGCGGACCATCTCGACCACGTTCCGATCGAACGGAAATCCCCGCTGGATCACCGCTGCCAGATCGGGTGCCTCGACCTCGGTGACCGTGAGTGGCCGGTGTTGCGCGGCAAGCGCGCGTAGATAGGACCCACTCCTCACGGTCGCGGGCGTAGCCAGGAGGCCGACCCGACCCGAGTCCGTGACTGCAGCCGCAACCTCTGCCTCGGGTTCGATCACCGCGACAACCTCCACCCCGCGAGGCTCCGCGATCTCTCGAGCTGCAGCCAATCCGGCCGAGGCCGCAGAGTTACAGGCGATCACGATGAGCTTCGTGCCCCGGTCGAGCAGGTAAGAGGTGATCGTGCGGACGTTCTGCTTCAACTGTTCCTGGCTCAACGCCCCGTAGGGAAACCGGAGGTCGTCTCCGAGATAGAGGAAGTGCTCGGTCGGGAGACTTACCAGACACTCGTGCAAGACCGTCAAGCCCCCCACCCCGGAGTCGAACATCGCGATCGGGAGCCCCGCCTGTGGTCGAGTTGAGCCCTTAACCGGGCCGGAGGAGATCACGAGAGGCCCTAAGTGGGCTGGATGTACATCAGGAACACGGCGATGACCGAAAGCAGCACGCAGCCCCACCAGGCGAACCCGAGTATTCGCGAGTTACGGGAGAACTCCTCACCGGTGGCCTGGCCGGACTCGGCCAGCTCAGCGCCTCGTCTGAGGCGCGGCATCATCACCGCGCCAACGAGGCCCAGCATCACGATCACGGCTGCCAACCCGAAAGAGATCCAAGGCTCGGAGAACTCACCTTGTCCATTGCCCACCAGATAGAGGCCCGCGACCAGCAGGATGGTCAGGCCCGGGGTGACCAAGACTCGGTTGATCCAGAGCATCGCGACCATAACGCCTCCGATCGAAGCGGGTTCGCGCTTGCGCAGATATGGCATCAGGAGCGGCTGCACGAACAGAGGCCCGACTCCTGCGATCGCTCCGATCACATGGATCGAAGTCCCGATCTCCGCTCCCGAGACTGCAGCGAGGAAATTCATCATCGGGACGATACCCGCATCATGAGACCTGACCATTCACCCTCTCGACGGCGTTCGGTCTCCTCGAGACCTGCGGCGGCGAAGGCCGCAGAGACCGCATCGACCTCACGATGCAACATGCCGGAGCATATGAACACCTCTGGTGGCTCCTCCACCGCACCTGCACATATCTCGAGCAACGGAGCGGTCAGGTTCGCCACCACCGTCCTCGCGATTCGTGGGGCTTGCTCTCGAACATCGGACTGATGAAGATCTATCTCGACCCCGTTCGCCGATGCGTTCCGCTCGACTGCCTCCAGCGAGGCAGGCTCGCGATCCGAGGCCTGAACGGGAGACCAACCCAGCTTTGCGGCTGCGATGGCCAAGACACCCGAGCCGGTGCCCCAATCCGAGAGTGGCCCTTCCGCTTCGCCGGCATCGGCTAGTGCGACGAGCATCTCCAGACACAAGCGCGTGGTCGAGTGAGCGCCGGTACCGAAGGCCATTCCGGGGTCCACGACGACATCTATCTGACCCTCTGTGGCTTCGAACCACGACGGTCGAACCCGCAGGCGGTCGGCGATCACAACCGGTCGGTGGAAATCAGTCCAGCGATCCGCCCAGTCATCGGGAACCTCGGTCGTTGAGACCTCGACCTTGCGGCCTCCACCGGTGACTGCCTCTATCTCACCCAGATCCGGAACCTCTCCGGGTACGCCGTAGATCGCGAACTCGGCGAAGTCTGGGCCGCGCTCCTCCTCGACACCGTTCGGAGCCAGATCGAGCATGGCGAGCAGGACCTCGTCGGCTTGGTCCGGCGAACACCTCACGGAGAGCCGGATCACTCGAGTTCCTCAGCCAGACGTCGGGCTGCCTCACGCTGCTTGCGATTGAGCTTCTTCGGCACCCGGATCTCCACGATCGCGTGCAGGTCACCCCG
>JBJTBI010000141.1:0-2880 GCA_046091265.1 bacterium
AGAAGCCCGGACCTCTATCTCGGACATCGGGATCGAGCAGCCCTTCTTCACCCTCAGCTTCTCCTCCATCAGCGCAACTTACCCGGATGCGTGGGCGGCAACGACGCGTCCGTGGGGGCAGCAGGCGGGCGGTCCACGGGGCGCCTATTCTTGCCCACAGCAATCGTCAGTCCACCGCGTGCGGTTCACTCGCGCCCGTCGAACAGGAGAAATCCCTTGGAAGCAAGTGCCAAGAATCACGACATCGCCGATATCGGTCTCGCCGAGGACGGTCAGAAGCGGATCGAGTGGGCGGAGCGCCACATGCCGGTGCTGCGCAGGATCAAGGAGGAGTTCTCCGAGTCCAAGCCGTTCGATGGGGTGACCATGGTCTGTTGTCTTCACGTCACCACCGAGACTGCGAACCTCGTCCGCACCCTGATCGCGGGCGGCGCCGACGTCGCCGTCTGCGCCTCCAACCCGCTTTCCACCCAGGACGATGTCGCCGCTGCCCTGGTCGATCGCTACGGCGCCGAGGTCTACGCGATCCACGGTGAGGACAACGACACTTATTACCGCCACATCACGCAAGCCGTCGAGCGCAAGCCGCAGATCACGATGGACGACGGAGCCGATGTCGTCTCGGTCCTGCACAGCGACCGCACCGATCTGCTCGAGCACGTGATCGGTGGAACCGAGGAGACCACCACCGGCGTAATCCGACTTCGGGCTCTGGAGGAGGAGGGCAAGCTCGGCTACCCGATCGTCGCCGTCAACGACGCCGACACCAAGCACTTCTTCGACAACCGCTATGGAACCGGTCAGTCGACGCTCGACGGGATCCTCCGCGCGACCAATGTCCTGCTCGCCGGCATGACCGTGGTCGTGATCGGCTACGGATGGTGTGGGAAGGGCGTGGCGATGCGCGCGAAGGGTCACGGATCTCACGTGATCGTCTGCGAGGTCGATCCGGTGCGGGCGCTCGAAGCGGTGATGGACGGCTTCGAGGTCACCACCGGTCTCGATGCGGCCAAGCGCGGCGATGTGTTCATCTCGGTCACCGGGAATCGCGACGCAATCGCAGGCGAGATGTTCGCCGAGATGAAGTCCGGGGCGATCGTTTGCAATGCCGGACACTTCGATGTCGAGATCAACAAGGGCGAGCTCGATGCGATGACCGCCGAGACCTTCGAGGCGCGGCCCCATGTGACCGGGCACAAGCTCGAGGACGGGCGCGAGATATTCATGCTCGCCGACGGACGTCTGGTCAATCTCGCCGCCGCCGAAGGTCACCCGGCTGCGGTGATGGACATGAGCTTCGCCAATCAGGCCCTCGCATCGGAGTGGATGGTGCAAAACGCCGCCGACCTCGAGAAGAAGGTCTACCCGGTGCCGGAGGATGTCGATGCGATGATCGCCCGCCATAAGCTCGCAGCGCTCGGAGTGCACATCGATGAGCTGACCGAGGTCCAGGCCAAGTATCTGGCCTCCTGGGATCAGGGAACCTGAGCCGATGCGGGGGATGATCCTGGCTGCCGGATTCGGCACCCGCCTCCGCCCGCTGACCGACCTGATCCCCAAGCCGCTCGCGCCGGTGGCGAACCGGCCGGTGATGGGCCACATCCTCGCCTTGCTCGAGCGCCACGGCGTGGGCGAGGTGATCGCCAATATCTCGTATCTGCCAGAGGCGATGCGTGACGCCTTCCGCGACGGATCGGAGTACGGCGTAAGCCTGGAATGGAGTGAGGAACCAGCACCGCTCGGAACTGCCGGCGGAGTCGTCAAGGCTGCGGAGTTCCTCACCTCGGGTGGAGACGACTGTTTCTGCGTCATCTCCGGTGACGCGCTGACCGATGTGGATCTGTCCGCTCTGGTCGAGGCGCACAGGAAGTCGGGCGCCGTTGCCACGCTTGCCTGCAAACAGGTCGATGACCCGTCCGAGTTCGGGGTGATCGTCACCGATGGCAGCGGTGATGGCGATGGGCTGATCGAGGGGTTCCAGGAGAAGCCCTCTCCCGGCGATGAACTCTCGAACCTCGCTAACTGTGGGATCTACGTATTCGACAACTCGATCTTCGATCACTTCCCGCCTGCCGACCACGAGAGTCCCGCCGGTCCCGACGACCAGCCGGACGGGTTCGTGGACTGGGCGATGGATGTATTCCCTGCGCTATTCGCAGGCGACGCCGAGATGCGCGCCCACGAGATCACCGACTACTGGAACGACATCGGATCGCTCGACGAACTCCTGGCCAGCAATCAGGACGCTCTGCGCGGTCTGGTGCGGGTGGATCTGCCCGGTGAGCGGGCCTCGGAGGGGATCCGCATCGTCGGTGAGCCGAATCTCGCCGAGGCGAGGCTGGACCCCCCGATCCTGATCGGCGAAGGCGTCCGCTTCGGCAGCAACTGTGAGGTTCATGGACCCACCGCCATCGGAGACGGCGTCTCGATCGGTGAGGGGGTGACGATCCGCGAGTCGGTCGTGCTGCCGGGATCGAAGGTCGAAGCGGGTTCCACCATCTCGGGCGAGATCTTCGGTCTAGACCGGTAGCAGCCGAAGTCACGCTTTCGTTACGCACTCAGGTCAGCCGTTCGCGCTCCTCGGCTTTGCTCGGGCGATGCTCACCGATGCCAGCGCCCGAGGGCTCGCCGCACTCTTCTCGCTAGCGGTCCCACCGGCATGCCTGCTCTGCGGCCAGCCTTCGTCGCAGATTCACCGTGATCTCTGCGGTTCCTGCCTCGCTCGCACCGGAACGTACGAACCGGTGATCGAGGCAGGGCCTGGTGGTGTCTCCAGTGTCCGCGTCGCCGGCCCTTATGAGGGCAACTCCGGGGAGATCGTCAAAAGCCTAAAGTTCCGGAGACATCTCGCGGCGGCCGAGGTGGCAGTCTCGCTGCTCG
>JBJTBI010000142.1:0-22539 GCA_046091265.1 bacterium
CCGTGTTTACCGATCAGGAGACCGACCTCCTCCCCTCCGATCACGCCGCGTATCTCGTCATCGGTCTCGGTCACCGTGACGGTCTCGTCCAGGCCAAGGGCAGCAGCAACCGCTTGGAGGATGACCTCGACTCGACCTGCCGGATCATCGGGCAACGGGGGTGTGGCGGGTTCAGGCATGCGGAGATCCGAGTCTAGGCGTGAGGGGAGGGTGGGCGTTCACCGGTTCCGACTCTTCTTCTTCGGGGGCGGAGGTGGCGGCTTCGCGGCGCGGATCTCCTCAGGCGTGGGTTGTGGGGGCGGAGGGAAGAAGACCTTGACCACTGCCTGCTGACCCATGGTCCAGAAGTTGGTCGCGATCCAGTAGACGAGGACACCGGCAGGGAAGCCGATCACGAAGGGGATGAACAACAACGGCAAACCCAACGTGATGAACCTCTGTTGTCTGCTCGCGGTGGTTCCGGTCATGATCAGGCCTGCGATCACGGAGGTACCTGCGTAGAGAACGAGCAGGATGACCAGATCGATCCCCACGGCCTTCTCCGTCAGATCCGGGATGAACAGGAAGCCCGGGTTGCCGGTGGCGTAGATCTCCTCCTGGAAGGTGTCGCTGCGCAGCAGGTAGAAGAGTGAGAGGAACACGGGGATCTGGAGCAGCAACGGCAGACACGACGCGAAGGGATTTACGTTGTTCTCCTGGTAGATCCGCATCATCTCGCGCTGCTGACGCTCGCGGTCGTCCTTGTACTTCTCCTGGATCTCCTTGATCTGGGGCTGGAGCGCCGCCAGCGCCCGCATCGAGCGGATCTGCTTCACCGACAGCGGGAGTATCAGCGCACGGGTGAGGAAGGTCAGGCCGATGATCGAGAGGCCCCACGAGAGACCGACCGTGTCGTGGAAGAAGAGCAGGACTGCATTCGCCACCTCGATGAGGGGTGAGAGGATGTCCGCGATGATGTCCGCGACGGGAATCATCTGACGGGCGCTCCTGACGGGCCATGACCGCACGAGTTGCGGGGTCTATCAGCCCGGAAGAGGGTGCGGTCGGCAACGTCATCGATACCTCCGTTGCTGAGCGGATTGCATCGAAGGAGACGCCAGGAAGCGAGAATCGACCCCTTCAGCGGCCCGAGCTCACTCACAGCCTCGACTGCGTAGCGGGAGCAGGTCGGCTCGTACTTGCAGCGGCGTGGAAAGGCGGGGGAGATCCAGCGTTGATAGACGCCGAGCAATAGGAGAAGCGCGCGTTTCACGCTAAACGGTTCCTTCCTGACTGGTGGACGACGGGAGGAGTGCTTCGATCTGGGCACGCACAGCCTGCGAACCCTCGGAATCAAGCAGGTTACCCAGATCGGGCCTGGCGACGACCACATAGTCCGAGGCGTCGGAAACCCGCGCCTCGAGCGCCCAGAATTCCTCGCGGATCACACGCTTGACGCGGTTGCGACGCACTGCGTTGCCCACCTTCTTGCCGACGGATATGCCCAGCCTTGGCGGACCCTCCGCATCCGTGCTGCGGGGGAACACGTGCAACACCAGAAAGCGGTTCCCCTTCGACTCGCCCGAGCGATAGACCCGATCGAAGTCCGCGCTGCGAGAGAGTCGACCACGGCGAGACTGCTTCCTGCCCGCAGTCAAGATCAGGCGGAGAGCCGGCGGCGACCCTTCTTGCGTCGCCGCTTGAGTATCGCCCTTCCTCCGCGGGAAGAACTCCGCACGCGAAAACCGTGTGTCTTGGAGCGCTTGCGTTTCTTGGGTTGGTAGGTCCGCTTCATTGAGTTTGGTCACCGCCACTCGATACTGATCGACAGATCGAATTCGACACCGCTCGTGCGAATGCCGAGTATAGGCGCGCAACAGCCAACGGCGGCGGGAGGGCAGTCATCCACATCGCTCCAGGGAGGTTTTTCCCGCTCGGTGCGGGGCAGGAGGGGTTCCGACCCCGGACAGAGCCCCGGTCCTGAATATGATTCCGCGCCCGCGGAGGTCGCGGGACTAGTCCGGAAGCGTCGAGTGAAACCGAAGGGGTCGGAAATTCGAGATTCATCCCAGACGGGACCAGAGATGGAGGAGAGACTCGCTCCCCTCGAGCCTCAGGAGGCATGGTCGATCCTGAAGGCGGATCTGCGGACCATGGCCGGTCGCTCGACTTTCGACCTCTGGTTCTCGCAGCTGGAACCACTCCGGATGAGCAACGACGTCCTCTACCTCACTGGGCCGAATCACGTGATCGCCTGGGTGGATCGTCGTTACGAGGATCTGCTCGCCAGATCGCTCCGCCAACTCGGGGGCCGGGTAAGCGAGATACGGCTGGTCCAGAGAGAGAGCCAGGTCCCTTCGGCAGCGCAGGGAGCGGGGTTCTCCGACTCGGCAATTCCTCGACAGCGAGATCGACAGACCTTCGAGAGGTTCGTGATCGGGCCTGGAAACAGGATCGCGCACGGTGCTGCGTTGGCAGTAGCCGAGGCGCCGGGGGAGGCCTACAACCCTCTCTTCCTGCATGGGAACCCGGGTCTCGGAAAGAGCCATCTTCTCGGAGCGATTGCCGACTACATCGACCGCAACAACCCCGAGCTGAAAATCCATTCCACCACGGCTGAGAGTTTCACCGCCGAGTTCATCCAGGCGGTTCAGACTCGCGGAATCGAGGAGTTCAAGAACCGCTACCGACGAGTGGACGTCCTCTTGATCGACGATGTCCAGTTCCTCGAGGGAAAGGCACGAACCGCTGACGAGTTCTTCCACACCTTGAACGCCCTCCACCTCGTCGGGTCACAGATCGTCCTCTCGGCAGACCGGATGCCGAGCGAGTTGTCCACCCTTGCCGACCGCTTACGGGAGAGATTCGAATGGGGTCTGGTGGTGGACATAGACCAGCCGGACCTCGCCACCAGAAGAGCGTTCCTCGAGACCTTCGCTGCCGCCGAAGAGATCGAACTCTCTCCGGAGACGACCGAGGTCCTCGCCGATTACTCCCTTGCGAGTATCCGGGCAGTCGAGGGTGCCTTGACACGCGTTATGGCCAGAGCGTCGCTGGGAGGTGGGGAGCTGACACCGGAGCTGGTGGAGACTGTCCTCGGAACGGCCGAACTCGAGCGGGAATTCGAGGACAGGTCGGTAGTCACGATCGACCAGATCAAATCGCTCGTGTCCGAACGATTCTCGGTTTCTCTCGAGGACCTCGATTCCTCCAAGCGGTCGGAAAGGGTATCCAGTGCTCGGCAAGTGGCGATGACGCTAGCCCGTGAGTTCACCGCCATGTCATTGCCCGCTATTGCCTCAGCCTTCTGCCGGAAGGATCACTCCACCGTCATCCATGGAATAAATCGAATCGATTCCAGGGTACAGACGGACCACGAGTTCGCAGACCTCGTAGAGAAATGCAGATCCGAGCTTCGAGCCAGATAGACCGTGACCGAACAGAGTGAAACAATCCACCTTCTCCACAATTTCGCACGCTATCCACATCCCTATTACAACTGAACATGGAAATCTGAATAGGGACCTGAAATGAAACTCAAAACCACCAAACGCGAACTAGTCGATGCCCTCTCCGTTACCGCGAGAGCGACCTCGACTCGTAGTGCACTCCAAGCACTCTCCGGGGTCTTGTTGGACGCGGGTTCTGACGGGACCGTGGTGAGGGCAACCGACGCGGAGATCTCTCTCGAACTCTCTCTCGGCGCGGAAGTCGAGTTGCCCGGATCGATTCTGGTTCCGGGACGGCTGTTGGCCGACGTCTCCAAGACCCTCCCTGACGGAGATGTGACCCTCGCGACCAGGGAGCCGGAAGGGGACCTCGAGATCAAGGCGGGGTCGTCGAGCTTCCATCTGCGTCTCTTGCAGTCCGAGGATTTCCCCAAGTTCCCGGATTCGTCCGGAGACCCTGTATCGCTGGATGCGCAGGCTGTCTCCGAGACCATCGGAAGGGTTGCAGGCGCCGCGTCCACCGATGAGGGTAGGCCTGTGCTCACCGGTGTCTTCATGACCGCCGAAGCCGATTCACTCACGATGGTCGCGACGGATTCCTATCGGCTCGCCGTCAAGACCACGAAGCTCTCGACCGCAGTCTCTGCTCAAATCGAAGCCAACGTTCCCGCTCGTGCCTTGCGCGAGCTCTCACGTCTGATCGAAGCGGCTGGCGAAGACGCTGAGCTCCAACTCTGGTTGGGAGAGAATCAAGCGGTATTCGGTTGCGGTGGTACTCGCCTCGCATCTCGACTGATCGATGGCCAGTTCCCGAACTACAAGCAACTGATACCCGACAAGTTCGACCACGAGGTGAATCTGAACCGCGAGGAGTTGCTCGATGTGGTGAGACGGGTATCTCAACTCGCGCAGAGAAACGCCGCACTCAAACTCTCTTTCTCCGAGGGCGAGTTGACGATCTCGGCAGAGACGCAGGACCTCGGTGACGCCAAGGAGTCCATGCCCGTTTCGTTCCAGGGTGAGGCTCTCGAGGTCGGATTCAACCCTGATTTCGTGCGTGCAGGGCTCGAGAGCATCCAGGAGGACGAGATCGTCTTCAAGTTGATCTCACCACTGAGGCCGGGCTTGCTCGAACCTTCAGCTGGGGACGACTTCAGCTATCTGGTCATGCCGATCCGACTCAACGACTGAGGCTTCGATGATCGCCTCGTTGGAGGCCAGGGGTTACCGCAACCTGGTCGGGGAGTTGTCGCTCCCCATAGATCCCAACTTGACCGTGTTCCATGGGCCGAATGGCGCGGGTAAGACCAATCTGCTGGATGCGCTCCACTTCGGGCTCACAGGAGCCTCGATGCGCTCCGGCACGATCAAGAATTCGATCGGCTTCGACGAGGAGAGCGCACGGGTAGAGGTCGAGTTCTCGGATCGGACCGGCACCATGCACAAGACACTCGCCTCTCTGGATCGGTCGGGTCAGCGGCGGAACCTCCTGGACGGAGCAGCTCCGACCGCATCTGTACCTCTGCCGAGGGTCGTCCTCTTCCATCCGGATCATCTCCAGACCATCAAGGGCCCTCCAGCTCACCGACGGGCATTGGCAGATCAGGTGGCCGGGTCCCTGTCCCCCTCGCAGGCAGATTTCCGTGCACGGTATGGAAGGACGCTTGCCCAACGCAACGCGCAGCTGAGACGGGTGAGGGCAGGAGAAATCCCGGTTGCCGAACTCGAAGTGTGGGACACCCGTCTGGCTGCAGATGCGCAACCTCTGGTCGCTTCACGTCGAGCAGCGATCGATAGTCTTGCTCCGCATTTCCGCGAGGCCGCTACCACCCTCGGACTGATCGAGCCAGACGTTTCCTACAAGACTCGGGCTGGAGGGGATGAAGAGTCGATCCGCTTGCGTCTGGCCGAGTTGCGCGCAGAGGATCCAGGACGTGCTTACGTCATGTACGGCCCCCACCTCGATGATCTGCATGTAGAGGCGGAGGGAAGGGCCCTCAAGCAATTCGGGTCTCAGGGTCAGCAACGCGCAGCGGTCCTCGCGTTACTGCTCGGTGAGCGCGCAGCGTTGGCCGGAGCCGGCAGGGCGGCTCCGCTCCTGCTGTTGGATGACGTGATGAGCGAACTGGATCCTCGTCGCCGCGAGTTGCTGATAGGGGCTGCTGTATCCGGAGGCCAGGTCGTGGTGACCGCCACAGATCTTTCCCAGGTTCCCTCGGAAGCGCTGGCGTCGAGCAGTACCTCGTATCGGGTCGAGGCTGGCCGCGTGGACACCGGGTCCGATTCCCCCTCGGTGGCGGAGGCCGCCTGAATCATGGCCCCGCGCAAGCAGCCAGAGAGAATAGGTGTGCCCCTTGGTCGGTTGACGGCCTCCCTCGCTCCCTCCACACCTCTCGGGTCTGTCCAGACTTCCTGGCGCAAGGCGGTGGGTGATCGGATCGCTGACCGCTGTATCCCGGTGAGGGCTCACGATGGCGTCCTTACCGTGGTTTGTGAGAGTTCGGTCTGGTCCCAGCAGCTCACGATGATGCAGGTCGATCTGTTGGAAAGGCTGAGAGCGGAGATCGGTGATCCCGCGCATACACCAACCGAACTTCGATTCGTCGTGACGGACGATCAGGCGTGATGCGTCCGCGTACCGACACACGTTTCATTCGTAATTTGCAGGGAATTCGACTCCATATGGCGAGGTTCCACCAGATGCGACTGGTAGAGTCGTCCTCAAGTTGATCGGTCGCTACCCGTGTATGCCCGTGCTCATGGCGCCGGGCGCCCAGGCCGCGGCCTCCCACCATCCGATCGAGAGGGGCTGAGTGGCCAGCAAACCGCAGCGTGCAACGAAAGGCAAAGCCGCCTCGGCCAAGCCCAAGAAGGGCAAGGGTGATTACGGCGCCTCCGACATCACCGTACTCGAGGGGCTCGAAGCGGTCCGCACGCGTCCCGGTATGTACATCGGATCGCCCGGCTCTCGCGGCCTGCACCACCTCGACTACGAGGTGGTCGACAACTCGGTCGACGAGGCTATCGCCGGCCACTGCAAGAAGGTCTCGGTCACCATCCATCCCGACAACAGCATCACGGTCACCGACGACGGCAGAGGCATTCCCGTCGACATGCATCCGAAGGAGAAGAAGGCCGCTGCCGAGGTCGTGCTGACCACCCTCCATGCAGGTGGGAAGTTCGGAGACGGCGGTGGTTACAAGGTCTCGGGCGGTCTTCACGGCGTCGGAGTTTCGGTCGTGAACGCGCTCTCGGAGAAACTCCACCTCGAAGTTCGCCGTGACGGAGCCGTCTGGGAGCAAGACTACGAGCGCGGTGTCCCGAAGGCCAAGTTGAAGAAGGGCCGGGCGGTCAAGGGGACCGGCACCACCGTGACCTTCCATCCAGATCCTGAGATCTACGAGACCGTCGAGTACGACTACGCCGTGTTGCTCGAGCGACTGCGTGAGACTGCGTTCCTCACCAGGGGCCTGAGGGTCGAGTTGACCGACGAACGGGGAAGCGGTCAGACGGTCGAGTTCGAATACAAGGGCGGAATAGCCGACTTCGTCAAGCACTTGAATGAGACGAAGGACCCCATCCATCGAAAGATCGTCTACTTCGAAGGTGAGTCCGACGACGGACAGGTGGAGGTCGCCATGCAGTGGAACTCCTCCTACACGGAGTCCGCTTTCAGCTTCGCCAACAACATCAACACGCATGAGGGTGGCACGCACCTGTCGGGATTCAAGTCAGCCCTGACCCGGACGCTGAACAGTCTCGCGAGATCGAACGGTCTGCTGAAGGAGAAGGATGCGAATCTCAGTGGTGAGGACATCCGTGAGGGACTGACGGCAGTCATCTCGGTCAAGTTGGCCGATCCCCAGTTCGAGGGTCAGACCAAGACCAAGCTCGGCAACCCCCCGATCGAAGGGCTCGTCAAGGAGGTCGTGAACAAGGGTCTCGCAGAGTTCCTCGAGGAGAATCCTCCTGATGCGCGGAAGATCGTCACCAAGGCTGTCGAGGCAGCCCGGGCCCGCGATGCTGCCCGCAAGGCTCGCGATCTGACCAGGCGAAAGTCGGCTCTCGAGAACTCCACACTCCCCGGCAAGTTGGCGGATTGCTCGGTCAAGGACCCTGCCGACGCGGAACTGTTCATCGTCGAGGGTGATTCGGCCGGTGGATCGGCCAAGCAGGGCCGCGACCGCAATACGCAGGCGATCCTCCCCTTGCGGGGGAAGATCATCAACGTCGAGAAGAGTCGAATCGACAAGGTGCTCTCGAACAACGAGATCCAGGCCCTGGTCACGGCCATCGGCACGGGTGTCCAGGATGACTTCTCCATCGAGGACGCCAGGTACCACAAGGTGATCCTGATGACCGACGCAGATGTCGACGGAGCGCACATCCGGACTCTCGTGCTGACCTTCCTCTATCGACAGATGCCCCGGTTGATCGACGGGGGTTTCGTCTACATCGCCAAGCCCCCGCTCTACAAGGTCAAGCAGGGTTCGAAGGAGGTCTACATCGAGCGTGAGTCTGAGCTCGAGGAACTGCTATTGGCCGACAAACTCGATCAGATCCAGATCATGGATGCAGGGGGAAAGCAGAAGAAACTGGGCATCAAGCGTTGGCAGGAGTTCAACCGCCAGATCAAGGCCTACGACGCCTGGGCAGCAGCTTTGAGGGGCGACTTCGGTTCCGACGTGATCGACTTCCTGGCTGCCTCGCAGGTCCTGAGCGCAGGTGCCAAGACCATGCCTGCCGCCCTCAAGGTGCTGAAAGCGAAGCCGGCCAAGGATCAGCCGTTCACCACGAAGGTGGTCAAATCCTCCGCAAGTGAGATAGTGGTAACCGGTACCGAAGAGCGCAGCGGTTTGACCAGGGAGCACACGCTCACCAAAGGGTTGTTCGAGGCACCCGCGTTCAAGGAGTTGGTCGCCGCACAGACCGCGCTCGTCAGCCAGATCGGCTCGCCTCCGTTTGCCGCGGCGCTCGAGGATGAGGAGATCGAGGCAGGGTCCTTCGAGGAACTCCGGCGCGCCGTCATCGACCTCGGGCGCAAGGGCGTTCAGCTGCAGCGATTCAAGGGTCTCGGCGAGATGAACGCGGAACAGCTCCGGGAAACGACGATGGATCCCGGTACCCGGACCCTGCAGCGTGTCCGGATGGATGATGCTGCGGTTGCCGACCGTACCTTCTCGGAGTTGATGGGTGACAACGTCGAACCGCGTCGCCTGTTCATCGAAAAACACGCACGCGACGTCGGGTTCCTCGATGTCTAGATCTCACGCTGGGGGCAGGTAGCTGATGGCAGACGAATCCAAGGACGTCAACTCCGAAGCGATCGTGGATCGCATCGAGGAGCGCGATCTCGATCAGGAGATGCGCTCTTCCTACCTCGATTACGCCATGAGTGTGATCGTCGGGCGCGCGCTTCCAGACGTCAAAGATGGCCTCAAACCGGTTCACCGCCGGGTGCTCTACGCCATGCACGATCTGGGCCTTCAGCCGAATCGCGCCTACCGCAAGTGTGCGTTCATCGTTGGAGAGGTCATGGGCAAGTATCACCCCCACGGCGACTCGGCCATCTACGAGACCCTGGTCCGGATGGCTCAGGACTTCTCGCTTCGTTACCCGCTGGTCGACGGTCAGGGCAACTTCGGGTCGATCGACGACGATCCGGCAGCTGCCATGCGTTATACGGAGGCGCGTCTGGATTCCCTCGCCACCGAGATGCTTCGCGACATCGATGCCGACACGGTCGACTTCGGACCGAATTACGACGAGTCGACCCGCGAGCCGCTTCTGCTCCCCGCCCGTTTCCCGAATCTCCTGGTCAACGGCGCCGCGGGCATCGCGGTCGGGATGGCGACGAACATCCCGCCGCACAACCTCCGCGAGGTTGCGGCTGCGGTCGAGGCCTACATCGACGATCCTTCGATCGATCTCAAGGGTCTGATGAACCACGTCAAAGGTCCGGACTTCCCGGGCGGCGGGACGATCCTCGGTGTCGGCGGTGTTCGCGACGCCTATGCAAGCGGCAAGGGGAGCCTCAAGTTGAGGGCGACCGCTCACATCGAGGAGATGAAGAAGGGTCGCGAGGCGATCGTGGTCACCGAGCTGCCGTTCCAGGTCAAGAAGGGCGGTGACGGCGGTTTGATCACGAAGATCGCCGATCTGGTCAGGGAGAAGAAGCTGACGGGAATCGCCGACCTGCGTGACGAGTCGGATCGCAACGGGATGCGACTCGTAATCGAACTCAAGAAGGGCGGCGGACCGTCGACGGTGGTTTTGAACCAGCTCTATAAGCGGACCTCGATGCAGATCTCCTTCGGCATCAACATGGTCGCTCTGGTGGATGGAGTCCCCAAGACCCTGGGACTGAGGGAACTGATCGAGCACTACGTGGGCCATCAGAAGGAAGTCATCACCCGCCGCAGTCAGTTCGAGCTCGCACGCGCCGAAGCCCGAGCGCACATCCTCGACGGGCTGCTGATCGCCCTCTCGAAGTTGGATCAGGTGATCAAGCTGATCCGCGCGTCGAAGGACCCAGAGACCGCCCGCGAGGGATTGATGTCCAAATTCGGTCTCAGTCAACCGCAGGCACAGGCGATCCTCGACATGAGATTGCAGCGCTTGACCGCTCTCGAGTCCGACAAGATCAAGGAGGAGCACGACGAGCTGACCAAGAGGATCAAGGAGCTTCGTACGCTTCTCGCTGATGAGAAGAAGGTCCTCGCTCTGGTCAAGTCGGAGCTCGCCGAAGTCGTTGAGCGGTTCGGAGACGATCGTCGCACCAAGATCGGCAAGGCCGAGGCCGACATGGAGATCGAGGATCTGATCGCGGATGAGCAGATGGTCATCTCCCTCACCTCATCCGGCTACATCAAGCGGATCCCGCTTGCGAGCTACCGCAAGCAGCACAGAGGCGGCCGAGGCGTGCGCGGGATGGATACCAAGGAGGGTGACTACATCGAGCACCTCCGCATCTCTTCCACCCATGACTACCTCCTCTTCTTCACCAACCGGGGCAAGGTCTATCGCCTCCGTGCCCACGAACTTCCCGAGGGCTCCCGCCAGGCAAAGGGTCGTGCGCTGGTCAACCTCATCCCGCTCCGGGACAAGGAGAAGGTGATGGCGATGATCCCGACCCGGGACTTCTCGGAGGGCAAGTATCTGGTCTTCGCGACGGCCGACGGCATGATCAAGAAGACGGAGTTCATCGACTACAACACCCCGATCCGGGCCGATGGGATCATCGCGATAAAGATCAAGAAGAACGATGCCTTGGTCGATGTCCGGTTGACCAACGGCACCGACGACATCATGTTGATTTCCAAGTCGGGTCACGCCGTCAGGTTCAAGGAGAAACTGGTCAGAGGAATGAGCCGCGACACCTCGGGTGTCAAGGGAATGAACGTCAGCGAGAAGACCAACGCCGTCATTGCGATGGAGGTCGTCCAGCCCAAGTCGCAGCTCTTGGTGGTGACCGAGAACGGCTACGGCAAGAGGACCCCGATCGAGGATTACCCGATCAAGGGACGAGGTACCAAGGGGGTCTTGACTGCGAAGTTGACCGCGAAGAAGGGCGGCCTCGCGGGCGCCCTGGTGGTCGACGAGAACCAGGAACTCCTGTTCATCTCGCAGAAGGGGATGGTGCAGCGCACCTCGGCAGGTGAGATCTCCCAGACGGGACGCGCGACCCAAGGTGTCAAGGTGATGAATCTCAAGTCCGGCGACAAGGTCAGCGCAACCGCACTCGTAGCCGAGCCGGATGAGCAGGAGCTCGAGAGGGCTGCGGCAAGTGCCGACCCTCCCGCCAAGAGTGGCGCTGCTGAGAAGGCTCCCGCGAAGAAGCCTGCCGCGAAGAAGGCGACCGCGAAGAAATCCTCGGCGGCGACACCACGGACCAAGAAGCCTGCCGCGAAGAAGGCGACCGCGAAGAAATCCTCGGCGGCGAAACCACGGACCAAGACGCTTCCCGCGAAGAAGAAGAAGTAATCGGAGGGGAAGTCAGACGACTTCGGGTAGGTATGGCTCCCAGGTTCGCGGAACACGTGGGCTCGCGATGCGGATGAAGATATTCGGAGAAGGGGTCCGCGGTGACTTCCTGGGTTGCATTCCGGCCTCTCGAGGCAGCCGATCACCCTTCTGGCGGTTGCACGGAGCGCAGGACGCGACGATGTTCTCCCAATCCGAACCTCCTCCCTTGCTCTTGGGAATGACGTGATCGACGGTCAACTTGAGCCGGGTATCTCCGCAGTACTGGCAGGTCCAGTCGTCCCGGGCCAACACCGCTCTCCTGGTGATCCTCCTGCGATGAACGTCGCGCGGTACCCGTACGTATGAGACCAACCGGATCACGTCCGGCCGCGCCAACTCCATGGTTTCCGATCGCAACAGGCCCTTGCCTTTCTCCAGGACCTCGGCCTTGCCTTTCAACAGGAGCACCAGAGCCCTTCTGACCGTGCATACGTTCAGTGGCTCGTAGGTTGCGTTGAGGACCAGAACCCGCCCTTTGGCAAGCGACGCCTCGCGGCCCGTCGCGTCCCGGCCGATATCTGCGAGGGGAACTGGAGCCGCCATGACCCGAGGAATGATAGGGGAGGCCCGAGCGACCCCCGACAGGTTCAGATGATCGGATAGCTCCCGAGGACCTTCACCGATTCGGCTATTCCCTCGAGTTCGGTTACCGCCTCGGCGATCGCTTCCGTCTCGGTCGAGCCCTCCAGATCGAGGAAGAACATGTACCTGCCGAGGTCGCCCCGAATCGGCTGGGACTGGATCCTCGTCAGGTTGATACCCCGCGAGCTGAAGACCGTCAGGGCCCCGGCCAAGGCTCCGGGATGATCCTCCCCCATTTCCGAGAAGACGAGCGAGGTGCCCCATCGGTCGGACTCGACACGATCGGCCTCGCCAGCGCGTGAGATCAGGCCGAATCTGGTCACGTTCACACTCTCATCTTCGATCTCGTCTTCGAGAACCGAACATTCGTAGATCCGCGCGGCCGAGCGCGAGCCGATCGCAGCCCCTGGTGCACCGTGTTCGGCCACCCACCGCACCGCCTCGGCGGTGCTCGCGGCAGCCCTCACCTCAGCCTGCGCGAGTTCCCGCCGCAGGAAGGCGGAACACTGGCCGGTCGCTTGGGGGTGGCTCAACACCACCGATATCTCCTGCAGCGGCAGCTCGGCCAGCGCGACGAGACAGTGCGTGATCGCCATCTCGTGTGTACCGATGATCTCGAGGCCCTCCGTCCCAACCGCCAGGGCGTCGAGTGTTGCGGTAACGGAGCCTTCGAGTGAGTTCTCGAAGGGAACGACTGCCCGGTCGGCCTCACCCTGCGCGACCGCCGCGAGTGAGTCGAAGATCGAGGAACGTGGCAGCGGCTCGTAATCAGCGACCCCGAGTCGTTCCATGATCTGATCGACTGCCTCCTCGCTGTAGGTACCTCTTGGCCCGAGGTAGGCGACTGTCGGACCGCTGGTCAATTGAAGATGACCTGGTAGTCACCGCTGTTGTTGTCGGTGACTGACTCTCCCGGGACTGGGGATACCAGGACGTTCATGGTGGCCTCGATTCCCGTCTCGGGCGCTTGGCTCAACTCGATCGACACGGTCGCTGTGGCTCCTGCTGCGATCGTGTCGATGGTTCCGCTGCTGGCGACGCCGTCGATGGTCACCGTCACCTCCACTCCCGCCTCCTCGGATTCACCTTGGTTCTGGACCTGGACGTCGATCGTTCCGGTCGAGGCAGCAAGTTGGTTGGTCGAATCGGAGGTCAGCGAAACGCCGTTGGCGGAGACCGAGAGAAGGCCGATTCCGTGTGCACCGGTGGTGGTTGCGATCCCGCTGACCAGTCCGAGTGCCGAGATGACCTTCGCCTCACTCAGCCACTCGAGTCCGGTTGGGGGAGGCGGCATGAACCGCGCCTCCGACACCTGTACATCCTCGATGCCCTCCTCCTCAAGCACTCGCCTGGTGTCCGGTACCGCTCCCTGGAGATAGCTGACATCGCTGGCGTAGAGCGAACTCATCTGATCGGTGATCACCGAGATAGCCTCTGCACGTTCAGCATCGCCGAGTGCAGCGGTGATCTGGTCGGCGATCTTGGTCAGGGCGTCCCGCCGCAACCTCAGCGACACGAGAGTCGCCTGGTTCGCCTCGATCAACTGCCCGGGCGGGCTCAACTCCTCTGCCCGAGTCAGCAACGACTCCGACGCTCCGCGCAGTAGCTGCACCTGCTGCTGGTACTGGAGATCGGAGGTCTCACCGGGGCTCTCCAGTTGATCGAAGAACTGCTTTCCGCGCGAACCCGATTCGTTCATGATCGTCGAGACCGCAGTGACGTAGGTGGAGATTCCACGGTCGCTTCGCGCCTGGAGGCAGCCTCTGAGCGCAAAGATCCCGAGCACGAGTATGGCGACGAGCACGCCTACCGCCATCAATCGGCGATTCCGGTAGGCGTCCGTGGGAGGGCGTGATCCTGACCGGTTACGGGGAGATCTCCGTGAGCCGGGCGTGCGGGCGGCGCGCTCCGGCGGAGACGGTTTTCGCTCTGGCATCGAGTCCAAGAGACCACAGTATGCCCTCTGTGCCCGACACGCCTGAGAGAGTCCTGAGCTTTTCGCAGGAACACGCCTGTAGGCGTGGAAGAGGAAAGACGGAATGGTGGGCGATCTGATACTCGAACGGTTCCTGATCGAGGAGCGCCTCGGCGGCGGGGGATTCGGCACGGTCTATCGAGCCTGGGACGAACGCCTGCGTCGGTCGGTGGCGGTCAAGGTCGTCGAGAGTCCCGGCGAGGCCGATCGGGTCGCGCGTGAGGCTCAGGCCGCGGCGCGTCTCGCCCACCGCAACATCGCGATGCTCTACGAGCTCGCAAGCGATGGTGAATACGCCTACCTCGTCGGAGAGCTGATCGAAGGCGACACCGTCAGGACCCTGGCCCGAGAAGGGGAACTCTCCGACCGCGCTGTGGCAGAGATCGGCGCAGCTTCGGCAGCCGGCTTGGTCCACGCCCATCGCTCCGGAGTAGTCCACAGGGACATCAAGCCCGAGAACATCCTCGTCTCCGAGCGGGGTGAGACGAAGCTCGTCGACTTCGGTATCGCGCGAATCGCCGGGCAGGAGACCCTCACTGCATCGGGTGCAGTACTCGGCACTCTGGCCTACATGGCGCCCGAGCAGGCGGACGGGCTTCGGCCTGGGCCTGCAGCCGATGTCTACTCGCTGGCACTGACCTTGTACGAGCTCTGGGCTGGCGAGCATCCGCTGACCGGCGATGGACCGGCTGCGACCGCACGGGCGATAGGCGAGCCCATCCACTCACTCGGAGAGGTGCGCCCGGACCTCCCACCCGAGCTGATCGAGGGGATCGATTCGGCTCTCGACCCTGATCCGGAGGAGCGACCACTGGCATCCGATTTCGAACGTCTCCTGGAACAGGTTGCGGGGTCGCTCTCAGGGGCCCCACTTCCCGCACCTCGTGAGCTCGACGGCTCTCAGGTGGAGCGGACGGCCAAGGCGTTCAGGCTTGCCGGACTGGATGGTTTCGCCTCTGCCCGGGTCCTCGGTGCGGTCCTGGTCGCACTCCTCCCGCTCGGCCTGCCGGTCATCCTCGGCGGTCATCTCCCCGCGATGCTGGCGCTCTCCGGGCTCTCGTTCCTGCTCGCCCTCGCACGACCCAGAGCCGCTTTCGCGGTGGCGGTGTGCGGCTCGGCATTCTGGCTCGTGCTCTCACAGGGAGCGCCCGGGGCCGCGCTCTGTCTGGTGATATTCAGTCTCCCCATCGTCTTCGCGCCCTACGAGCCGGGTCCCGGGCTCTCCCTCCCCGTCCTCGCACCCACCCTCGGCGCGATCGGGCTCGCTGGCGCGTTCCCTGCGCTGGCTGCTCTACCGAGGCGAGCGGTGGAACGCGCGATGGTCGCTGCTGTCGGCTATCTCTGGCTGGTCGCCATCGAGGCTGTTGCACGACGTGACCTCCTGCTCTCTGGCACTCCACCCGCGTCGGCCGGGTGGGAGGACTCACTGACCTCGGGCCTCTCGGAGGTCTTGATCCCCGCACTCGCCCCGATCTGCCTGCTCGGCGCTGCCGTCTGGGCGGTCGCGGCCGTAACGCTCCCCCTGATCGTCCGCGGGCGGTTCCTCGCCCTCGATCTGCTCGGTTTCATCGTCTGGATCGCTGCTCTGATCACGGCCGAGAGACTCCTGGGGCAGGGCGCAGCCTCGCCGTTCGACCTCTCCGTGACCATCGCCGGAGGCGTCGCAGCCGCCTTCTACCTGACCCGCCGGGCAGGACAGGATTCAGGCGTGAGCAGGCACACCGGCGTCGCGCGGACTTCGCCTGCCGCCGAGGGCACCGCCTAGGATTGAAACCGAAACCTGTCTTGCCTCATCTCAAGCGAAAGGAACCAGGAGAGATCCAATCATGAGCGTCTTGCGGAATCTCGAGGCACGAATCGAGGGCTTGGTCGAGGGCGTCTTCTCCCGTGCTTTTTCTTCGGGCGTCCAACCGGTTGAGATCGCCCGGAAACTCTCGAAGGAGATGGACGCACACCGCACGGCTTCGGTCTCGACGGTGTACGTACCCAACGAGTTCACGGTGTGGCTCTCGACCGAAGACCACGATCGGTTGAAGGGCTACGAGTCCTCGTTGTCCCAGGAACTCGCTGCCCACCTCCTCGAACACGCGAGGCGACACGACTACGACCTGCTCACCCGCCCAGTGGTGGATCTCGACCTCGACGACCGGCTGAGGCTCGGAGAGTTCGGTATCCAGACGCGCCTGGTGCGGCCGCCCCGGCGGGAAGGATCCAAGCCCACGCAAGGCGAGATCGGACACACGATGATCTACTCGGCTTCCGAGGTCGAGAAGGCGAAAAAGCGCACCACTCGCGATCAGCTCACGGGCACGAAGGCTGTCGTGACCCTCGACGACCGCCGTTTCGTGCTCGCCGGGCCGTCGGCGGTGATCGGTCGGTCGAAGGAAGCAGACTGTGTCATCGACGACCCGAATATCTCACGGCAGCACGCCGAACTCACCCGCGACGACGATGGAGACTGGTCGATCGCCGATCTCGGTTCCACCAACGGGATCAAACTGAATGGCCGCAGGGTTCCCTCGGCGCGCCTGACTCCCGGGGACGAGGTCACGCTCGGCACGCTGGTCTTCACCTTCGACATCGAGCAGTGAGGCAGACGATCCGAGACTACGGGCAGACCGCACAGTGAGCGACATCGAACCCATAGCGGTGATCCTCAAGTTCGGCTTCCTCGCGGTGCTCTACCTGTTCCTCTTCTGGGTCACTCGCACGGCGCTGAGGGAGCTTCGTGGCACCGCCAGTCCCGGTCTCGAGACCGGCTACCACGAGGTGGTCGGCTCGAAGTCCTCCTCGCCGGATGCCTGGTTGGTCGTGGTCAAGGCCAAGGGCCTCAAGAGGGCGGAGCGCTACGACCTGTTCGGCGGCCTCTCCATCGGTCGCTCAGACGAGGCCGAGATAAGGATCTCCGACAAGTTCGCGTCGGGCCTCCATGCGCGCCTCTACAGTCGGGCCGGGTCCTGGATCGTCCAGGATCTCGACTCCACTAACGGGACGCTGCTCAACGGAGACGAACTGCAGGGTGAATCAGAGGTGCTCGACGGCGATGTGATCGAGATCGGCGATACCAAGTTCAGAATCGAGCTCGGCTGAGATGCTGCGAGTCGGCGAGAGCGCCTTCAAGACCGATACCGGCAGGCAGCGGCGGGCGAACGAGGACTCCTACTTCGCACGGGCTCCAGTGTTCGCGGTGGCCGACGGAATGGGCGGGGCCCAGGCCGGCGAGGTCGCCTCTCGGGTTGCTGCTAGTTCATTCGAATCCGGCTTTCCTACCGGCGATCCCCCTGAGAAGGATCTGGAGAAGCTGTACGGCAAGGCCAACGACGAGATCCACATGCTTGCCGGCGAAGATGCGACCAAGGCCGGCATGGGTACCACCCTCACCGCAGCGTTGGTGGGCGGTACCCAGGTCTCCTTCGGCCACGTCGGGGACAGTCGCGCCTACCTGTTGCGCGACGGGACGCTGAGGCAGCTCACCAGCGACCATTCACTGGTTGAAGAGCTCAGACGTCAGGGCCGGATCAGCGAAGAGGAAGCAGCCGAGCACCCGCAGCGTTCCGTCATTACGCGGGCCCTGGGTCCGGAGCCGAACGTGAAGGTCGATACGTTCACCGAGCAGGCTCGCGACGGAGACGTCTTCCTGCTCTGCAGTGACGGCCTGACCACCATGGTGTCCGAGTCGAAGATCTCGGAGATCCTGATCGAATCGAAGACCCTCCGATCGGCTGTGTCTCGCCTGGTCGACGCTGCTAACAAGACCGGCGGGAAGGACAACATCACAGCGGTCGCATTCCGTCTTGAGGATGCGGGGGACGAAGCCGAGGAGGGTGTGACCCTGATCGCCCGAACGGCTGGACAGGCAGGCCTCACCGCGGACAAGGTTCGGGAAGCAGCCGATCGGATCAAGGGAGATTCGCCGATGCCAGCTTCCAGATCGCGTCGGTACGCGGTGCGGGCTGGCGTGATAGCCCTCTGCCTGGGACTCCTGATCCTGCTGGGATTCCTGCTCGGCAGGCAGGTCTATTTCGTGGGCACCGATGACCAAGGCAGGGTCGCGCTCTTCCGGGGCGTTCCTTACGAGTTACCACTCGGACTGGATCTCTACTCGGAGCAGTACTCGATCGGGGTCCAGGCGAGTTCACTTTCGCCCGCACGTCGTGTGGTGATCGTCGACCACCGGCTGCGCTCCAAGGACGATGCGACGGATCTGATCAACGACATCGATGCCAACGAGGGCACCACACCTCCGCCGACTGATCGAGGGAAACGCGGGAAGGATGCGAAGGAGGGGTCGGGCAAGAAGACCCCGGACGGGCAGTCCAAGTGAGCGCACGCAGCCGGGAACTATTCGGGCTGCTGCCCGTGGCGATACTCGTCACTGCGGGGTTCACGGCTGTCTTCATCGTCGAGTCCGCGCAGCTTGGTGGAACGAGTCTCTTCTACGGCGCTTACTTCCTCGCACTCTGCGTTGGCGCGCACTTGATAATCCGCTGGCGCCTACCGGATGCGGATCCGTTCCTCTTTCCTCTGGTGGCGCTGCTCGCCGCTTTCGGATTGGTGATGATCTACCGGATGAACGCCGATCTCGCTCGGGATCAGGCGAACTGGTTCGTCCTCGGCCTGATCGCGTTCTCGGCGACCATCATCTTCTTGCGCGACTACCACGTGCTCGAGCGATACCGGTACGTGATCGCATCAGCCGGGATAGCTCTTCTCCTCCTGCCCCGGGTACCGGGGATCGGCGCGATCACCAACGACGCCTACCTCTCCATTCAGCTCGGGCCGATCACATTCCAGCCGACCGAGATTGCAAAGCTGTGCATAGTCATCTTTCTCGCGAGCTACCTGAGGGAGAAACGAGAGGTCCTGGTGGTGGGAGCGAGGCGGATCCTCGGCGTGACCCTGCCGCCTCTCAAGCACCTCGGCCCCCTGTTGGTGGTCTGGGGCATCGCCATGCTGATGCTCATCTTCATCCGAGACCTCGGGAGCTCGCTGATGTTCTTCGGCGTTTTCCTGGCCCTGATCTACGTGGCCACAGCGCGGATCTCGTTCGTGATCATCGGCCTCGGCCTATTCCTCCTCGGCGCCTGGTTCTTCGCCAGTACGGTCGGACACGTCGGAGAGAGGTTCGACATCTGGCTGAATCCCTTCGCCGACGCAAGCGGTGCCGGTTATCAGATCTCGCAATCCCTCTTCGCTCAGGCGGATGGAGGCCTCTTCGGCCAAGGCCTAGGCTCGTCGTTACTCGAGTTGCCACAGGTCTCGGCCGACTGCGCCGAGCAGTTCCCATCCTGCGGCGCGATCCTGCCGGCACCCCATACGGACTTCGTCTACTCGGTGATCGTCAACGAGCTCGGCCTGTTCGGAGGGGCTGCGGTGATCCTCATCTACCTGATGATCGCCGCGCGGGGCTTCAAAACCGCCCTCCTGGCACACGACGGGTTCTTGTTGCTCCTCGACTCCGGCTTGACAGCGGTTTTCGCACTTCAGGCCTTCGTGATCATCGGCGGGGTAACAAGGGTGATCCCCCTGACCGGGGTGACCCTCCCTCTGATCAGCTACGGCGGGTCGTCGATCATCGCCAACATGATCCTGTTCGCTCTGCTGTTGATGATCTCCGACGATGCTCGGCGACATTCGAGGACGCAGCAGGATGGTGATCTCGTATGAACGGCCAGATCGTGAAGCTCTTCGCGTTCATCCTGGCCTTGTTCGTCTTGCTGCTGGGATTCACCTCCTACTGGTCGGTCTTCGATGCCCCCGGGCTGAAGGCCAATTCCGAGAACCGCCGCGCCCTGTTGCTCGAACAGCGCATACACCGGGGTGACATCCGCTCGGTGGACGGCCAGGTGATCGCCAGATCGCTGCCTTCGGGCTCCGGCAAGAACCGGATCTGGATTCGCGAGTACCCCTACGGAGGTCTGTTCGGGAATCCAATCGGCTACAGCTACACCGAACGCGGGCGGGTGGGAACGGAGCTCGCGCATAACGACGAATTGATCGGTGAGAAGTCGGAGTTCCTGTCCATCCTCGATGAGCTTTCGGGCCACAAGCAGGAGGGGTCGACTCTAGTCTCCTCTCTCGACGCGAGTGTCCAGCAGACCGCTCTCGACGGTCTGGCAGGTCAGGCGGGAGCCGTGGTTGCGATGGTCCCGAAGACCGGGGAGATTCGAGCGATGGTCAGCACTCCTGAATACGACCCGAATCTGATTCCCGATGACTACTCGCAGCTCAACACGGATCCTGCCGCGCCGCTCTTCAACCGGGCGACTCAGTCCGGCTATCCGCCCGGTTCCACCATGAAGGTGGTGACCGCCACAGCGGCACTCGACACCGGAGAGTTCGATCCGGACTCGACTCTGGATGGCAGCAGCCCTCAGACGATCGATGGTGTTCCACTCTCGAACTCTCAGGGAGAGTCCTTCGGTCAGATCGACTTCGCCACAGCCCTGACCTATTCGGTCAATACCGCGATGGCGAGGGTCGGGGAGAGGGTAGGCGCGGGAACCCTGCTCGACTACATGGACCGTTACGGCTTCAACCAGAAGCCCGAGATCGACTACCCGAGCTTCCAGTTGGCGACCTCTGGCGTGTACGACGGTAGTTCGCTCCTGACCGCCGCCGATGCAATCGATGTCGGCCGGGTGGCGATCGGCCAGGAACGCTTGCTGGTGACTCCGCTCCAGATGGCGGAGGTCGCGGCCACGGTCGCGAATCGCGGAGAGCGGATGTGCCCCAGACTGTGGTCCAAGGTGATCGATGTAGACCAGAGAGTCGACGAACTCGACCCGGAGACCTGCGCCAAGGTGATGGATCGGCGTACCGCCAGACAACTGACCGAGATCATGAAGGACGTGGTCTCTGAGGGGACGGGAACCGCCGCGGCGCTTTACGGCGTCGATGTAGCCGGCAAGACGGGAACTGCCGAGGTATCGGGAAGACCGGGTTGCGACACGCCGAATCAAGCCTGGTTCATCGGCTTCGCCCCTGCAGATCGGCCCGAGATAGCGGTCGCAGTGACGGTCGAGTGCACCAGCGGCTACGGCGGCGATGTCGCAGCTCCGATCGCAGCTCAGGTAATGCAGGAGGCCCTCGATGGCTAGCGCGAGGAAGGGGACCGTCGTAGACGAGCGCTACAAGCTGATCAGGAAGGTCGGCACCGGCGGTATGGCCGATGTCTGGTTGGCCGACGACACCGAACTCGACCGGGAGGTAGCCATCAAGATCCTCCACGACCGGTTCGCCCAGGACTCGGAGTTCGTCGAGCGGTTCCAGCGTGAGGCCCGGTCGGCCGCAGGCCTACAACACCCTAACGTGGTCAGCGTGTTCGATCGCGGGGAGTTCCGCGATACCTACTTCATCGCCATGGAGTACGTGGATGGTCCTTCGCTGAAGGATCTGGTCAAGGGAGGGATGAGCGTCCCCGATGCAGTTGCGTTCGTCGAGCAGATACTCGCCGCCGCGAAATTCGCCCACCGGAAAGGCATCGTCCACCGGGATCTCAAGCCGCAGAACGTGCTGATCGATGAGGAGGGCAGAGCGAAGGTCGCCGATTTCGGCATCGCTGGCGGCGAGGCCTCCGACATCACCCAGGCCGGAACGGTGATGGGTACGGCCGAGTACCTGTCCCCGGAACAGGCCGAAGGTCGTGAGACCACGCGCCGTTCCGATATCTACTCGATCGGCGTGATCCTCTACGAGGCTTTGACCGGCTCCGTCCCGTTCAAAGGCGATTCGGCGGTGTCCGTCGCCCTGAAGCAGGTGACGGAGACTCCCAAGCGTCCGAGTGCGATCAACCCCAAGGTCCCCCCTGCGCTCGACGCGGTGGTGATGCGCGCTCTCTCGAAGGATCCCGGGGAACGATTCAAGGATGCGGACGCCTTCAAGAACGCCCTCGACGCAGCGATGAAGAACCCAGACAAACCACGCCGGCAGGATGCCGCCGCGTTGGCTGCGGCCGAAACAGGCGCCACGCAGATCCGTGACACCGGAGAGGGCACCGAGGTCGATGAGGACGAGGAGGCGGCCCGAAAGCGCCGGAGGAACCTGATCATCGCCGGTGTGCTCGTCGCGGCGGTCGCGGGGTTGGTTGCATTCCTGCTCACCCGACCGGGGTCGGTCACGGTGCCGAACGTAACCGGCCTCACCTCCGAGGTCGCCGTGGTTCGCCTGGAAGAGGAAGGCCTCGATGCCGAGATCGACCCGGTCCCGAATCTGGCCACCAGGAATACGGTTCTCGAACAGGACCCTCTCCCCGACTCGGTGGTGGATGAGGGAAGCACCGTGACCTTGAGCGTGAGCACTGGCCCCGCCTTGGTCGAGATCCCCGATGTCTCGGGTCTCGGTCCCAAGGAGGCACGTAGACGCCTCGAGGACCAAGGGCTAGTGGTCAGCTTGATCAACAAGCCCTCAGACGCCGTTCCGAAAGGACTGGTCACCAGGACTGATCCTGCAGCCGGAACGGAGATCTCGGTCGGGTCGACCGTCAAGCTCGTGGTCTCCTCCGGGACTGCTAAGTCCACGGTTCCCGAT
>JBJTBI010000143.1:0-4432 GCA_046091265.1 bacterium
CTGTATTCCCACCTCAGGCATCAGCGCACGGCAGGCGGCTACCAACTCGACCATCTCGTCGAGCATCACCTCCGAAGCCCATTCAGGGCGCTCCACGGATTCAGACTGCTGCAGGCCCGCACTTACGCCTGACCATCTCCGTCGAGCCGAGGAGTCCGCGATCTCCGCTACGTCCCGGTCGTAGTAACGAGGATGCGGTACGTAGTTCTGGAGGATCACCTCCTGGATGTGACCGAACCGCTCGTTGAGTCCCGCGATCGCCTTCAGCGATTCGATGCGCTCGTCGGCGCTCTCACCGACGCCCACGAGTATCCCGGTAGTGAAGGGAATCCTCAGCTCACCCGCCGTCGCGATCATCTCGATACGCGGCGTGGGATGCTTGGTGGGAGACCCTGCGTGGACCGTCTCCATCAGGTCCTCGGAGACGGACTCGAGCATCAGTCCCTGCGAGGCAGTCACCTCACGGAGTCTGATCAGATCCTCACTGCCCATGACGCCGATGTTGGTGTGGGGCAGGAGCCCCCGCTCCATCGCACGCTCGCAAGTCCAGGCAACGTAAGAGGTGAAATCCTCGTGCCCCCAGAGGGAGAGCCGTTCGGCTACCTCCGCGTTGACCTCAGGTCGCTCACCGGTGAGAATCAGCAGCTCCTTGCACCGCCGCCGCACCGCGTCGTCGAGCCGGCGCTCGACCTCCTGCGGTGCGTACAGATGAGCCTGATGGGTCGCGAACGAGCAGTACTTACAGAAGCACTGACAGGTTCGAGACAGCGACAGCGTGTAGTTGCGTGAGTATGTGACCCTTCGCACCGAAGGGACGCTACCGCAGGGGCGTCCTCGCCCCCGCTCTGACTAGCTTCCTACGATGCCGCCAGGGGGTGAAGCGGGCGGCTGACCACCCTGATGCTCCTGGCGAAGGTGTGGTGCCTCACCTGCTGGCGGAGCCGGACCGCGTGGAGCCAACTCGTCGGCCAGTTCCTGATCGGGCCCGCTGGCCTTCTCGATCACGAACATGTAGAGGACCACCGCCAGCACCGCTCCGAGGATGGGACCGACGAGGTAGGGCCATACACCGCCCCAGTCGCCGCTCACGAGAGCCGGGCCGAACCAGCGAGCGGGGTTGACCGCTCCACCGGTGAGGGGGATCAGGACCATCTCCACCATCCCGTAGGCCGCTCCGATCGCAAGCGGGGCCCAACGACGGGCGTCGGGGTTGAGAGCCAAGGCCAGGACGGTCATCACGAGGAGGAAGGTCCCGATGCCCTCGAGGACCATGCCCGGGAAGTCACCTCCGAGGAGAGGGCTGACCGAGGTTGCACCGTAATCGGCGGCACGCCCTTCGTCCAGCAGGAACCACTTGGTCAGCAATGCGCCGAGGACGCCACCGGAAAGCTGCGCGAGGATGTACACGGCGCCATCGACCGGATCCATCCGGCGAAGCGCCATGAATGCAGTGGTTACCGCAGGGTTGAAGTGACCACCGCTTGCCACCCCGATGCTCGCGATCAGGATGAAGAGCACGAAGGCGCTGGTGAGCCCGACCACCGCGAAGTCCGAACCAAAGGATGCGTTCTGACCAACCGCCACGTAGAGCACGATGGTGCTGGTGATGATGAAGGTCAGAATGAGAGTGCCAAGCAACTCTCCGATGTAGGCGCCGAATCCTTTGCTCTGCACAGTCGTTCCCCTCCTTGGAGTAGATGGTCTCTCGAGCCCTGCGAGGACTTGCCACGCTGGACCCGACGCAGTGTATACGCGTCACGGCACGGATGCGTGAAACCAATATGGTCAAGGCGTGAGATTCATGGTTGCGTTGCTGGCGGCCCTGGTCGGCTTGGCGGTGCAGCAGGCTTGCGGGGGCGCAGAACCGGACGCTCCCCGCCAGCGCGGGGCGCTGCTGACCCTCGATTTCCGGCCCAACGCAGTTCACACCGGGATCTACGCAGCAGCGGGGAGCGGTGCACTTGGAGAAGAGGGGATCGACCTCACGATCAGGCAGCCAGGCTCCTCCGCAGAGGTGGCGAAACTGCTCGGCGCGGACAGGACGGATTTCGCGGTGATCGATATCGCCGATCTCGCAGCTGCGAGGAGTCAGGGTCTACCGCTCGTCGCCATCGCGGCGATAGTCCAGAAGCCATTGGCTGCCGTGATCATCGGACCGGGAAAGACCGGTACGCCGCAGGTCGATCTCGAGGGCGCAACGGTGGGCGTTACTGGCACCCCGGCCGACGACTTGGTGCTGGACACGATCCTCGAGGCTCAAGGCCTCGCGAGGTCGGACGTCGACACGATCAATGTCGGTTTCGGTGCGGTCGCCGCGCTGAGCGGCGGGCGCCTAGATGCCGCAACGGCATTCTGGAATGCCGAGGGTGTCGAGATGCAGCGGGCGGGGATCCCGACCAGGGAGCTACGGATCCAGCGCTATGGTGCCCCCGCTTACCCGCAACTTCTGCTCGCACTCGACTCACGGGAGATCGACCCGGACTCGCCTCTGGCCTGCTCGCTCTTGAGGGGGGTGTCGCGCGGATACTCTCTCACCCGCGATGACCCGGATGAAGGCCTCGGGTTCCTGCTCGAAGCCACTCCCGGACTCGAGCGAAGCTCCCAGACGGCGCAACTGGAAGCGCTCCTCGCTGGAGGAGCGCTCACCGACACGGTTTCGATCGACCCCAGGGCCGTCAGCGAGTGGATCGCATGGGCAAGGAAAGGGGGCCTGTTGACCCCGGAAACCGCCGCTGCCGCGCGCGGGATGATCCCGCCACCCGGCGCTGGCTGTCCTCAGTTGCCTTGAGAGCCCAGGAGATCGGAGGTCAACTCGGTGAGATCCCTGATCAGCCGCGATCTCGGCACCGCCTTTGCGATGCCGAGAGCCAACGCGGAATCACGAGGACCGGGATCCACGTGCGAGTAGTAACCGAGAACCGGGCAAGACGCGTCCCCGAGACCAGAGAGGTCACCCAGCTCGGGAAGGTCGACCACCAACAGATCGGCGGTTGGATCGACAGTCGCAGAGAGATCCACGTCGTATCCGGCTGCGATCAGAGCCTGCTGGATCTTCGAACCGAACAGCAGATCGCCGGTTACTACGACGATCCTCGCCATGCTCTCAGAGGCTGCGACGGTGGCGGAACTCCTCGCGTACGCTCTCGGGCCGTCCCCACATCTGGACGACCTCTGCCCTCCCCTCCTGAGCGTCGCGAATGTTCAATTCGCCCTCGATTCCCTCACGGTCCAGACGGTCGAGTATCCCTGCAACCGTCTGGGCAGCGGCGGCATGTCCGAACTTGCTGGCTACGTCGATACGCCAATGCCACTCGGAGCGTGAATAGGGTTGAGCATTGATCTGTGAGAGCAACACCGCTGAATCGATGTAGTCCTCCGGGTCGAAGATCCTCAGGTCCAGAGACAAGTCGGTCCACCCTTCGGGCAGTGAATCGACCACCTTCCTGAAGTCATCTGCGAGTGCCATCGACTGACGATTCTAACCCTTGCCGTCTAGCCAGCGAACAGTCGAAATAGCAGGAAGAGATTCAGGGCGATTATCGGCGTCACGATCAGGCCCACCAATCCCGAGAGCCATCGGGGGTTGACCAGGCCTCCCATCACCTTCTTCCTCATTGAGAGCACTAGCAGCGGCACCAGTGCAAACGGTATCCCGAACGACAGCACGACCTGGCTGATCACCAGCGCGTCGGTCGGAGCCACCCCCAGAGCGACGATGAGTATCGCCGGCGCGAGGGTTATCCCGCGTCGGAGATAGAGGGGGATCCGGCGGTCGAGGAACCCCTGCATCACCACCTGACCGGACATCGTTCCTACCGAGGCCGATGCGAGTCCGGAGGCCAGCAGCGCCACCCCGAAGATCGTCGCCGCTTGGTCCGAGATCGCCTCACCGAGGCCCGCATAGGCGCCCTCGATCGAATCGATCGCTCCGAACTCCCCGCCCGAGAAGAGAGCAGCGGCCATGGCCATCATCGAGATGTTCACGAGGCCTGCCAGCGCCATCGCGATAACGACATCCACTCTCTCGAATCCGAGGATCTTCCTCTTCTCGTTCTCGTCTCGCCCCACCACACGCCGCTGGGTGAGGGCCGAATGCAGGTAGATCACGTGTGGCATGACCGTGGCACCGATGATCCCGCTGGCCAGGAGGATGCTCTCGGTGCCGGAGAAGCCCGGTACGAAAAGCCCTTTGAGCGTCTCTGAACCGTCGGGCTTTGCCGCGATGATCTCGAATGCGAAGCCGAATACCACGATCCCCACCATCCCGGCGATTCCGGCCTCCAACCTCCGGAAACCGCGACGCTGCAGTTCGAGAACTGCGAACGAGATCAGTCCAGACACCGCAGCCGCCTCGAGGAGGGGCATGCCGAAGAGAAGGTTCAGCGCCAGCGCGGCACCGACGATCTCGGCGATGTCGGTTGCCATCGCAACC
>JBJTBI010000144.1:0-4699 GCA_046091265.1 bacterium
GAGGGCACTCACCTCACAGACTCGCTGACCTCGAACCGGCCCCGCCACCAGCGGGGTCGGTTCGAGTTGCGGGCCAAGGGGTTACGCCGCCGGGCCGTCGACTGACGAAAGCCGGAGAGGGGATTCGAACCCCTGACCCCCTGATTACAAATCAGGTGCTCTGGCCATCTGAGCTACTCCGGCGCTGCTGTCTGCCAAGTGTATGCGCGCGGGCAGGCACTCTGGAGAGCGTAAGTCGAGGTGGGGAGGAGGCAGCACGACCGGTTGCGTTCTGTACAACTCCGCAAATATTGTGTACAAGTAGTTATGGCCCGGATCAGCATCAGCGAAGCGCGCGAGAAGTTTGCGGAACTCGTCTCACTTTCGCGACGTGAGCCGGTGGTCTTGCAAAAGCGCGGCGAGGACACTGCCGTGATGGTCAGCCCCGAGCGCTACGAGGAGATGCTCCAGGCCGAGGAAGAGGTGGCAGACATCGCGGCCTTCGACGAGGCGATGGCCGAGGAGGGGGAGAACATCTCCCTCGAGCAGGCCAAAGCCGACCTCGGCTGGAGTTGAAGCGCTACGCGATCGAGTTCAGGCCCGCAGCCATCCGGGCATTGCGCAAACTCGACTCCACCAGCTCCCGGCGAATCCGCGACGCGATCCTGTTGCTCGCCCGCGATCCGCGGCCGCCTGCGTCCCGACCACTCAAAGGGCGCGATGCGTGGCGGGTCAGGGTCGGCGACTACCGGGTGATCTACCGGATCGAGGACGAGCGACTCGTGGTGGTCGTGATCACGGTCGGCCACCGCCGCGATGTCTACCGGTGATGCGGTGAAGGAGCGTGCAGACGAATCCGACCAAGTCGGCTGGTGGATGGGCTAAGGTTTCGCCCGTGAGGCGGGGAGTTCTCGTAACGGTGTTGGCGGCGAGCGCGATGTTCGCGGCCGTTTCCGGCGCATCGGCGTCGAATCTGCCCAACGGTGGGTTCGATCAGGGGAGCCTCAGCGGTTGGGGCGACCGGGCCCTCCAGTGCTCGTCCGTGGTCAAGGGCTCGGCGAACGCTTCGGGCGTCTCTCTACCCGCGCAGTGGCTGGTCTTCGGTCCCTCCGCATTCGTCGGCCCCGAGTTCGGCGGCCAGACTTTCCCCGATCCTGAAGGGTCCTACGCAACCGTCTTCATCCAGAACTCCGCTTCCTGGGCGATCCTGCATCGGTCGTTCAAGGTTCCGCGCAAGGCGCGCTATCTGTCGCTGAACCTCTTCTGGATCAATCAGGCGACCGGCGCCGTGGTCGGTTCGCTCGGGCGCGGATTGCTGGCGGCCGACTACTACCGCGCTCCGACCGGCTCCAGGCTCGGCTGCCCGGCCGCTCCCGACGCCCAGTACGCGCGCATCGATCTGCTTCGCAAGGGCGCCTCGCCGCGCAGCCTGAAGAAGAAAGACATCCTCGCCACCGGCTGGAAGACGGTTCCCGGCAGGACCTATGCGACCAGCGGCGGCTGGGTCGAGCGGCGGGTGAGCCTGAAGAAGTTCCGCGGTGAAAGGGTGCGCTTGCGGGTAGCGGTGATCGAAACGATGGATTTTCTCAACCTCGGTCTCGACAGCGTCACGATCCGCTGACGGCGCGGGTTACTGAACAGCGCAGGTGAGCGACTCGGCGACCAGCGAGCAGGTATCGAACTGCTGGCCGCGGAAGGTCTTCTGCTGCAGGGTCCAGCGGCCGATCTTCTTGCCCGGGATCATCACGTTGTAGCCGTAGTCGACCGCGGTGTAGAGGTAGGAGGCGGTCGCGTAGGGCGTGTAGTCGGGGCTCAGCGGAGCGCCGGAGGCGTCGGCGAGCGGGCCGTAAGCGGGGAGTGTGTAGTTGGCCAGATTCGGGTCATCCGGCTTCGAGCCGCCGTTACCCTCCACCAGCTGCGGCGGCTGGCCCGGGATCTTGACGATCTGAGAGACGTGCACGTGTGAGCCGACCAGCAGGTTGTAATTGTCGATCAGGCCGTAGCCGGCAGCGGTCTGATCGATCGCGGTCCACTGGTTGACGCCGGGCGGCGGCTGGGTGTTGGGCTCGACCCCGAACATCGGCCGGTGTGCGAGCAGCCACGACTCGCGCCCCTGCTTGGGTGCGCTCTGCACCGCGGCCTGCTCGTAAGCGGTGCGCTGGGTAGTGACCCAGGAGGAGATCTCGAAGTTCTTGCCGTAGGCGCTGTCTACCGCGACCAGACGCAGGGTCCGACCCTTGCCGATCGGCGCATCGAAGTGCCAGGTGTCGGAGATGTTCGGGGTGGTCGGCCCGCCGAGCGTGGCGGGTGCGCAGGCATCGGGGCCCAGCGAGCTGCCTGCATCGAAGAAGAGGAACCACCCGTTGCCTCCGCGATCGCACTGCTCATGGTTGCCGCGGATCGCCAGAATCGGTGCGGCACGGAAGAGCGGAGCCATGGGGATCAGGGTGTCCGCCATCCAGCCGTAGTCGGTGTCGTTGAAGGTCGCGGACGGATCGGGCGGAGGGCTGCCGCCGCCCAGCGCTTCGTAGCCGACTGGGCAGGGATCCTCGCGGTAGAAGAAGTCGCCGGTGAAGATCGACATATCGGGCTTCTCGCGTGCGATCGAGCGGGAGTTCGCTGCCAGCGGCCAGGCGACGGGATCGGAGCAGTCCTGAACGTCTATGGCGGTGGGGTCAATGTCGTCGTCGATCCGGCAACCGGAGTCGCCGAACATCGCGATCCTGTCGAATCTCTTTGGCAGACGGGCTGGGACGCCGTCCGAGCCGACCCTGCCCGCAACCACCGGTGTATCGGTGACGGGGATGTTGGCCTGGCAGGCGCGAAGCGAGGCGAAGGCGGCCCCCGTGGTGGCTCCGGGAACGCGCTTGGTCATCTTGCGGACCAGCTTGACTCCGGCCTTGGTGGTCATCCTGAGACCCGGGCAAGGGACGCCGTTCGGGATCACGGCGCGTACCTGGAGGTTGGTGGTCGCAACGCTCTTGGGCACCACAAGGGTGTAGGCGGCGACCACGCCGACCTCCGGGTTGGAGCGCTCCGATGCACCCAGAGCGGTGGCCGGAAGGGACAGGGCGACCGAGGCCGCAGCGAGGGCGATGATTTTCGAGGCGCGGGGCATGGTGAAGAAGGATATTGATACCGGACTCATCGGGTAACGCAGGCGACGCCGAGGCAGGTGATGCGCCCGTCGAGTGGGCCCATCGGTGTGATCTGGCCGAGGGCGAGGTCGGCTTCGAGCTTGGCGGTGAGGTCTTCGTCGTAGGGACTGCGGATCTCGGCGCGGCCCGGGTTGAACAGGTCGCCGAATCCGTCTCCGCCGAAGGCCATGTAGTCGACAGTGGTCACCGTGTACTCGGTGCCGTCGTTCGGGATCGGCGTGCCGTTCGTGTCGGTGACCGCAGTTACGCGGGATCCAGGTACCTGTCCCAGGTCGAAGCTGAACTCGAAGCCCGAGATCTGTGGAAACCGCCCGCTCGGGTAGGTGGTGACCGCGTGCTCGAGTGCGGTCCAGAGCTGTGCGCCGGTCATCTTCGAGGTGGCGGCGTTGTTCCCGAACGGGAGGATGCTCTTGACGTCACCGAGTGCCGCGTCGTAGGGGCCGGTGGACCCGTCGCCGGGGCGGCGGAGCGACGGATCAGAGGGGGTGTATCCGGCTGCGGGGAGCGTGTCTCTGATCCCGCCGCCGTTGAGGAAGACGATGTCTGTCTGGTACTTGCTTCTCAGAGTGTCTGCCAGCAGATCGCCGAGCGCGGTCTCGCCGGTGCGGTTGATCGCGGGGTTACCGCCGTTGGGGAAGAGGTCGGCCACCGTGCCGATCTTGCGGTCGAAGACGGGGATGATCTTCTTCGCGTAGTCATCGACCATCTTCTCCACCTTCGGGTTGGGCGGCAGCTCGGCGACCTTCTCTTTTGCGACGGGCTGGATAGTGGATCCGACCACTTCACCCTTGCGGGTGTCGAGGCAGAGCTCAGCCCGGAGGTACTCGTGGCCTGAGCTGCGCGGCTCGGCGACCGGCATGCCCCGCACGATCGAGCGGAATCCCTGATGGGTGTGACCACCGAAGGCGATGTCGGCGCCTCTGAGATCCTGCGATACGTCGATCAGACGGCCCTTGGCAGCACCATTTTCGTTCAGCTGCCAGCCCTGGTGCAGCAGCGCCACCACCACATCCGCGCCTGCCTTGCGGGCCGCGCGGATCTGGGCGTTCACCGGTGCAGTGCGCCCTGAGATGGCGATCGATCTGCCGGCGTTTCCGTAGTCGAGGTTTCCAGGGGCGACCAGAGTGGGGGTGTCCTCGGTGTTCATCCCGACGAAGCCGACCTTCACACCGGCGCGCTTCACGATCGAGAAAGGAGCGACTTTCTGTTTGCGAGTGTGGAGGGGCGCGCGGGTCGAGTAGTTGGAAACGGTCCAGCGGAACTTCGAGCGGGAGATCATCTCGCGAAGGTGCTCGAGCGGCCGGTCGTGCTCGTGGTTGCCGAAGGTCGAGATGTCGACCTTCATTCCGTTGGCTGCACGGATCGACGGAATCTCGCGGAAGTGGCTGGAGATGATCGGAGCGCCACCGATCGTGTCACCTGAAGACGCGGTGAAGGTGGCTCTGGACATCTTGCGGTCGTTGGCGAACGCTGTGGCGAGGCGGGCTGCGCCTGGCTGAGATGAGGAGTTCTCGATCGCACCGTGAAAGTCGCTGAACTGGAGGATCTGGACGTTGCGGAAG
>JBJTBI010000145.1:0-8812 GCA_046091265.1 bacterium
CGCGCCCGCCCCGCTCCTTCAGGCGATCTCCGAAGAGGTCCTCAGGGCCGGTGGAAACCCGGTAGTGCAGATGGCGATGTCGGGTCAGTCCTCGGCCTATTTCGATCTGGCGAACGGCGATCAGCTCGACTGGGTGTCACCTGTATCCGAGTGGACCGTCGAGAGCGCGGATGTCAGATTCGCGGTGATGGCATCCGAGAACACGCGTGCGCTCTCGGGAGTCCCACCCGAGCGCCAGACCCGGCGGCGGGCCGCGACGCGGGGCTTGATGGCTCGCTCGATGTCGAGGAGCGCGGCAGGTGACTACCGCTGGGCACTTACGCTCTTTCCCACCAACGCCTACGCATCAGATGCGCGTATGAGCCTGACCTCGTACGAGGACTTCTTCTTCAGCGCCTGCTTGGCCGATTTCGATGACCCCGTAGGGGCGTGGAGGAACCAGTCCGAGAACACCGAGCGCCTTCGTGACTGGATCCAGGGTCGCTCGGAGGTGCACATCACGGGGCCCGGAACGGACATCAAGCTGGGGATCGAGGGACGTAGTTTCGTCGCCTCTGGCGGAAAGAGGAACATGCCGGACGGCGAGTTCTTCACTGGACCGGTCGAGGATTCGGTCGAAGGCGAGATCACCTTCCACCTCCCCGTCACCTACGGAGGCAACGAGGTGTCCGGGGTCAGGTTCGTGTTCGAGGCAGGGAAGGTCGTCGACGCATCTGCCGAGCAGGGCGAGGAGTTCCTGATCTCGATGCTCGACACCGACGACGGGTCACGGCGCCTCGGGGAGCTCGGGATAGGGACCAACTACGGGATCGAACGCGGCACAGGTGAGATCCTCCTCGACGAGAAGATCGGGGGCACAGTCCACCTGGCCATCGGTAGCAGTTACCCGGAGACCGGCGGGACGAACGAGTCCGCGGTTCACTGGGACATGATCTGCGACCTGCGTCAAGGCGGCAAGATCGAGGTAGATGGTGACCTGCTGCAAGAAGACGGCAAGTTCGTGGTCTGAGAGGAGGAGAGGCTCGTGTCCGGACACTCGAAGTGGTCGTCGATCAAGCACAAGAAGGGTGCTGCCGATGCCAAGCGCGGGAAGCTCTTCACCAAACTCGCACGGGCGATCACGATCGCTGCGCGAGACGGCGGGGGCAACCCCGAAGGGAACTCCGCTTTGGCGTTGGCGGTCCAGAAGGCTCGCGACGCCTCGATGCCGAAGGACAACATCCAGCGTGCGATCGATCGCGGAACAGGCGAGGGAAGCGATGCCGCAGCCATTGAGGCGGTGGCCTACGAGGGGTACGGTGCAGGAGGAGCGGCGATACTGGTCGAGACCCTGACCGACAATCGCAACCGCACGAGTTCCGAGGTCAGGCATGCCTTCGACCGACACGGAGGAAGCCTCGGGGAGCCCGGCTCGGTGGCCTGGCAGTTCGAGAAACGCGGAGTGCTGCTGATCGACGGCGATCAATACGGGGAAGACGATGTGATGCCGGCGATCGATGCGGGCGCCGAGGATGTCAACATCGACGGAGATCTGATCAAGGTGATAACCGAGCCGGCCAAGGCGACAGAGGTCCGGGAGGCGTTGACTTCGAGCGGTGTCGAGGTGCGTTCGACCGAGCTCTCGATGGAGCCACAGAGCACCGTCGAGGTGAGCAGGGAAGAGGCCTCCAGCCTGTTGAAGCTGATGGATGCACTGGAAGATCACGACGACGTCGATCAGGTGCACTCGAATTTCGACATCCCGCAGGGCGTGCTGGAAGAGCTGGCTGCTGAGTAACCATTCCGGGCGCCGATGCGACAGGAACATCCGCCGCTCGCGAAACAATCCGGCGGCATGATCGTGATCGGCATAGATCCCGGGATCGCCAATACCGGCTTCGGTGTAGTCCGTGGCTCTGCGACCAAGAGCGTTGCTCTCGATGGCGGCGTGATCGAGACCTCGCCCGATCTCTCCCTGCCGGAGCGATTGGACCGGATCCATTCGTCGGTGGTCCAGCTCCTCGATTGGCACGAGCCAGCCGCATTAGCCCTGGAGGATCTCTATTTCGGGAAGAACGTCGGCAGCGCGATGGAGGTAGGACAAGCGCGCGGCGTGGTGATGCTGGCGGCCGCTCAGAAGGAGATTCCCTGCTTCGACTACTCGCCCCAGGTGGTCAAGAGCGCCGTCTGCGGCACCGGTAGCGCCGATAAATCACAGGTTCAGGTGATGGTCGGTCAATTGCTGGGGCTCGACGAGCCGCCACATCCGGACCATGCCGCAGACGCCTTTGCAGTCGCCATCTGCCATCTCGGCCACGCACCGAGACTGGATGCCGTCTCTCGAGCGGGGGACGTGCCCGCTGGCGCAATGACTGCGTCCGGGCGGCGAGTGGCGGGGTAGAAGGCATCCGGCGCTGGGCGCACAATCATCGGTGATGATCGCTTCCGTCACAGGCGAGGTCGTCGTCCGGAGGGCCGACCACGTGGTCGTCGATGCTTCGGGCGTGGGATACCGACTGGCCGTCTCGACCGAGACCCTTCGTGCGGTTCCCGAACTCGGACAGCGAACCACGCTCTACGCGCATCTCGTCTCTCGGGAGGATTCCCTCAATCTCTACGGCTTCTCGAGCGACGAGGAGCGACTGCTGTTCCTGAGTTTGATCTCGGTTTCGGGGGTGGGACCGAAGGTCGCATTGGCTGCTCTCTCCGTTGGTCCACCCTCTGAGATCATGAGCGCGATCCTCACCGGTGATGCGAAGAGATTCCAGGCCGTGCCGGGGATAGGCAAGCGGACGGCCGAGCGGATAATCCTCGACCTCAAGGATAAGGTTGCCGCTGAGATCGGGGTCGATCCCGATGGCGCCGAGATCACCGCCGAGGGTCCCGTCGAACCGAGGACTGAGGCGCGTGATGGTCTGATCGGACTCGGGTACACACCGCTGGAGGCGGAGCGATTGCTCGACGAGGGTGAAGGGGAATCGGCCGAGGAGATGATCGAGTCCGCGTTACGCCGTGCAGCTGGTGTCCGGCCGTGAGCGTGGATGACATTAAACCCGGAGAGGGGATAAGGACCCCGGGTGCTGACGAGATAAGGATCCACGATTCGCGCGCAACGGAGCCCGATGAGGATTTCGACGTTACGCTGCGTCCGCAGACTCTGGCCGACTTCGTAAACCAGGTTCAGGTCACCGAACAGCTCTCGGTGTTCATCGAGGCCGCCAAGAAGCGCGGTGAAGCATTGGACCACGTGCTCCTGGCCGGTCCGCCCGGACTCGGAAAGACTTCCCTCGCGCACATCATCGCCTCCGAGATGGGCGTGCCGATGATCCAGACAGCAGGTCCTGCTCTCGAGCGCAAAGCCGATATCGCTGCCTTCCTCACTGCGTTGGAGCCGGGCAGTGTCTTCTTCGTCGACGAGATCCATCGACTCGGGCGTGCCGTAGAGGAGACTCTCTATCCGGCGATGGAGGACCGCAATCTGCCAGTCGTGCTGGGACAGGGAGTGGGAGCACGTACCGTGACCCTCGACCTGCCGGAGTTCACCCTGATCGGGGCCACTACCCGGACGGGCCTGCTGACCACACCCCTCCGGGACAGATTCGGTGTCTGTCACCGGCTCGAGCATTACTCAGCGCAGGATCTCGACGCGATCGTGATCCGTTCCGCCGGAATCCTCGGGGTAGAGATAGAGGCGGGTGGTGCCGCCGAGATCGCTGCGCGTTCCAGAGGGACGCCGAGAGTCGCCAACCGCCTACTCCGCCGGGTGAGGGACTTCGCCGAGGTCAAGGGTTCCGGCCGCGTTACCGACGCGGTCGCGGTAGAGGCACTCGAGATGCTCGAGGTAGACGGTGCCGGGCTAGACCGACACGATCGGCGCATGCTCGAGTTGATGGCTGAGAAGTTCAACGGGGGTCCAGTGGGCCTCTCGACCCTCGCTGTTGCCATGGGCGAGGAGGCCGACACGATCGAGGACGTCACCGAGCCATTCCTGCTGCAGCAAGGTCTGATCAAGCGCACGCCGAGAGGCAGGGTGCTCTGCGAGCGTGGCTATGAGCATCTCGGGATCGAGATGCCGGAAGGCCACGCGACACTCTTCTGAGAGCAGGCGCCATCTCAGCCACGCCTGAGTCACGCTAGCCTTGCCTGATGCCATTTTTCATCTGTCCCAATTGCGGACACAGGGAGCAGGGAGGGGAGCGAACCGCTGGTTTCTCCTCCCGCCCGCGTGGATGCTCGGAGTGCGGCTCGGCTTTCGTCTTCGAACTGCTCGACGACTACATGGTTGCGCCCGGAGCGGCTTTCTTCGCTTGCGACAGCGACGGGAAGGTGCTCGGACTCGGTCGCGGCGCGTTCGAGCTGACCGGTTTGAGCGACGAGGAGGTGATCGGTCGTCCTGTGAAGGAGGTCCTCGGCCTGGAGTGGCGGGACGCCGAGCCGGACCAGGATTCGGACGCAGAGGGTTCCCGAGGCGACCCGGTCGATACAACTCTCGAGTGGGGGGTCCGTTCACTCGGCAAGAAGGTCAAGGTCCAGGCCGAAGGAGATCTTCCTACCGAGGCCGTGGCGGATCTGTTTCCTGCCTATGACGATGACGGAGGACTGTTGCTAGTCCTCACGCCGGAGTCCGACTGAGCGTGGGTAACCGGCGCCGCAACCTCTTCGTGCTGCTCTTCGTGGCGGGGCTCTTCGCGGCTTCCCTCGCCGTGATCCTGAGCAAGCCGACCGTCTTGGGTCTCGACCTTCGCGGCGGAACCGAACTCGTGTATCAGGGTCGACCAACGCCGCAGAACCCGAAGATCGACGGGCAGGACATAGACCGTTCCATCGAGATCATCCGTAAGAGGACCGACAAGCTCGGTGTGGCTGAGCCGGAGATCTCCAGGGTAGGGGCTGACTCGATCAGGGTCTCCCTTCCAGACGTGAGCAATGCAGATCGGGCGAAGGATCAGGTCGGTACTACCGCGCAGCTCTACTTCTACGACTGGGAGCCGAATGTGATCGCAGAGCCGGGGGCCGCCAACGGGACGAGCACGCCGATCACCAGCCTCTACGACGCGGTCCAGCTGGCCTCGAAGCAACAGGCGGAATGCCCTGAGGGTCAGTGCACGGCCTCGGGCCCGACCTATTACCTGTTCGATGCGACCAGCGAGGAGATCGCGGCTGGTCCGGCCGCGACGAGGGCCGATCTCTACCTCGACCCGGAATCACTCCCGGACAAGGCAAATCGAGCCATCGTCGAGGTCCCGCAGGGCACGATCGTCGTGCAGGCCGAGGCGCCTCCGGATGACCCGAATACAGCCGAGATAGACGAGTCCACGACGGGCCTTCGCGGCTATTACGTAATCAAGGATCGGCCGGAGTTGAGCGGAAACGACATCCGTGATCCGAAGCAGAGTTTCGACCCCACCACGAACCAACCCATAGTCACCTTCTCGTTCACCGACAAGGGTCAGCAGGCGTTCCAGGATGTGACCCGCCGGATCGCGGAGCGCGGTCTGAGCAATGCTCCCCCGGGCACCGCCGGCAACTCGATCCAGGCCTCCCAGTTCTCCGGAAGTTTCGCGGTGGTGCTCGACAAGGAGGTCGTTTCGAGGCCGATCATCAACTTCGTCGACAACCCTGCGGGAATCGACGGGCGTACCGGGGCCCAGATCGAGGGTAACTTCAACATCCAGGAGGCCCAAGACCTCGCGAACTTCCTCCAGATCGGTGCGCTGCCGATCGACTTGAAGTTGATCAGCCAGACCACCGTCTCGGCAACGCTCGGACAGACTGCACTCGAGCAGGGGCTCCGCGCGGGTATTGCTGGACTGCTCCTCGTCCTCCTGTTCCTCATCCTGTACTACCGCTTCCTCGGAGTGGTCGCCTCGGTCGGTCTGCTCGTTTACGCAGCCTTCTTCTTCGCCCTGGTGAAGCTGATCCCAATCACCTTGACGCTCCCGGGCATCGCAGGTCTGATCCTGACCATCGGTGTCGCGGCGGACTCGAACATCGTCATCTTCGAACGGATCAAGGAGGAGTTCAGGACGGGGCGCTCGATACGTTCCGCGATAGCGACCGGATACCGGAAGGGGATCGCGACGATCATCGATGCGAACGTGATCACTCTGATCACGGCTTTCATCCTCTTCGTCCTCGCCACCTCCGGAGTGAAGGGGTTCGCTTTCACCCTCGGCATAGGAACCATCGTCTCGCTGTTCACTGCGGTCGTGTTCACTCAGGCCTTCCTCGGTGTCTTCGGCCAGTCCAAGCTCCTCGAGTCGGGCAAGCTGATCGGAGCCGGCGAGGAGAGAGTCCGCTGGAGATTCGACTTCGCAGGGGCTTCGAAGTGGTTCTTCTCGGTCTCGGGAGCGATCCTCCTCGTGGGCGCAATCTCGTTCGCTGTCAGCCAGTTCAACTTCGGCTTGGACTTCGAGTCGGGGAGTAGCGTGACGGTTGGCCTCGAGGAGTCCGCCTCGATAGAAGAGGTGCGGTCCACACTCGCGGCGGGCGGGGTCCCCAACACGGGGCAGGCCCAGATCACCGAAGTGACCTCGGAGGATCTCGGTCGGAACGGATTTCAGATCGAGGCGAACCTGTCACCAAGTCAGGCAACTGAGATCCAACCGGTCCTGAACGAGGCCTACGGGGTGACCACCTTCGACAACACGACCGTCGGCCCGACCTTCGGGGCGCAGGTGGCAAAGGGAGCAGCCTTGGCGATCATCTTCTCCCTGCTGGTGATCTGCGGCTACGTCGCGATCAGGTTCGAACCGAAGTACGCGGTACCCGTGATCATCGCCGTGATCCACGATGTCCTGATAACCGCGGGTGTCTACTCGCTCTCCGGGCGTGAGGTGACGAGCGGGACCGTCGCTGCGTTCCTCACCATCCTCGGATAGTCGCTCTACGACACGGTGATCGTCTTCGACCGCGTGCGCGAGAACGTACCGCGGCTCCCTCGCGCTGCCTTCTCCCAAATCGTCAACAAGTCGATGAGTGAGGTCCTGACGAGGTCGCTGATCACCGGACTGTCGAGCGTCTTCCTGGTCGGCGTCCTGTTCATCTTCGGCGGGGCCACTCTGAAGGACTTCGCCTTCGCGATGATGATCGGCATAGCGTCCGGAACCTACTCGTCCATCTTCATCGCTACACCGGTACTCAAAGCGTGGAAGGAGCGCGAGCCTCAATACCGCCGCAGACGAGACCGGATCGAACAGCAGCTGGGGACGGTCCCTCCTTTCCCCGACGACAGCATGGTCGCGAAGATCGCCCCTGAAGACGCCTCCCGTTCAGATCGCGGGGAGGAGCCATCAGTCGGATCCGAGGCGGGGCCGGCAGCCGGCCCGCCGTCTTCGACCTCTCCCATCCCCGGCGTGATGGGCGACCAGCCAGCGCCCGTTCCGGTGGCCGAGCCACCGCAGGGAGAGCCCGGAGGAGAAGAGGACGACGCTGCGGGACGAGAGTCGCCGAACCTCTCCGACGCGAGCGCCGAGGCACTAAAGAAGGTCCGGGAGCGTCGGGGCAAGAAGAAGAGGGGAGGCAACTAGAGGATGGCTCTGCTCGTCTGGTTCACGATGGGAGTGGCGTTGTGGCACATGACGGTGTTCGTACCCGATCGCTTCTGGGGTGGCATCGTCGGCGCATTCCTCGGTTCGGTGACTGGTGCGGTCATCACCGGCGCCATCGCGCAGATCGCACTCGGCTGGGGGATCGGGGAGACGAATCTGGCGACAGCACTGTTCGCTCTTCCCGGTGTTGCCGGCGGCCTCGCCTTGATCTACTGGCTCGGAATCCGCAAGGAGCGGGCTTCCGGACTGCCACCGGGCGCCTGATCGGTCACCGCGTCGGTCGGTCGCCTTAGGCTGCTGGACATGGCGGACCATCCCTCTCCGAGGCCCAGGTTCACTGCGGCGCCCTATGACTTCGCTGCCGCGTTGGAGGTCTCTGAGCATCTGGGTCTGCGACTGCCCATAGCGGCAACCTTGGTGCGGCGAGGGTTGAGCACTTCGGAGGCGGTACGTGAGTTGATCGACGGCGAGCCGGAGAACGATCCCTTCCTCCTGGAAGGCATGGACCGTGCGGTAGAGCGCATCATCGGAGCTGCCCGCGCGGGGGACCGGATCACTGTCCATGGCGATTATGATGCCGACGGCGTTTGCGCCACTTCGATCGTGGTCGAGTGCCTGCGCGAGATGGGAGCCGAGGTCGACTGGTTCCTGCCTGATAGGCGTGGCGGAGGGTATGGGGTCAGTCGGGTCAGCATCGACGAGATGCTCGCCCGCGGTACCTCGTTGATGATCACCGTCGATTGCGGAATCGGATCAAGGGAGGAGGTCGCGCTTCTCCGTGAGAGCGGGATCGACTGCGTCGTCACCGACCACCATGAGCCTCCCCGAGATCTCCCCGACTGCCCCGTGGTCCATCCCGCACTCGGCGATTACCCGTTCCCGGGGCTCTGCGGAGCGGGTGTGGCCTACAAGCTCGCTACCGCATTGCGGAGCGAGGCCGGAATCGAGTCAGACGAGGGTGTCGATCTGGTGGCGCTCGCCACGGTTGCCGACCTCGTGCCGCTGGTCGGCGAGAATCGGAGTCTGGTCCAGAGAGGGCTGAACAGGATGCGTACATCCCCGCGGATCGGGATGCGGGCGCTGATGGATGCTGCCGCCGTATCCCCGGATCGGGTAGACGCAGGGGTTCTGGGTTTCCGTCTCGCACCTCGAGTTAACGCCGTAGGACGTCTCTACCGGGCCGATGCGGGTGTGGAACTCAGGTTGAGCAGCGATAGTGCACGCGCTGCAGCGCTCGGTGTGGATTTGGACGGCGCGGATGTGGACCGTCGGGCGGGCGAGGG
>JBJTBI010000146.1:0-16303 GCA_046091265.1 bacterium
GGTGGCAGTGCTCGGAGCAGAAGTAGACGGTGCCCGAGTCGGTCCGAACAGCGACGCCCTTCGACTTGTCCACCTTCATCCCGCAGACGGGATCGGTGGCCCCGCGGCGCACGGTGAGCGCGATCAGTATCGCGAAGACGATCAGAGCGATCCCGTTCAGCCACATCCGGTAGTCAGCCTCGATATGGCCGAACACCTCTTCGGTCGAAGGCCTGTCGGTGGGGATGATGTCGGCGAGACTGAAGAGGCCATCGATAGCCAACGCCGCGATCACCATGGTCACGAACATCAACGCGGTGATCCGCAAGGCGAAACTCCAGCCGTAGTACTTGCGGTAGGCGATGATGATCGGGAAGACGATCAGGTCGGCGAAGATGAAAGCGAGTACTCCGGCAAACGAGATCCCTCCCGACCAGAGCACCGCAGCCAGGGGGATGTTGCCGATCGAGCAGACGAAGCTCGCCACCGCGATCAACGGGCCGACGATCACGTTCCAGAGCGTCGGCCAAAACCCCGTCTCACCCACCAGGAAGAGACCGTTGAAGAAGTCCTGTCCGAGCAGCGCGATGTAGCCGGCCAGCAGGAAACCGATCACGATCTCCTTCCAGAGCATCTGCCAGTCGCCGCGGAAGTTGTGGGCGACATCCGACCAGGCGTCGGCCGAGCGGATGCGTTCGCTCAACGACATCTCCGACCCGGCCATGTGGTGTTGGTGACCGGGAGCGGCGTTCTCGGCGTTGCGACGCGCGATCTCCTCGAGTTTCGGCGAGACGAAGAGCCGCAGCATCGCCGCCATCAGGATGATCATCAGGATTCCGCCGAGGTACTCGGCCAGGGTGAACTGCCAGCCGAGCAGCACCCACAGCACGAGGCCGATCTCCCAGACCAGGTTGGTCGAGGCGAACTGGAATGCGAGCGCTGTGGCAGCCGAGGCACCCTTGGCAAAGAGCGATCGTGCGATTGCGATCGCGGCATAGGAACACGACGAGGAGGCAGCGCCGAGCGCGGTCGCCTTGCCCACCGCACCAGCGCCTCTTCCCGCGAGTGCCCTCTCGACCCGTTCGCGCGGGATCCACGCCTGCACGATCGCCGAGATCGCGAACCCCAGCACCAGTGCCCACCAGACCTCCCACGCCATCATCGCAGCGTTGGAGAGACCTTCCACGAGTTTGTCAGCGACCGTACTCACCCCCGACATCATGTCAGCCGCTCCGAACGCCGCCCTCTTGGGTTATACGGTGAGTGATGCAGATGCCGATCAAGCGCACAGACAGCAAGGCGGGCGTGAGGTACCTGGTGGCGATCGTGACACTCACCCTCGCAGTCGGGCTCGGTCTCGCCGTGGCACACAGCGCACCGGCCAAGCCGATCACCGACGCGAACGACGTCTCGGGACCGCTGGACATCACCCGGGCTGAGATAACCCAGTCGGGCAAGGACGCGATCATCGAGGTTCGTACCTCCGGAGAATGGGGCACCGCTGAGCTGGACGGCTCTCCCGACACCCTAGATGTGGGCACCTCGTATGTATGTGTCGAGGTCAAACAGGGCGGAAACACCAGCAGGATCTGCATCCGCCACAAGCTCGACGGCGCCGAAGGCAACGAGATGGTCGTCTCGAAGCTGAACGACGCGGGCCTGGTGGTCAGCAAGCGTAAGGTGGAATCCAGGTTGACGCGGCCGAATACCCGCAGCTTCATCGCGAAGGCGCCGCTCGGGACCTTCGATTTCACCGCTGGCAAGTACAACTGGCGCGCCGCCACCTCCTACCTGGGCCTTCCCGACTGTGATCCAGCCGCATGCACCGACCTCGCGCCTGACGACCGCTGGCTGAAGCGCGAGTTCGTCGAGCCCTACGTGCAGGCCTGCAAGCCCCGGAACAAGGGTCTGGTACTCAATGGGCCGCGTAAGCGGAAGAGGGTCGCCTTGACCTTCGACGACGGTCCCGCCCCGGCCACCTCTTCGATCGTGAAGATCCTCAACAGTCGGAACGCGAAGGGGACCTTCTTCGTGATCGGCGAGCAGGTTGGTGGCAGTGGCGCCAAGTTGCTCAAGAAGATGAGCCGTCAAGGCCACGAGATCGCAAACCATTCGCTCCACCACGAGATCTACCCGGGCTATTCGAGCCTCAAGTCGACCAACCGTGCGATCCAGAGGGCCACTGGATTCAAGCCCTGCAGCTTCCGACCTCCCTACGGAGCGGTCAACAGCGGAGTCATCTCTGCGGCACGGTCGAACGGGATGACCACCGTCAACTGGGACCGAGACACGATGGACTGGACCACTCCGGGCTCAGGGTCTATCGCCTCGGTCGGTGCTTCGGCCGGCTCTGGATCGATCGTGTTGATGCACGACGGAGGCGGCATCCGCACCCAGACCGTGGCGGCGCTTCCCTCGATCATCTCTTCGCTCAAGTCCCGCGGCTACAAGTTGGTCACCGTCAGTCAGTTGCTCGGCAACAAACTGGTCTGGGGCCCCCGCTGAGGGCATGAAAAAGGCCCGGTCTTCCGGGCCCCTCGAGTGCTCGTGTCGCTTCGAGCCCGCCGGACTCGCCTCGTTCTAGCCGCAGGTCCCCTGGTATTTCTGCTTCAGTCCCTCGAACGCACTCTTGACTTGGCTGAGAGAGCCGACCAGCGCGATTGCTGCGGTGGTCTTGTCCGAGGCGTTGGCGAAGTTGCTGATGTCCTCGGAGAGGTTCTGTACCGACGACTTGACCTCAGCGGTCTGCCCCGGATACGTGTTCTGGGCAGAGGTCACCAGAGCGTTCGCATCGGCCTGCACCTCTTGACCGGCCGACTGGATCTGCGACGGGTTGGCGGAGGTGATCGCGCTTCCGAGCTTGCTCACTGCACCGCTCAGGTTGTCCTCCTTCTGGCAGACGGCGGGCTGGGATCCGCAGGCGGGTAGGGCTACCAGAGCAGTTGCGGCCATGGTGGCGAGTGCGAGCTTGGTCTTTCGTGAGCGAGTCAAGGTGCATCACCTTAGCGAACGGGGCGGTCTCCCGCCCCGTTCTAGGTCAATCCGAGATCTGAACCCGCTCGGCGTCAGCCGCAACCGGTGTTGTTGCCGCAGCTGGGGCAGGTGTAGCAGGAGCCTGTGCGCTGCATCATCCCTCCGCACTGGTCACAGGCGGGGCCGAGTTCCAGCCCCTCCATCTTGGCCGGGACGACCGGTGGCGTGTCCGTGAGCGCTGCCGCTGCGGGTACCGATTCGGCGTCGGCGGTGGCTTCGGGACTGCCGTTGCCTCCGTTTTCCGACCCGTTCGAATCGCCATTCCCGTTTGCGGGGCCAGCGGTGTCGCCGATCGGCAACGACTGTTGTGCCTCGCGGCGACGCCTGACCTCCTCGGTCAGGATGCCCAGACCCTCCAGGTAGTCGTAGTCGGTGACGAAGCGGCTGGCCAGCCAGCGCATGATGTAGTCGGGCAGCGACTTGGCGAACGGAATCTCCTGGTTGCGGGTGATCCCTTCCGGCTCGAAGCGCACGTAGCTGAACTTGTTCACGAACACCTCGAGCGGTACTCCGTACTGCAGCCCGATCGAGATCGCCGTGGCGAACGCGTTCATCATGCCCTTGATCGTCGAGCCTTCCTTGCCGACATCGGTGAGGAAGATCTCGCCCAGCGAGCCGTCCTCATACATGCCGGCAGTGATGTAGCCCTCCTGCTGGCCGATGTTGAACTTATGGGTGATCGACTGGCGCTCGTTCGGCATCCGGGTCCGAACCGGCTCAGCCGATGCGTCCGCACCGGCATCGGCATCGTCCTTGTCGGAGGTGCGAAGCGCCTGGGCGGTCTTCGAACCGTCGCGGTAGATCGCGAGCGCCTTCAGACCCTGCTTCCAGCCGTAGGTGTAGGCCTCCGCGATGTCTTCCACCGTGGCCGACTCCGGCAGGTTGACCGTCTTGGAGATGGCGCCCGAGATGAACGGCTGCGTCGCGGCCATCATGTCGATGTGTCCGGTGTGGGAGATCGAGCGCTCCCCTACGGCTACGTCGAACACCTCGAGGTGCTCGGGCTTGAGGCCCGGGGCACCGACGATCGTGTTGTGCTCGTTGATGTGAGCTTCGATCTGCTCGATCTCCGCCTGGGTGTAGTCGAGGGTCTCGAGCGCCAGCGGCACCGAGCCGTTGACGATCTTCATCTGCCCGCCACCGACCAGTTCCTTGAACTTGACCAGCGAGAAGTCGGGCTCGATGCCGGTCGTGTCGCAGTCCATCAGGAAGCTGATCGTCCCGGTGGGAGCGAGCACCGTCGCCTGGGCGTTGCGGTAGCCGTGCTCTTCACCGAGTTCGACTGCCTCGTCCCAGCTCTCGCGGGCGGCGGCGAGGAGCTTCCCCTCGACCAGATCCTCACTCAGCTCGTAAGAGGCGTCGCGGTGCATCCGCATCACGCTGTTGTGGGCATCGCGGTTCTTCTCGTAGGCCTCGTACGGGCCGATCGCATCGGCGATCTCGGCTGAGCGACGGTAGCCGCGCCCGGTCATCAGGGCGGTGATGGCACCGGCCATCGCACGACCTTCCTCCGAGTCGTAGGGCAGGCCGTTCGACATCAGCAGGGCACCGAGGTTGGCGTAGCCGAGTCCCAACTGGCGGAAGGCACGGGCGTTCTTGCCTATGTCCTCGGTTGGGTAGCTGGACGGGCCCACCACGATCTCCTGAGCGAGGAAGAGGATGTCGACGGTGTGACGGAAGTCGTCGACCATGAAGGTCCCGTCCTCGTTGCGGAATTTCATCAGGTTGATCGAGGCCAGGTTGCAGGCCGAGTCATCCACGTGCATGTACTCCGAGCACGGGTTCGACGCGTTGATCCGCCCCGACTCGGGGCAGGTGTGCCAACGGTTGATGGTCGTGTCGTACTGGATGCCCGGGTCCGCGCAGCGCCACGCGGCTTCGGCGACTTGGGTCATCAACTCCTCTGCCGGGAGCGTCTTGGTCACCGCTCCTCCGTCGCGAGCGACCAGGTTCCAGTCGGCCTTCTTCTCGGCGGCCTCCATGAAGTCATCGGTCACGCGAACCGAGTTGTTTGCGTTCTGGTACTGGATCGAGGTGAACCCCTCACCGTCGATCGACATGTCGAAGCCGGCATCCGCCAGAGCCTGCGCCTTGTCCTCCTCGCGGGCCTTGCACCAGACGAAGTCCTCGATATCCGGATGATCGATGTCGAGCACGACCATCTTGGCGGCGCGCCGGGTCTTGCCGCCCGACTTGATCGTGCCGGCCCAGGAATCGGCACCGCGCATGAAGCTGACCGGACCGGAGGCGAGCCCGCCCTTCGAGAGAGGCTCGACCGAACCGCGGATGTTGGAGAGGTTGATGCCCGAACCGGAACCTCCGCGGAAGATCGTTCCCTCCTTGGTGTTCCAGCCGAGGATCGACTCCATGGTGTCTTCCACGGAGAGGATGAAGCGGGCCGAGCACTGTGGGTTCTCCTCGAACCCGACGTTGAACCAGACGGGAGAGTTGAACGCTGCACGCTGGTTGACCAGGATCGAGGTCAGCTCGGCCTCGAAGGCGTCGGCATCCTCGTCGGTTGCGAAGTAGCCGCCATCGCGTCCCCATTGGGCGATCGTGCCGGCGACGCGTCCGACCATCTGCTTGACCGAGCCCTCACGGTCGTCGGAGCCGAGCTGTCCCCGGAAGTACTTCTGGGCGACGATGTTGGTGGCGTTCTGGGTCCAGGCCTTGGGGAACTCGACCTGACGCTGCTCGAAGGCGGGATCGCCGGGATCGCCGATGATCGCATCGCGCATCTCCCACTCGATCTCGTCGAAGGGGTGGACTCCGTCGGAGGAGAACCGGCGTTCGATGGCCAGGCCCTCGTTGGTTGCTGCGTTATGGGACTTCGAAGCTGCCCTGGCCATTTGATTTCTCCTCTCGATAGATGCCTGGGTGGGCCGATCAATATCCCGCCTGGGCCGGACGTAAATGGTCTCTAAAGGGCGAGGGATTGCAGGCGCTCGGCCCGTTCCTTTGTCCTCGGTTTTAGAATCTAGCGACCCGGGGGCGCCGGCCGACTATCTTTCGAAGAACCTTGACGCAATTTGGAGGCTCTCCCGAGCATATCCCCGATTCGGTCACCGGTCCGGTGAGAGCAGCGCGGGAGGCAGCCGAGGCAGCTGGCGGGAAGATCGCCGACGTTGCCGAGTCAGCCGGAGACCGAATCGTCGAGGCGGCCGGCGAAGCCGGTGAGAGGATCTCGGATGCAGCCGGCGTCGCGGGAGAGAAGTTCTCCGAAGCGACCGAGGCCGCTCGAGAGGCCGCCAGCGAGGCCGGTGAGAAGATCGCCGATGCGATCGCCGCCGCCAAGCCGAGCCTTCGAGGTGTCTCCCATACCTGGGCCTTCTTCGCTTTCCTGATCGCCGGTGTGACCCTGCTCGCGTTATCGGCCCCGGGTGAGCCGAGGCTCGCGATCGGGATCTACGTCCTCGGCTTGCTGGGTCTGTTCGGTGTCAGCACCGTCTATCACCGGGTGGACTGGAAGCGGCCGTCCGCGCGTCAGTGGATGCGTCGACTCGACCACACGATGATCCTCGTATTCATCGCCGCCACCTACACGCCGTTCGCTCTCCTGATCCTCGAGGGTCGCTCGGCGATGGTGGTGTTGATCGTCCTCTGGGCGATCGCGCTGGCCGGAGTGCTGTTCAACCTCGTTTGGATCAATGCACCGAAGGTCCTGAGGGTCGTGATCTACGTCAGCGTCGGGGTCGCGGCCGCGATTCCTTTTCCGGAGATGGCTTCCTCTCTCGGGGTCGGTGGCACCACGTTGCTGCTCGCCGGCGGCGTGCTCTACCTGATCGGAGCGATCATCTACGCCGCCAAGCGGCCCAACCCGCGACCGGGAGTATTCGGCTACCACGAGGTCTTCCATCTGCTCGTGATCGCTGCGGCGATCCTCCAGTTCGCCGCGATCGCCGGATTCGTCGTCCCCAGCGCCTGAGTTTGATGTCTATCAGGGCTCCCTACATATAGGGCGCCTTATAGGCTCATCCATGTGACCGTTTCCGTCGTCTGGTTCAGGCGTGATCTCAGGGTCGCCGACCACCCTGCCTTGACTACAGCCGTCGAGCGCGGGGAGGTCGCTGCGGTCTTCTGCCTCGACGACCGACTGATCCATGGCCGATTCGCATCGGGTCCGCGAACCCAGTTCATGTTGGAGTGCCTCGGCGAGTTGCGCGCATCGCTGGAGGAGATCGGAACCACCCTGCACGTTCTCGAGGGTCGTCCCGACCGGCAGATCCCCGAGTTCGTCGAGACGATCGGCGCAACCGAGTTGCACTTCTCGCGTGACCTGACCCCGTTTGCGAGGAAGCGGGGTGAACAGGTCCGCGACGCGTTGGAGGGAACCGGCGTCGAGCTGTTTGCCCACGACGGAACGGACACGGTCGATGTCCGTCCGATCGCGACCCAGAAGGGCAAGCCGTACACGGTGTTCACGCCGTTCTTCCGTAACTGGGACAAGGTGCCGCGCCGCGAGGTCCTGCCCGTTCCGAAGAAGGCAGCGCGGCCCACGGGCGCTCCCAAACCCTCTCCCATCCCGACGCTTGCCGACTTGAAGCTGGAGCAGACCCTGGGGGACCCTCCGGTCGGCGGCGAGAAGGAGGCGCACCGGCTGTTCGAGAGATTCCTCTCCGACGGGGTCGACCGGTACACCGAGATCCACGATGCCCTGGGACAGGACCTGACCTCGCGGCTTTCGCCCCATCTGCATTTCGGGACGATCTCGCCGCGTCAGATAGAAGAAGCCCTTCCTCAGGGTGAAGGCCCGGAAGGGTTCCGCAGGCAGCTCTGCTGGCGTGACTTCTACTCACACGTCCTCTACCCCTTCCCACAGAACCGAACGACCGAGTTCCAACAGCGCTACCGGAAGGGCTTCGGTTGGTCGAGGAACGCGAAGGCGTTCGCTGCCTGGGCCGAAGGCCGCACCGGCTTTCCCTTGGTCGACGCCGGTATGCGCCAACTACTCGAGGAGGGCTGGATGCACAACCGAGCCCGACTGGTGGTCGGATCCTTCCTGACCAAGGATCTCGGTATCGATTGGCGGATGGGCGAGGAACACTTCATGCGTTACCTGGTCGATGGCGACGAGGCCAACAACAACGGCAACTGGCAGTGGATCGCGTCGGTGGGAACCGATCCTCAACCGGCCTTCAAGCGCATCTTCAATCCGGCGCTGCATCAGGAGCGCTACGACCCTGAAGGTACTTACGTCCGGCGTTTCGTACCCGAGTTGGCCGATGTCCCCGACAAGTTCCTGGCCGAGCCCTCACGGATGTCGGTCGAAGAACAGGAGGCCTGCGGTTGCGTGATCGGTCGTGATTACCCGGAGCCAATGGTCGACCACAAGCGGGCGCGCGAGGAGGCGTTGGAGCGTTACCGCGCCGCAAAAGAGAGGGAGTCGAGCGCCTAGGAGCTCAGGCGCTGGCTACGGCAGCGGCGTGCTTCTCCTTCGCTGCCTCGATGATCGAGTCGATCTCGCTGCGGTTACCGGCCCGCATCAGCTCGATCGGATCGGGATCGCCGTTGACGATCTCTTCGAAGAATGCCTTCCGGTCCTGATAGGTCGGAAGCGTGGACTTGGCCCAGCCGCGAGCCTCGTTGAGGACTATCGCCAACTCCGCGTAGGGCTCACCGAAGGTCTCGGCGATCTCACGCTTCATCCTCTTGGCGAGCGCCGGTGAGGCACCCTGGGTGGAGATGGCGATGGCGAGCGATCCGGTCCGTACGATCGCGGGCAGGATGAAGTTGCAGAGCGGTGGAACGTCGACCACGTTGGCGAGCATCGCCTTCTTCTCGGCGTCGTCGTAGATCCCGATGTTGACCTCGCTGTCGTTGGTGGCGGCGATCACCATGAAGGCTCCCTCCAGGTCGCCGGGTTCGTAGACCTTCCGATCCCAGGTGATCGACCCTTCTTCGGCGAGTTCCTCGACTGCCTTGCAGGCTTCTGGTGCGATCAGATGTACGTCTCCTTCGCAGGCGAGCAGACCTTCGATCTTCTCGAGGCCGACATCGCCTCCACCTACCACCAGACACCTGCGTCCCTTGAGCCTGAGACAGGCGATATAGACAGGGGTCTCCTGCATGTCCTTGACGCAGGTCTGATCGCAGATCCCCTTGCGGAACTGACAGACGCACTCTTTTCCGGCATACGCTTGAGCGGGCATCGACGACGAGTTTAGAGACTCGCTCCGTGCGCCAGCCACCCGATTCGACCCGCTCAGCAGACCGCCTACCCTTCGAGCGGTGAAGGCAACACCACATCTGCCGGAGATCGAGGGTCGCTCACTGGACGGAGCGCGCCTCGTCATCCCGCGCGATCTCGAAGGCGGAAGGAATCTGCTCGCGATCGCCTTCCACCGCACCCAGCAGTCGTCTGTCGACACGTGGACGCCTGAGTTCGCGCGCCTCGAACAGGCCTTTCCCAGCCTCGTCTCCTATGAGATACCGGTGATCTCCCGCCGCTGGGGTCCGCTGCGGCCCTTGATCGACGGCGGCATGACGGCTGCCATCCCGGACCCGAAGACCAGGGCTCATACCCTCACCTCCTACACCGACGTGGGCCGGGTCACCAGCTCACTCGGTCTAGAGGACACGGATCGGATCGCGGTGGCGGTTGCCGATCGCGAAGGCGGCATCGCGTGGCTCCACCGCGGAGATCGGACCGATCGGGCAGCCGATTCGCTGAGGGCTGCGCTCGATCTCTGAGTCGGAGCCCGCCGGGATTCCAACGGCGCCCCTGCGGCGCGGATCTCCCTGCCTGCTACGGTCTCGCCCCGTCAGGGGAGAAACCCCCCGGCAACCGTATTGAGAGACCAGAGCGGGATCGAACGAGGGCAGCCATGCGACTGATCATCACCGAGAAGAACAACTCCGCCAAGAAGATCTCCGCCATCCTGAGCGACGGCGAGGCAAAAGAGTCGGCCTCGTTCAAGACTCCGTTCTACACCTGGAGTCAGGGTGGGGAGGAGCAACTCGCCATCGGACTGAAGGGCCACGTGGTTTCACCCGCCGTCCCGGAGAGCTACTCGAACTGGCAGAAGACCGATCCGCGCGATCTGATCGACGCGGAGTTGATCGTCGAGCCACGCGACAAGAACGTGGTCCGCGCACTCCAGAAGGTCGCCGGCGATGCCGAAAGCGTCGTGATCGCGACCGATTACGACCGCGAGGGTGAGCTGATCGGTCTCGAGGCTCTCAACCTCGTCCTCGAGGTTCGCCCGGAGGTAGAGGGCAAGGTCACCCGGGCTCGTTACTCGGCCTTGACCAGAGAGGAGGTGGACCGTGCCTTCGGCAACCTCGACGAGCTCTCGATGCCACTCGCCAAAGCAGGCGAGGCGCGTCAGGACATCGATCTGATTTGGGGCGCCACGTTGACCCGCGCCGTCTCGATGGCAACCAGACGCTTCGGCTCGAACTTCCTCTCGGTCGGCCGCGTTCAGAGCCCCACCCTCGGGTTGATCGTGGAACGCGAGCTGGAGCGCCGTGCTCACGTTCCCGAGCCCTACTGGGAGGTGACCGCGCGTTTCGCTCACCCCGATGGCAGCTTCGTCGCCGCGCACTCGACCGATCGCTTCTGGGACGAGGCCGAGGCCAAGGCCGCGGTCGCCAACACCGCCAGCCCCGGGACGGTCGTCGAGTTGAAGTCGCGACGCCAGACCCGCAAGCCGCCCACTCCGCTGAACACCACTGCGTTCACCACCGATGCCTCCAACCGGCTGGGCATCACGCCCTCGCGTGCGATGCGGATAGCCGAGGACCTCTACATGGACGGATACGTCTCCTACCCCCGCACCGACAACACCGTCTACCCGTCCTCGCTCGACGTGCGGCAACTGGTCGACGAATTGATCGCGATTCAGGACTTCTCGGCGGCAAGGGATCTGCTGTCCGGCTCACTCACCGCCACCCGGGGCAAGAAGGAGACCACCGACCACCCTCCGATCCATCCGACCCAGGCGGTCAACCCTTCGCGTCTCGAGGCTCGGAGCGATCAGCACCGGAAGGTCTACGAGTTGATCGCCAGGAGGTTCCTGGCGACCTTCTGTCCTCCGATGATCAGCGAGGGAACCAGAGCGAACATCCAGGCTGCCCTTGGCATCGCTTCCGAGGCTGCGGGCCGCGATCCGGAGGTCTACTTCGTTCGAGGCTCGGTCGTTGTCGATCCCGGGTTTGCCGCCATCTATACCTATGCCCGTAAGGCCGACGAGGAGATTCCGAGGCTCGAGGAGGGCCAGACGCTCGAACTCGAAGGCGAACCGATGCTCGCCGGCAAAGAGACTCCCCCACCGGGGCGGGTGAGCCAAGGCAAGTTGATCGAGATGATGGAGGAGCGCGGTCTCGGTACCAAGGCAACCCGAGCCGACATCATCCAGAAGCTCTACGACCGCGGATACGTCTACGACAATCCGCCGAAGCCCTCCGAGACCGGCATCGCGATGTACGAGGCGTTCAAGAGTTTCGTTCCCCGCATGGCGACCCCCGAGATGACCGCCGAGATGGAGTCCGAGATGGATCAGATCGCCGCCGGCGCGACGACCAAGGATGAGGTGGTCGAAGTCTCCCGCAACATGCTCCGCTCGTCGTACGACGAGATGGGTGGGGACCTGATGGGTGAGGAGGACGGCTCCAAGTGGGGCGAGTTCGCGAAGCTCGTCTGGAAGGGCATGGACGAGGACCGCGTGCTCGGTCCCTGCATCGTCTGCCGGGAGGCTGGCCGTACGGACGAGAAGGGTGCGCCGAACATGTTGCGGATCATCCGCTCCAAGAAGTCGGGCAAGCGATTCGTCGGGTGCAACGGCTGGGATGGCGACGACCCCGACTCGTCTGACAGTTGCGACCAGACCTTCCCACTGCCCCAGAAGGTTCGCGGTCTTTATCGGATAGAGGAGACCTGCTCGATCTGTGAGCGCACCCCGCGGCTGCAGGTGGTCCCTTTTCGCGGCCGTCCTTGGAAGTTGTGCCTGAACGACGAGTGTCCGTCGATGGCCGAGATGAAGCGTCGTCGAGCCGAGCGGGAGGCCGCGAGGGCAGCCAAGAAAGCCGCGGAGAAGGCCGGCGAGGAGAAGCTCGACGGAGTGGCAGCGGCCGAGGCCGAGAAGATCGCAGCCCAGGCCGCTGCGACCACCGTGCGCAAGGCCGGTACCCGCAAAGGGACAGGCGGTAAGGGCAAGGCGACCAAGGCCAAGAAGCGGACTTCCAGATCGAGCAAGAAGTAAGGGCTTCATCCCGTCGACGGCCCGCGCGGATAGCCTGCCCGTCACGTGTTCGTTTCTCTGGAGGGAATAGACGGTTGCGGCAAGACCACTCAGGCCGGGCTCCTGGCCGATGCGCTCGGTGATGTCGCGTTCCGGGTGCGCGAGCCGGGTGGGGCCGCGGCGGCCGAGCGGATGCGGGAGATCCTGATCGACCCCGATCTGCCGCTGGATCCCCTCGCCGAGTTGATGCTCTTCTGCTCGGCTCGCGCACAGGTGGTGGCCGAGGTGATACGCCCGGCTCTCGACGAGGGCAAGATCGTGGTCTGTGATCGGTTCTCGGACTCGACGGTGGCCTACCAGGGGATCGCCCGCGGGCTCGGAGTGGACCAGACCCGACAGGCGTGTGAGATCGCAACCGGAGGCCTCTGGCCCGACCTGACGATCTACCTCGAGATCGATCCCGAGATCGCCGGCACCCGCACCGACGGCGGCGACCGATTCGAGGGCGAGGGGCTGGAGTTCCAGCTTGCGGTCGCCGACGGTTACCGGCTCCTTGCAGAGTCCGAACCCGATCGAATCCACGTCGTGGACGGGGGCCGCCCGCAGGACGAGGTCGCGGCGGATGTCCTCGCCGAGGTGGAGGAGGTCCGCAGGTAGGTGGCCGAGCGATGAACGCCGAGTCCCCAGCCGCGATCGCCCCTGGTCAGCCTCGGGCAAACGCCTCTCTCGTTGCGGCTCTCGGCTCGGGCCCCGCACACGCCTATCTCTTCGTCGGTCCGAACGGCTCGGGTAAGCGCGAAGCGGCCCGGACCTTCGCCGCCGAGTTGCTGGCAGAGGGCGTTGAGGATCCCGAGGGCGTCCGGCGCAGGGTGATGCGACACCCCTCGCCTCATCCCGATCTGGTCTGGGTCGTGCCCGCGGGAGCGACGCATCTGGTCGAGGGCATCCGCGAGGACGTGATCCGGGGCGCGGCGCTGCGACCGGCCGAGGGTTCACGGAGGGTGTTCGTCATCTGTGAGGCCGAGGCGATGCGAGAGGAGAGTCAAAACGCTCTGCTGAAGACACTCGAGGAGCCGGGGGACTTCGCGCACTTCCTCTTGCTCGCCACCTCTCAGGATCAGATCCTTCCGACCATCGGATCGCGCTGCAGCGTAATCGAGTTCTCGCCGCTCCCGGCAGAGGTGGTCGCGCAGCGGCTCGGCGCCGACCCCGATGACCCCGCCACCATCGCCGCGGCACGCTTGTCCGGCGGCGACCTCGAACTCGCGCGGTTGCTCCTCGACAACGGTGAGTCCTCCCTGCGGCAGGTCTCCGAGCGCGCGGCGCGGGCGGCCTTGACCGATCCGCAGCCAGCCGCGCCATGGCGGGGCCTGCTCGACTACGCGACCGAGGCGGGCGAGCAGGCGGCTGCGGTGGAGGAGGAGAGGCTCCTCGAACTGGGAGAGGGCACCGGCCGTGGTGGCCAGAAGGGCAAACTCCGCGCCGACGCTGCCGATCAGGTCAAGCGCACGGCACGGCGGGTCAGGACGCACTCGCTCGATCTCGGATTGGGCCTCTGTGCCGCCTGGTTCAGGGACCTCGCGGCGGTCGCCGGAGGCGGTGCGGATCTCGTCTTCAATCGCGACCGGTCGTCTGAGTTGGCCGCCGACGCCGAGGGCTTGAGTGCCGGCCGTGCCGCCGAGGCGGTCGCGCTGGTCAACGACACCCGTCGTCGGCTGGGACTCAACGTCTCGGAGGATCTCGCGCTCGATGCACTCTGGTTGAGGCTCGGCTCGCTGCTCACCCGCTGAGCGGCGAGCGAATCGGCAGCCCCACCGCCTCGGCCTCGCACGGAGGCTCTCTCTTGGTCGCCGACGTGCCTGTACAACTGCTCACAGCGGATGGCAATCAACGTGGACATGGAACCCGGCCGGCCTCGAGGCCGCAGGATCGGGATCAGGGTGTGGCTCGCCGCTGCCTTCGTGGCGGTCTCGCTGATCACGGCGGCCGCCGTCTATCTGTTCGCCAACAACTCCGCTGGCACCACTCTCTCCGATCAGGCGTCGGACCTTGCTTTCGGTCGCACCTCCAAGCTCGCAGAGGAGCTCTCCGGGCTCGATCAGGCCCAGGCGGACGAGGTGGTTTCCGATTACGCAGGTGAGGCTTTCGATGTCTATGTGGTCGACAGCAACGGAGAGACGATCGCCCCGCCGAGCGCGTCGGCTTTGATCGAGAGCGTTCCCGGCTACCAGGATGCGATCGCTACGGCCGAAGGTGGGGCCGGCTACCGGCGCACCAGAGGTGACGAGACGGTCGTGGGTATACCGATCTACACGGCCACCACCGTGAGCGGCGTAGTCGTAACTCGATCCGAGCCGCCCGCGGTCCTGAGCCGGGCCTTCGATGATCTCCGCTCGGACAGACTCAAGGCTCTGGGTGCCTCGGTCGGGATCGGGATCCTGGTGGGCCTGCTGGTCTCCTCCCTGATCGCGGTGAGGGTCCAGCGACTTGCGCGTGCCGCTGAGAGGATGGCGGGCGGTCGGTTCGGAACGCCGCTGCCGACCGGCGGAAGCGACGAGAGCGGCGACCTCTCTCGTTCTCTGGATGCCATGCGCCAGGCCTTGAGCACGAGTTTCACCGCCCTCGCGACCGAGCGCGACCGACTCTCGGCGATCCTCGAGGGCTTGAGCGACGCGGTCGTGGTGGTGGGTGAGGATGGAGTGGTGAGGTTCTCCAACCCGGCAGCGCACCAGCTCTCGCGCGAGGGTCAGCCGGCTGCCTCTTTGATCCCCTTGCTCAGGGAAGCATCCGAGTACGACTCGGCGGAGGATCCGGCGCTCCATATCGACGAGAGTGTCTTCGCCGTCCAGGCCCGCAAGGTGGGAGCCGAGCATGCAGTGCTGGTGGTCGCCCGTGATCGAACCGAGGAGTTCGAGCGGGAGCGCGCCGAGCGCGACTTCGTCTCGAACGCAGCGCACGAACTCCGTAATCCGCTGGCCGGGATCTCTGGCACGATCGAGGTCCTGCGCGGTGGAGCCAAGGACGACCCGGAGGCACGCGATCGGTTCCTCGAGCGGCTCGACTCCGATGTCGAGCGGATGACCAGACTGACCCAGTCGTTGCTGGCACTGGCCAGCGTCGAGGCGGGACGTGAGCGTGACACCAGCGAGGTCGTGGACGTCTCGCTCGCTGCTCGCGAGTCGCTGGCAGCGGTCAATGCTCCGGAGGGTCTCGAGTTACGCGAGGAGATCGAGCCTAATCTGGTGGCCCGAGGCGACCCCGTACTGCTGGGTCAGGTCCTTATCGGCCTGCTCTCGAACGCGGTCAAGAACACCGATCCTCCCGGTGTCGTTACGATCCGCGCGTTGCGCGTAATCGGAGAAGAGGTCAGGCTGGAGGTCGAAGACACCGGTAAGGGAATCCCTGCCGAGGACCAGCCACGCGTATTCGAGCGCTTCTATCGAAGCGAGTCCGCGCGAGGAGTCGAGGGATTCGGTCTCGGCCTCGCGATCGCAAAGCGCATGGTCGACCTGATGGGCGGCGAGATCGGACTGCGTTCCGAACCCGGTAAGGGAACGATGTTCTGGGTTCGCCTCCGGGCCAGTGAGAGAGCGAGCACACCGGTCGCTTGAGCCCTGACCGCCCCCGCATCCTGGTCGTCGACGACGAAGAGTCCGTTCGCGAATCCGCCGGCTACACCCTCGAGCAGGAAGGGTTCGACGTCGTCTTGGCCGGAAGCGGCGAGGAGGCCGAGGAGCGCCTCGGTGAGGGAGAATTCGATCTGCTGGTGCTCGACATCATGATGCCCGGCAAGAGCGGACTGGAGGTCTGCCGAGAGGTCCGCCAGACGAGCGCCGTTCCGATTATCCTGCTCACGGCGAAGGACTCGGAGGCAGACAAGGTCGAGGGCCTCGAGTCGGGCGCCGACGACTATGTGACCAAGCCGGTCTCCCTGCGAGAGTTGACCGGTCGCATCAGGGCGCAGTTACGACGACGGGAACTGGATCGCACGACGAACCCCGTGGGTGCTCCGGCCAGACTGAGCACCGGTCCGGTCGAGATCGATCTCGCTCGTCACTCGGTCAGCGTTCGCGGGCGACCGGTCAAGCTCACCCGCTCGGAATTCCAGGTGC
>JBJTBI010000147.1:0-4169 GCA_046091265.1 bacterium
GAACGACGTCTTCCCCTCCGCAGTGCACCTGGCCGCGCTCCAAGAGGCCCACGACAACCTGATCCCGACGGTCGAGGAACTTACCGCGTCGCTCGAACAGAAAGCCGGGGAGTTCGCGGACGTGGTGAAGGCAGGTAGAACCCACCTGATGGATGCGGTGCCCGTGACGCTCGGGCAGGAGTTCTCTGGCTTTGCTGCGCAGACCAGACTCGGAGCCGAACGGATCAAGGACACATTCGGACGGGTCGGGCAAATTCCGTTGGGTGGCACGGCAACCGGAACCGGACTCAACACCCATCACGAGTTCGCCGAAAAGGTACGTGAGCTGCTCTCCAGCGAAACCGGACTGGAAATCCTCGCCCCTGCCGATCCCTTCGAGGCTCAGGGAAACCGGGACGCCCTGGTCGAGATGTCGGGCGCCCTCAAGACGCTCGCCGTCTCCCTGATCAAGATCGCGAACGACCTTGCTCTCATGGGATCCGGACCGAGAGCCGGTCTCGCGGAACTCCTCCTGCCCGAGCTCCAGAAGGGCTCTTCGATCATGCCGGGGAAAGTCAACCCCGTGATCCCCGAAGTGGTCATCCAGGTGGGGGATCAGGTGATCGGAAACGATGCGGCGATCACGCTCGCTGGTTCCCAGGGACAATTCGAATTGAACGTCAGGGTTCCATTGATCGCGAGGAACCTCCTGGATTCGATCAACCTCCTGACCGGCGCCTGCAAGGCGCTCGACGAGAAGGTGATCCAGGGAGTCGAGCCAAATCTCGAGATGCTGGACCGACACGCGGAGTCGACGCTGGCCACGGCGACCGCACTGAACCCGCACATCGGCTACGACAAGGCCGCTGAGGTAGTCAAGGAAGCCGCCTCCTCGGGACGCACACTTCGCGAGGTCGCGATCGAGCTCGGGGTCGACGAATCGGTACTGGACGAGGCGTTGAACCACCGCAAGCTCGCTCGTCCGCACGACTAGACAAACCAGGCCGCATGCCAGCAGCAGACTGGATCGAGCAGCCGACCGTCGAAACGGTTCATCAATGCGTCGTGAACGGGACTGCAGAAGAGACGCTGGCAAGGGCTCTTTCTGCTCCTATCGCCATGGACCCGCTCACCTGGTCACTCCTTGCGGCGCGCGGGCTCGACCCGCGACGAAGTATCGAAGAGTTCATCCGGGCGGATACCGGCATGCTGGTGCTGAGGCACGACCCGACGGAGTTCGTCGGCGGTACGGCGGCAAAAGTCTGGCTGCCGAGGGGTGGAAATCCGAAACTCCAAGACCCGGCAGGCTGGACCACTTGGCATGAGCCAGGAACCGTCAAGGCGGTCGGCACACTCTTCACCGAGCCGCTCCCCGATAGCGAGCTGGGGCCGCGCTGCCGCCTGATCACCGAAACACAGGTCGAGGCGATAGATGAGTCGGCGCAGTTGAGATTCAATCTCTACTGGACCGCAATCTCCCCGCTCTCGGCCTTGATCAGGAGACGCTGGCTCAGCGCAATCAAGAAGCGAGTAGAAGAGCGGAGCGCCAGATTGTGATTTGGCCTCTGCTGTGTGACCTGTAGTTACCACAGGCACGGAAGAGGTCAAATCGGCGGCGGTCGGAGCAACTTGCCTCTGCCAGCGCCAATAAGATGGTGGGGTAAGTCCATTCCCTACAAGGAGGATGAATGAGTATTCCTTTGGCAGCTGCAGCTGTGGTTAACGAGACATGGCTATGGATCGGATTCGCCGGTATGGCAGCGGGCGCGATCTTGATCGCCATGATCGGAACCAGTCTGCCGGCAAAGGAGCGTCATCACGCGATTGCTTCCTTCCTCGTCTGTCTGATCGCTACCGCGGCTTACTTCGCGATGGCGACCGGTTCCGGCGTTCTGGAATCCGCTCGCGGGATCGATGTCTACTTTGCCCGCTACATCGATTGGGCGTTCACCACTCCCCTGCTTCTCGTCGGCCTGTTGATGGTCGGCCTTCCGTCGCTCCGCGGCGGTGGTGAAGACGGGCGAGAGAGGAACGCGCTCATCGGCGGCGTCATCGCAGCCGATGTGTTCATGATCGTGACCGGATTCGTTGCCGCGCTCACCGCTGACGAGACGAACAGGTATGTCTGGTACGGACTCTCGTGCCTCGGCTTCCTGCTCGTGCTGGTTGCGGTTTGGGGGCCGGTATACACTGCGGCCAAGAAGCAGGGAGGGGAGACCAAGAAGCTCTGGGTCACTCTCGCCAGCGTCTTGACCGTGCTCTGGTTCATCTACCCGATCGTCTGGATCCTCGGCACCGAGGGTGAGGCAGTGATCGATCTGACCGCGGAAATCACGATCTTCGCGATCGTCGATCTCCTGGCCAAGGTCGGATTCGGCCTGCTGCTCGTCACCGGAGTCAAGAAGGTCTATTCCAAGCGTCCGGCTCGCCGGAGCAGTGCCCGCAAGAGCACCGCGAAGAAGACCACCGCCAGGCGGAAGACGGCCCGGTAGCAGCGATCAGCTGCGGTCCGACCGCAGCCACTGAGATTCATCGAGAGCCCCGGAGGAAACTCCGGGGCTCTTTTCATCGGCCATGCGGCAGACTCAGCCTTGAAGTGAAACCAGACGCTCCTCGGTGAGTTCGAGGACCGAATAGGCGGGACCCTCGCGAGTATTCCCCGAGTCCTTGATGCCGCCGTAAGGCATCTGGTCGGTACGGAAGGTCGGTGCCTCGTTGACCATCACACCTCCGAACTCGAGACGGTTCCCTGCCTCGATCGCCCGGCCGACGTCACGGGTGAAGATCCCCGCCTGCAGGCCGAACTTGGCGTCGTTCGCCATCGAGATCGCCTGATCGAAGTCGGCGAACGGATGCAGTGTGCATACGGGGCCGAACACCTCCTCGCACCACATCGTCTCCTCGCGCGGTGTCTCGGCCAACACGGTCGGCGCCAGACAGCGATCATCATCGACCAGATCGCCTCCGGCGAGCACCGTGGCACCCGCGGCGGCGGCCTCGTCCACCCAGCCCTTCACCCGATCCCTGTCTCCGCGGCTGATCAAAGGACCCACATCGGTCTCGTCGTCCATCGGATCGCCGACCTTAAGTTCCTCGACCTTGGCGAGGAAACGGTCCCGGAAATCGTCGATCAGGGACTCGTGCACCAGGATCCGCTGGATCGAGATACAGCTCTGGCCAGCATGGGAGAAGGCGTGGAGTTGGGCCTTGTCAGCTGCGGATTCCCAATCACCGTCCTCGCAGACGATCATCGGAGCGGTCGAACCGAGCTCGAGGTTCACCTTCTTGCGAGCCGCCTCGGCCCGGATTCCCCAGCCGACCGGCGGCGAGCCGGTAAAGGTGATCGCCTTGGTAAGTGGATTCTCGACGATCGCCTGACCCACCTCCGAACCGCTGCCGCATACGACCTGGAGCCAGTCCTCTGGCAGACCTGCCTCGTAGAGGATCTCGGTCAACTTGATCGCCGAGATCGGAGTGACGCCCGCAGGCTTCAAGACGGTCGCGTTGCCAGCCGCGATCGAAGGACCGAGCTTGTGGGCGACGAGGTTGAGTGGGAAGTTGAAGGGGCTGATCGCGCCGACCACGCCGTATGGAATCCGCAGGATGAAGCCGAGCTTCCCCATTCCGGCCTCACCAGCCTCCATCGGCACCATCTCCCCGCTCAACTTGAGGGCCTCGACCGCGGAGAACCGCAGGGTCCCAACCGTGCGGGCCGCCTCCACCCGCGCGGTCTTCAAGGGCTTGCCAGCCTCGGCGGCGATGGTCAGGGCGAGATCCTCCTGTCGCTCCGCGACGAGATCAGCGGCGCGATTGAGGACCTCTGCGCGCTGGTGCTGGGGAAAGCCACCTGCCTCGAAGGCGGAATGCGCAGACTCACAGGCCTGATCTACCGTGGCAGCGTCGCAGGTGGCGACCCGGCCGACCGGAGCCTCGTCATATGGGCTCAGGACCTCGTCCCAGGTTCCGGTCTCCAGTCGCTCTCCGCTCACGAACAACGCGTGGTCACGAGCCTCGAAGGAATGTTTTGTCATCCGGCTTTCTCTCCCGTCGCTCTGCGACCAGAGGATTCCCCCGGTCGGTCGTCAGACTTGTGGAGATTATGCGAGGCGAGCGGCGAGTGCAGCCGATCAGGCATAAGGATGTGAGCCTCTGCGCTCGCTCGCGTACCTCGGCCAGCGCCTCGTCGGCAC
>JBJTBI010000148.1:0-2588 GCA_046091265.1 bacterium
TGGCGAGCCCGGGCTTTCGACCCAGCTCCCCTCGAAGCATCTCCGCTCGTTCGGAGACTTCTCCCCTGATTCGAGCCGCGACCGCCTTGCCGTCGATGACCTTCGCGGCCATCAGCTCGCCCGCGCGAGACTCATCGGTGCGTAATCTGCCATCAGCTTCCGCTCGGCACCCTCGCCAGCGAACCTGACCGTCACCACTCCACCCGGCTCGACCCCGGTGATCACCCCTTCCCCGAAACTCTCGTGAACCACGTCGTCCCCGATCGTGAAGTTCGGAACGTCGGCGAGCGGCTGCGGACGCGCTTGGGGCTCGGACGTCCATCCGCCGAAGGCGCCGGCGGCAGATCGGGAGCGCTCGCCTTCGACTTCGATCAACTGCTCTGGCAGTTCGTCGAGGAACCGCGATGGGACCGTGGGGTCGGGCCTGCCCCCGTAGATCCGACGCGTGCGGGCGTTGGTCATCCAGAGACTGCGGCGCGCCCGGGTGATGCCCACGTAGCAGAGGCGGCGCTCTTCGCCCTCAGACCCCTCCTCGAGTGCCCTGCTGTGCGGAAAGGTGCCCTCCTCGCAGCCGATCACGCACGCCGCCTGGTACTCGAGCCCCTTGGCGTTGTGAAGAGTCATCAGGGTGACCTTCCCCTCGTCTTCGCTCAGTCCGTCTTGATCGGTGTAGAGAGAGACCTCCTGGAGGAAATCCTCCAGGGCGGTGGTCGCGCTCCCCTCCTCGGACTTGCGGTTCGCGTCGAACTCTCTCGCCACCCCGATCAGCTCCTCCAGGTTCTCGACCCGGCCCTCGGCCTCGACAGTCCTCTCCGCTCTCAACGTCTCGAGATAATCGGTGCGACCGAGCACATCCTCCAGTAGATCGGCGACGGGCCTGTCCTCGACTCCCTCGCGAAGTTCTTCGAGCATCTCGGTGAACCTCCCGAGAGACCGAACGGCCGCCGCTCCCAGGCCGGGGACCTCGGGCGCGTCACATGCGACCTCCCAGATGGTCCGACCGATGGTGTTCGAGTATGCGAGGAGTCTGGCCTGAGAAGTCTGTCCGATCCCCCGCTTGGGAGAGTTCACCACTCGGCTGAAAGCCATCTGGTCTGCGGGGTTGTTCAGGAGGGTGAGATAGCCGATTGCATCCTTGATCTCGGAACGCTCGTAGAACTTCGTTCCCCCTACTACCTGGTAGGGCATCTCGTAGCGGACCAGGACGTCTTCCAGGACGCGACTCTGCGCGTTGACGCGATAGAAGACGGCGATCTCTTCTCGCGGCACTCCGGACTCGACCAGGGATTCGATCTCACCCGCGACGTAGCGTGCCTCTGCGTGCTCATCATCGAGGGTCACGACCTTGATCGGGTCACCATCCGGCGCCTCGCTCCACAAGACCTTCTCCAGGTTCTCCGGGTTGTTGGCGATCACCGCATTGGCTGCGCCGAGGATGTTCTGGGTCGAGCGATAATTCTGCTCGAGCTTCACTACCGCTGCTCCCGGAAAATCACGCTCGAACTCCAGGATGTTCCGGACGTCGGATCCACGGAACCCGTAGATAGCCTGGGAGTCGTCGCCGACCACGGTGATGTTCCCGGTCTCGGATGCCAACAGTTGCAGCAATCGGTATTGGGCGCGGTTGGTGTCCTGATACTCGTCGACCAGAATCCACCTGAACTTCTGTCGATAACGCGCAAGCACCTCTGGATCTCGCTCCAGTACCGAGACCGCGTTGACCAGCAGGTCGTCGAAGTCCATCGCATTGGCCTCGAGCATCCGATCGCGGTACTGAGCGTACGCCTGCGCAACGAGTTCCTCGAATGGAGAGTCGGTCTCCCGGGCGTACTCGGACGGACCGATCAGCGAATTCTTCGCGTCGGATATCCGCGCCTTGAGCGCCCTGGGTGGATATCGCTTGGTGTCGACCTCCATCGCGTCGAGCACCCGCTTGATCATCCTCCGGGCATCGGCCTCGTCGTAGATCGTGTAGCTCGACTTGTAGCCGAGCCGCTCCGCTTCGACCCTCAACAGCCTGGCGCACGCCGCGTGGAAGGTCATCACCCACATCCTCCTCTCGACCTCACCGACCATCGCTCCCACCCGGTCACGCATCTCCTGGGCCGCTTTGTTGGTGAAGGTGATCGCGAGGATCTCATCGGGCCGGGCCCTACGCATCGCGAGCAGCCACGCTATCCGGTGAGTCAACGCGCGCGTCTTGCCTGAGCCAGCGCCTGCGAGCACGAGGAGTGGACCCTCCCCGTAGGAAACGGCCTCTTGCTGGGGGGCATTCAGCCCCTCGAGCAGTGCCTCCGCACTCGCGAACGGAGACTTTGTGCCGGAATCGTTCACCCAGCGAGAATAACCACGCCTCCGGTTGCCGGTCCGATCCGCCTCTTTCAGCTCTCGACGGAGCCGCGACCGCTGCGCGGGCGAAGCCGTGTGGCCGTTGCGGATCGCTCATCCTCATCGATCAGACGGTCCAACCGGAATTCGAGCGCCGCGATCCGATCTCCCATCTCACGAAGGGCGTCGGCGACCGGGTCCGGGAGGTCGGCCCAATCGACGCCCACCTCATCATCGAGCCGTCCGCCGTCGGTCTGGAC
>JBJTBI010000149.1:0-4406 GCA_046091265.1 bacterium
GCTGCAGGCCTCGCAGCGGCGTTCTGCGGTCTCCTCCTGGCGCTCGCAGCTCAGACGGCCGGACTCGGTCCCACGGGCGTCAGGGAGGGCCTATTCGATCCGGAGTTCTTCAGTCGACACGGCGGAGGCATCGGCGAGGTCTTCTACTGGGCTACCGTCACACTTTTCCAGCGACTCGGGTCCCACATACTCGCGGTCGGATTGATGCTGGCCGGCCTGTTGCTCATCCTCGACCGGTCGTTGCTCGACCTCGGCTCGATCGCTCGCCGTGGCGCATCTCGCGCCCGACAGGCGACTTCCGAACTCGCGACAGCTGTCCGCGACACCAGAGCGGTCGATCCCGACCTCGTCGACACGAATCCCAATGACACCGACCCCCTGTTCGGGCCGCCCGAACCGATCGATGAGGAGCCGACCGTGATCGTGCCCGAGATCAATGCGACCGACGACGAGGAGGGTTCCTTCGCCAACTTCGACGAGGGCGTCCGTGTCGCCGACGAGCAGGTTGGCGGAGACGGGGAGGGAGAGGCTTCGACGGATGAGATCGCCGAGGTGAATGACGGTGACGAGCCATCGAGCGAGGTCCTGGTTGAGGTTGCGAGAGGATCTGGCCAGCAGGAGCGCTCCTCAGAATCACCCGGGCTCACACCACGAGGTGAGAGGAGAGGCGGATATACGCAGTCGGAGGACATCGACTACACCGTGCCGTCCGCTGACCTGCTCGAGAAGGGCAAGCCCGAGAAGCAATTGGACGGAGCGGACCACGAGGCTGTCGGGACCGCGCTGCTCGAAACGCTCGGACACTTCGGTATCGAGGCGAGGATGCTCGGGGTCGTCTCGGGTCCCCACGTCAGTCGTTACGAGATCCAGCTCGCGCCTGGGACGAAGGTCGGGAAGATCACTCAACTGAAGGACGACCTCGCTTATGCCCTTGCCTCGACAGACATCAGGATCCTCGCTCCGATTCCGGGAAAGCAGGCAGTCGGGGTCGAGGTACCCAATCAGCGTCGCCGCTTGGTGCGTCTCGGCGACATCTATGGCGGCCGCCCCGAGGGTTCTTCACCAATGGTCGCTTGGCTGGGGAAGGACATCGCCGGACACTCTGTATGGACCGACCTGCAGAAGATGCCCCACGTGCTCGTGGCCGGTACGACCGGCTCCGGAAAGTCAGGGTGCGTCAACGCGATCCTCTCCTCCTTGTTGCTGCACGCTTCGCCCAACGAACTCCGCCTCGTGCTGGTCGACCCGAAGCAGGTCGAGCTCAATCACTACGAGCGAGTCCCTCATCTCCTGACACCCGTCGTGACCTCCCCTCGGCTTGCGGCAAACGTACTCAACAACTTGATCGCCGAGATGGAGAGTCGTTACCAGGTCATGAGCGAGGCCCGGGCCCGCAATCTCGACGAGCTCAATCAGGCACGACGCTCCGAAGGAGAACCGCCGCTTCCTTACATCCTCTGTGTGATCGACGAACTCGCTGATCTGATGATGGTCGCCCCGACCGAAGTCGAGGACGCGATCATCCGCCTTGCCCAGAAGTCACGGGCGGTCGGCATCCATCTCCTGCTCGCAACACAACGGCCCTCTACCGACATCATCACCGGAACGATCAAGGTGAATATCCCTGCCCGGATCGCATTCTCGGTCTCGTCACAGGTGGACTCGAGGGTGATCCTCGACCAAGGCGGGGCGGAGACACTGCTGGGCCAAGGGGACATGCTCTTCAGGCCTGCTGGTACCTCCAAGATGCAACGGATCCAAGGGGCCTTCGTGACCGAGGACGAGATATCCGAGGTCACCGGTCATTGGTCCAAGCAGGGTGAACCGGTCTTCGAACAGTCCCTGCTGGAGTTACCAGAGCCGTCACAGGATGAGGCAACCGGGGATGAAGACTTCGACCCCGACCAGGACGATCTCCTCGGTCAGGCCGCACAGGTGGTCGTAGAGAGCGGGACGGCATCCGTTTCGATGATCCAACGGAGGTTGAGGGTCGGTTACACCCGCGCAGGCCGCTTGATCGACATGCTCGAGAGGCGAGGGATCATCTCCGGCTACGAAGGCTCGAAGCCGAGGCAGGTGCTCGTCGGGGCCGCTGATCTTCCATCCCTTCTCGGGTCTGGACCCGATTCCGCAGCCACCGACACCGAGTTGGTCGACGGGGAGGTCGCGACCGCTGTAACCGACGAGGCCGACTGAGGCGTCTCGTCGTGGCGCTGCTGCCGGTGAAAGGCGGCAGAATGTAGCCATGTCAGATAGCGGCAGCACCGTGCGGTCCGATGAGCCAACCGCAGGCGTAATCGTCACCGGCACCGAGGTGCTCTCGGGTCAGGTGACCGACCGGAACGGCCCTTGGATCTCGGAGCATTTGGGCGACCTGGGCGTAAGGGTGATCTCCATCCTCTGCGTGGGTGATCGGCCGCAGGACCTCGGCGCGGCGCTCGACTTCATGGCCGCTCAGGGTCTGGATCTGGTTTTCACCTCTGGCGGATTGGGGCCGACTGCAGATGATCTCACCGCGCAGACGGTGGCCGATCACGTCGGTCGGAAGATGCAGTTGGACGAGGAATTGGAAGCACAGATCGCGGACATCCTCGCTGGCTACGCGAAGCGCTGGAAGTTCGACCCCGATGCTCTGGCGGAGTCCAACCGCAAGCAGGCGATGGTCCCGGACGGGGCACAGCCCCTGTCACCCGTGGGTACTGCACCCGGGTTGGTCGTCCCCGGGAGAGATGGTCAGGTGATAGTCGTGCTCCCAGGCCCGCCGAGCGAACTCCAAGGCATGTGGGCAGATGCGCTCAACTCGCCGCCTGTCTCGGCGGTGCTCTCGCGGGCGGAGCCGTATCGCAATCTCGCGATCCGCATGCACGCCTTGCCCGAGTCCGAACTCGCAGCCAGTCTTCGTGAGATCGAGGCCCAGACGGACCTCTCGGAGCTCGAGATCGTGACCTGCCTCCGGGGCGGGGAGATCTATGTGGACGTTCGCTATCGACCGGGTGCCGAGAACGCAGCCGAGGCCGTCAGGGAGGGGCTGCGGAGGCGGCACGCAGGCTTCATGTTCAGCGAGGAGGGAGAGTTGGCCGACGAGGTGGTCACTCGCCTTCTCGCCGGTCGGACCGTTGCCGTGGCGGAGTCCTGTACCGGGGGCATGCTGGCTGCCCGGATGACGGATCGGCCCGGAGCCTCTGACCACTTCCTCGGCGGTGTCGTCTCCTATACGAACCAGGCGAAGGTCGACCTGCTGGGAGTCGATCCGGCTCTCATAGAGAGGGATGGCGCTGTCTCGGCCGGTGTCGCGGAATCCATGGCCGAAGGCGCGCTGGAGCGGTTCGGATCGGACTTCGCCGTCGCTGTGACCGGTATCGCAGGCCCTGACGGAGGGAGTGACGAGAAGCCGGTCGGAACCGTGTGGATATGTGCAGCCTCTCGCGATGGACGTAAGCTCACCCGCGGTCCGCTGATCCCCGGAGACAGAGCCTCGATACGGTTGCGTACGGTGGTGGTCTCGTTGCACCTGCTCCGATATCTGATCACCGACCAGGAGCCCCCACGGTGAAGGCAACCCCGGCGCCCATCGAGATCCCCGACTCGGTACTCGTCCCGATGAGGGACCGTCTCGCGACCGCCCGGATGCCGGAACTGTTCACGGGTGAGGAAGGGTGGAATTTGGGTTGTGACCGTGAGGCCCTGGAATCCGTGTGCGGCTTCTGGGTGGAGGAACACGACTGGCACCTGACAGAGGACAGGCTCAACTCCCTGGAGCCGGTCGCATTCGGTGGTGTGCACACCTTCGCCCTGGGAATGGACGGAGATCGTATCCCGGTGATCTGTCTACATGGATGGCCAAGCTCGCCACTGGAATACCTCGATGCCGCTGAGCGGATCGCCGCTGCCGGACATCCGTGCATCGTGCCGTCTCTCCCAGGCTTCGCTTTCTCCGACGATCCGGGATCCCCCGTTACCGTTCCAGCGATCAGCAGGCTCCTGCGGGTCCTCGCCACGGAAGGGCTGGGGCTCGAGCACTATGCCGTCGCCGGAGGGGACTGGGGAGCGATCATCGCTGCACGGATGGTCCACGACTCGGTAGGCGATGTCCTCGGACTCTACGTCAGCACTCCGGCCACACTCCCCGCTCCCGGAGATTTCGAGCAGCCACCTGCAACCGAGGAGGAGATCGAGTTCGGATCGAGCGCCCAGAGGTGGCTGAAGCGGAGCGGACATCACATGGTCCTCCAGTCGGCCGTACCCGACGCCATTTCTCCGGCCCTCCAGGACTCGCCGGCTGGCTTTGCCGCATACCTGCTCGAGAAGTACCGGCGTTGGGGTGATTGCCAGGGAGATCTCCTCTCGCGCTTCACACCTTTGACGCTTTGTGACTGGCTGACCGCCCAATGGGGACCGGGTTCCGT
>JBJTBI010000150.1:0-8121 GCA_046091265.1 bacterium
TCTCGCTCTTCTGGACCAAGCCTGCAGCGCGGAGCTCGTCGATCGAGTAGCCGGCCCTCTGAGCCTGATCACGAACCTGGGACCAGGCACTGGGCGCGAAGCCGATCCCGAATTCAGCGAGCACCTCCCTGTCGAGTCCTCGCTCAGCGAGGTATTCCCGGGCCTTGCTGGCCTTCGGTGAATCGCGCAGGAAGGAGGCGTAGAACTCCGAGGTCCGCGCGAGCAGGTCGTAGAGCCGGGTCCTCCTCTTTCGGGCCTGTTCTGCCCTGGGGTCTTCAGCCTCTCTCTCGAGCTCTACGCCGTACCGCTCTGCCAACCACTCGACCGCCTCGGGGAACGAGAGTCCCTCCTGCTCCTGTACGAACCGGAAGAGGTCGCCTGAAGCCTCGCAGCCGAAGCAGTAGTAGAGCTTGTCTGTCGCATTGACCGAGAAGGAAGGGGTGCGCTCGTCATGGAAAGGGCAGAGGCCGGAGAACCGCTGTCCCTGCTGCTTGAGTTCGGTATGAGCCGAAACGACCTCGACCATGTCTGCGGCATCCTTGACTTTATCGACGCTGTCACGGGAGATCATCGCCATCTAGAGCCTCGACTCCTCCGGTAGCGCGAGATCCTTGAAGGTCGAAATCGCGAATCGGTCTGTCATCCCCGCGAGGTAATCGGTGACCCTCTGCAGCTCATCCGCATCGGGGTCGAGTACAGGCACTTCTTCCGGGTGGGCCAGGTAGTGGTCGAAGAGAGACCGCAATGCAGTCCTGACCCTCTCCTGCTCACTGCGGGCCTCGGGGCCCAGGTAAACACGATCGAACATGAACTTGCGAAGCCGCAGCATCGCGCCGCCCGTTTCCTCGCCTTGCACGATGTCCCCGGCCGCGAGCGAGCTGTCGATCATGTCGGCCACCAGCGTGCTGATCCTGTCAGACCCGGTAGGGCCCAGCAGTTCGATCTGTGCGGCAGGGAGGTCTCCGTCCGAGAGGATTCCGGCACGCAGCGCGTCATCGATGTCGTGATTGATGTAGTCGATGCGGTCGACGATCTTCACCACACGCCCCTCGAGAGTCGCCGGTCGATCGGAACCGGTGTGATTGAGGATCCCGTCGCGGACCTGCTCGGTCAGGTTGAGGCCACTGCCTTCACGCTCGAGCGATTCGACGATACGGAGCGAGTGCTCGTTGTGGCGAAATCTCCGACCCTGCTCGGTGAGAGCCTCATCGAGTACTTCCTCACCGATGTGGCCGAAGGGCGGATGGCCGAGGTCATGGCCGAGACCGATGGCATCGGTCAGGTCCTCGTTGAGTCCGAGAGCGCGAGCGACCGTCCGCGAGATCCCACACGCCTCGAGGGTGTGGGTGAGGCGGGTGCGGTAATGGTCTCCCTCCGGAGCAACGAATACCTGCGTCTTGTGCTTGAGACGCCTGAACGCCTTCGAGTGGACTATCCGGTCACGGTCACGCTGGAAGGGTGTCCGGTACGGGCTGTCGGGCTCGGGATCGACCCGCAATGCGGGATACGACGGGGTCGCGAGGTCCCAATGGAACTCCGCCTCCCATGCGCGGACGCGGTCGGGCAGAGGCGTCGCCGCAGGCGGCGCTCCCCCTTCCGTATCTGTGTTCACCCGATTCACACCTACTCCCGATTCTAAGTCGGCGGGGGTTGTCGCTACCGGACACCCCCCGCTTTCGCGTCACGTCAGGCGGCGGCTCGCAACTGCACGTGAGCGTGGTGCTCCAGGGTCTCGCCGATCGCACGCTCCACCTGCTGAGCGGTCTGACCCGCGGCGACCGGAGACTCGGTGAGTGGCTTGGCCAACGACTGGACCATGAACTCGTGCGACTCCCGATCGAAGACGAACCCGTCCCCCTGACAGCTGGCGCAGACCACGCCTCCGGCGGAACCGGAGAACGCCGTAAGTTGATCCACCTCACCGCAGCGCGCGCAACCAGCGAGCTCGGGCGAGAACCCTGCCGCGAGGGCCAACTTGAGCCTGAAGGCCAGGGCGAGGCCGCGATCGGAGGACCGATCAGGGTCGGAATCGATCAACGACAAGTAATTGCAGAGCAGGTTGTAAGCGGCATCGTTCGGGTCACCGGTGTCGAAGAGCCTCAGCACGGCATCACAGGAGCGGGCAGCGGCTGTGAGGGCAGTGCCACTACCTCGCAAGTCCGGATACCCCTCGATCGTCTGCGCCGAGGTCACGGTGGAGAGGTCTCCCTTCCCTCTGTAGAGGACCAGGCGGAGCCGGAAGAAGGGTTCGAGTCGGCCACCGAAACGTGACTTCGGTTTCCGCGCGCCCTTGGCGATCGCATTCAACCTCCCGTGCTCGGGCGAGTAGAGGTGGACGATGCGATCGGCTTCGGCGTACCTGATGCTCCGCAGGACTACCGCTTCGGTCTTGAAGGTCTTCGGCTGTGCCACGAACTCAAGTTGCCCGACCGGCCGGACGGCGCTTGCGTGAGCGGCGAGGAGAGCGCCTCAGCCTCTTTTGACAACCGCCGCAGTAGTAGGTGGAGCGGCCAGCGACGACGATTCGCGAAACCTCGCCCTCGCACCGAGGGCAGCCCTCCCCTTCACGAGTGTGGACGAGGAACTCGTCCTGCATCTCCCCTTTCTCGCCGGACAGATTCCGATAGTCGTCGATGCTCGCGCCTCCGTTCTCCAAGCCGAGGCGCAGTGCGGCGACGATTCCTTCTGCGAGGTCATCGCAGTGATCGGGTCGCATCGAGGCCGCTGGAGAAAGCGGGTGGAGTCCGGCACGATGCAGAGCCTCATCGGCATAGATGTTCCCGATGCCAGCCACCCCGTGCTGGTCGAGCAGGAAGGACTTGAGTGGGGTTCGCCGATCGCGGGAGATCTCGAACAGCTTCTCGCCCGTCAAGCCTCCATCCAACGGTTCGATACCGAGACGAGCGTCGAGATACCGATTGCGCGAGTCCCGGTCGGGAAAGTGGACTGCATGGCCGAATCTGCGCACGTCGCAGAACAGGAGCGTCGAGTGATCGTCGAGGGTAAAGCGTGCCCGCAGGTGGGTGAGGTCGGGGCTAGCTTCGTAGAGCCGGAGACCCCCCAGCCGCGGTGGAACCCCCTTCTCCTCTCCCTCTCGACTGGACCCGACAAGCAGGTTTCCGGTCATGCGCAAGTGGATGGAGAGCGAAGAGGCATCCTCGAACTCGACCAGCAGATACTTGCCCCTGCGGCCGACTCCGCTCACGGTCGCGCCGCGGACCGCGATCTCCACCTCGCCGGGGTTTACGGGCCTGGTCCAGCGCCTGTCGAGCACCTCCAGCTCCTCGATCCGCCTGCCAACGAGAACGGGCTCGAGTTGAATCCTGATCGTTTCTACCTCTGGGAGTTCAGGCATCTTCGGCAGGCCCGATATCTCGGGGGCCTGCACTGAGCCTATCTTGCTGTGCTCTTCGCCCTTGCCCGAGGGTGAGCATCGAAGTAAGCCTGCTTGAGGTCTTCCCCCGAGAGGTGTGTGTACAGCTGCGTGGTGGCCAGATCTGCGTGACCGAGCATCTCCTGTACCGAGCGGAGGTCGCACCCACCCGATAGGAGGTGCGTGGCGAAGGAATGTCGAAGCGTATGGGGGCTCGACTTGGCTGACAGCCCAGCCTCTGCCGCTCGACGCCTGATGATCTTGTAGAGACCCTGTCTGGTGAGTGGTCCCCCTCTGAAGTTGAGGAAGAGCGCCTTCTCCTCGGGAGAACGCAACAGTTCGGCTCTCGCTCCAGAGAGATAGGAGCGCACCGCGGCCTGCGCCGTCTGACCGATCGGCACCAGTCGCTCTCTCGATCCCTTGCCTTCGGTCCGCACGAGTCCCTGCCGGAAGTCGATGTCGCCGACTTCGAGCGAGATCGTCTCAGAGGCGCGAAGTCCAGAGGCATACATCACCTCGAGGATCGCTCTGTCCCGGCGGGCAATCGGCTCATCTCCGCGCGGAGTCGCCAGGAGCTTCTGTACCTCTGCGTAACTGAACACCTCAGGAAGCCGCCGCCTGCGCCGCGGAACCGCGAGATGTGCGGTCGGATCGTCGACCACTATCTCCTCGCGACGGAGGTGTTTGTAGAACGACCTGAGACATGCAGCCTTGCGATTGATGGTCGCCGCAGAGAGTTTGCTCTCAGGACCCTCTGCGAGATCGGCGAGGAAATCAGACAGGTCCTGCGTGTTGGCCTCCGTCACAGAGGAGTTCCGGGTTTCGAGGAACTCACCGAACTGGAGGAGGTCGGTGCGATAGGCGGTCAGGGTGTTCCGCGATAGTCCCCGCTCGAACTCGAGGTAGGCGAGGAAGTCGAGGACCATCGCCTCGTGTCTGACCTGCGAATCGGAGGATCCGGAAGTGCTTCCTGCGCCTTCTAGTGTCTGGACTGCCATCACCTTCGATTTCAACGCCCGTGCGTCTCTCCCTGCCCGTGAACGGAGACCCGCAAGACCTACTCAGCCGGGAGTCTCATTCCTCCACGCCTCACGCCCGGGCGCCTGCAGGCGCTCACGCAGAAGTGAGAGGCCGATGATCGATTTGGCATCTCGACATCTGTCGATCAGGAAGTCGAGGTCGGCAATCGGGAACCTGACTGCCTTGAGGTGCTCCTCGGGTCGTTCCGGCTGCTCTATCTCGTAGAGCTCAGTTGCCATGAACAGGACGACCGCTTCGCTGGTGAACCCTGGGCTGGTGTAGATGGTGCGCAGTTCCTCCCAGTCCCCCGCTGAGCGACTTATCTCCTCCGCAAGCTCACGCTGAGCGCACTCCAGAGCTGATTCCCTCTCCTGATCGCGGGTGCCAGCCGGGATCTCGAGCACATCAGCCTCACCGACAGCCTCGCGGGGCTGTCGGACCATGTACACCTGAGAGCCGTCATGAGCGACGATCCCAACCGATCCGGGATGGACCACGAGATCGCGCTGGGTGGTTCCACCGTCCGGGTGCCGAAAGCGTTCGTTTCGCACCGAGAAGAACCCGGTACTGACCAGGAGCTTGCCGCCGACCCGCTCCAGGGGGCGGGATTCGAGGCGCGGCTCATCCTCAGCCTGTCCATCCTCCGCTGAGCCAGCGAAGTCAGTTCTCGGGCGGTCCTCCGACACAGACCGAAATGCTAGGCGTCTTCGGTTTGCTCCTTGGCAGGTTTCTCTTCACGATCGGTGCGCACCTCGACGCCTGCGCCGTGCTCACCGGCAGCGGCTACGACCGCATCCACCGCCGCCTCGACGGCACCGAGCAGGGCGTCCATCCGCTCGGCTCGCGCCACGGCCCGCAGTTCGAGATCGTCGAGCTTTGCCTCGATCTCCGCATCATCGGGCATCGCCTTGGCGAGGGCCTCTTCCGCCGCCTTGGCTGCGGCGGCTGCGCCTTCGCCCTTGAAACTGGCTTCGAGAGGCCGATCGTCCGGTGAGTCGTCGCCCATCGAACGCGAGTCAGGCGGTTGTCGGTTGGTCGACGTCCTCGGTCCCCTGCTCCGAATCGTCGCCTGCCTGCTCGCCGTGACCGAGCTCGGCCGCTCTGGCGGAAGCCGCACCGACGAACTCGCGGAACAGAGGTTCGGGATCGGTCGGGCGGGAGTTGAACTCGGGGTGGAACTGGGACGCGACGAAGAACGGATGATCCGGGATCTCGACGATCTCTACCAGGCGCTCGTCGGGAGAGGTTCCACTCACCACCAGACCCGCATCTTCGATCCTGCGGCGAAGCTGGTTGTTGACCTCGTAGCGATGGCGGTGTCGCTTGTAGACGACCGCCTCCCCGAATATCTCCCTCGCCTTGGTGGAGTCGTGGAGCTTGACCGGATCAGCACCCAGTCGCATCGTCCCGCCCATGTCGGAGATCTCCTTCTGTTCGGGGAGCAGATCCACCACCGGGAACGGAGTCTCGGGATCGAGCTCAGAGGAGTTCGCACCTTCCATGCCGGCGATGTGGCGCGCGTACTCGATCACGGCGATCTGCATCCCGAGGCAGATTCCGAGGAAGGGGATTCCGTTCTCCCGGGCGATCCTGGTTGCCTCGATCTTGCCCTCTATCCCGCGCTCGCCGAAGCCGCCAGGGATCAGGATGCCGTCTGCCGACTCGAGCTCCGAGGAGTCGATCCCCTCCGAGTTGACCAGGACGGTCTCCGCTTCTACCCCGTGCATCCATCCCGCATGAGTGAGCGCCTCACTGACCGACTTGTAGGCGTCCGCGAGTTCCACGTACTTCCCGACCAGAGCGATCTTCACCTTCTTGCCCTTGGCGTCCTCGGCTCGCCGGACCATCTCCTCCCAGTCCCCGAGATCCGGAACGGGAGCGTCGATGTTGAAGTGATCGAACACGAGATCGTCCATGCCCTCCGCTCGGAATACGAGTGGGATCTTGTAGGTGTTGTCGACGTCCATGGCGGAGACCACGGCTTCGACCGGAAGGCTGGCGAAGAGAGCGATCTTCTTGCGGATATCCCGATCCAGCCCCTTCTCCGACCTGCAGACCAGCGCGTGCGGCTGGATACCGATCCGCCTCAACTCGTTGACCGAATGCTGTGTCGGCTTGGTCTTCATCTCGCCCGCGTGTCCGATCCATGGAACCAGAGTGAGATGGATGAACATGCAGCGTTTGGGGCCGAGATCGGTGTAGAACTGGCGGATGGCCTCGAGGAATGGCAACGACTCGATGTCGCCGACGGTACCCCCGATCTCCGTGATCACGAAGTCGACCGACTGTGACTCAGCCACAATGCGGATCCGGCTCTTGATCTCGTCGGTGATGTGGGGGATGACCTGAACCGTCGCGCCGAGATAGTCACCCCTCCTCTCTCGTTTGATCACCGAGTTGTAGACGGCACCCGCCGTCACATTCGAGGCACGCGAAGCGTTCTCATCGGTGAAGCGCTCATAGTGGCCGAGGTCTAGATCCGTCTCGGCTCCGTCCTCTGTCACGAAGACCTCACCGTGCTGGAAGGGACTCATCGTTCCGGGGTCGACATTGATGTAGGGATCGAACTTCTGAAGTTGGACCCGGTAGCCGCGCGCAACGAGGAGGCGACCAATCGAGGCAGCCGCTATCCCCTTGCCGAGAGAGGAGACGACGCCGCCGGTGACGAAGATGAACCTCGTCTCACCCTGCTGGCTTTGCGTCATCTGAGGGGCCTCATCAACTCGCGCGCGAGTCTAGTCCACCGTGAAGCGGAAGTCACGACATCGCCTGCATCGGATCCCGCTGGATGCGGCCTCGGCTCACTCACGCTGCTTCGAGCAGCTCGCGCGCGTGCTTGCCGACCGCGCCCTTCTCATCCTCACCACCGAGCATCCGGACTATCTCAGCGACGAGCTTCTCGCCCTCCACCTGCTCGACCTTGGCGACCGCGTTCTCCCCTTCCACCGTTTTCTCGATCCTGAAGTGGGTACCGGCCAACGAGGCCACCTGGGCCAGGTGAGTGATGCAGAGGACTTGGCCGGCCTCGCCGAGCTCACGCAGGGCCTCGCCGACCGACTTCGCGGTGTTCCCCCCGATCCCGGCATCGATCTCGTCGAAGACGAAAGTCTGACCAGCCGAACCTCCTGCCTGCTTGACCAGAGCGAGGAGGACCCTGGACATCTCGCCGCCAGATGCGGCGTCGCGCAGCGGAGAAACCGGCATCCCGGGATTCGTAGCCACTCGGAACTCGACCCTGTCTGAACCCCACGGTCCGGGGCCCTCGGGGTTCTCCTCCACCGATACCTCGAGACGAGCCCCCGACATCGCCAGACGGTCCAACTCTGCCGCGACCTTCTCCTCGAGCGCTGGTGCGGCCTTGCGACGGGCGGCGGCGAGATCGGCAGCGATACCGTCGCGACTGGATCTGGCCTCTGCCAACTCTGCCTCCAGCTGCTCGCTCATCTCCTCGCCTCCTTCCAGCGCCTCGATCTCCGTCCGGCAATGGTCTCCATGCTCGAGGACCGCTTCCAGCGTTCCGCCGTGCTTGCGCTTGAGCCGGTCGATCAGATCGAGACGCTCTTCGACCTGCTGCAGGGAGGCGGGGTCGGAATCGATCCCGTCTGCATAGGAGCGCAGCTCAGCCGCCATCTCTCCTATCTCTACCTGCAGGGCGCTCGCGCGAACCGCGAAAGTATCGAGCTCTGCGTCCACCCCCTCGACTCCGGCAAGCTCGCCCACGACCCTGC
>JBJTBI010000151.1:0-2416 GCA_046091265.1 bacterium
GACGACGGCGGAGCAGATGGCAGCGAGTCCGGAGGAAGCACGATCGTCTCCGTTTCCCCCTCAGCCGACAGTGCCGCGGACGCTCCCGGGTTCAGTGCGAGCCCCGCGTCGGTAGTCGGGAAGGTCCATTCGAGCCGCGACGGGCCGATCCGGCAATCGGTAGCCAGATCTTGGCGAGGAACGGGGTCCTCGAAGGGCTCGATCTCGGAGACGTAGCTCTCATAGGCTTCTCCGTCTTTGTCCTTGGATTCGGGCTTCAGTTCGTCGATCATCGCGACGAGACGATTGGCGACGGAGCTACTGCGGCTGAGGTCCCAGATTTCCGCCGTCTTCGTCTTCCACGCGAAGGTACCGCTGACGAGGAGCCGCTTCTCGGCCCGGGTGAACGCTACATGAGCGATTCGCAGCTCCTCCTCGAGCTCCCGTGCCTGCGCTTGGCGATCGAGTACCTCGTGATCGAGGAAGGCGATCTTGCGACCGTACTCCGGATCGTTCAGCGCGAGCCCAAAGCGAGCGCTCCCGTCACCGGCCCGCTCGACCAGAGCAGGGCGAGAGTTCGCCTTGAGTTGTCTTCCGAGGTCAGCCACCGCGACCGTGTCGAACTCCAGACCTTTCGCCGAGTGCACGGTCATCAGGCGAACGCCATCGTGGTCCTCGGGCACAGTGGTCGCTGTCGCCTCCCGTTCGCGCTGTTTTTCGCTCTCGATGTATAGGAGGAGACCGCGAAGGTCGACTCCGTCGCTCGCTTCGAGATCGCGGGCGAGCCTGATCAGCTTCCGCACGTTTGCCCACCGCCGTTTACCGCGGTCCCGGATCAGGGTCGCAAGGTCGTATCCCGTCATAGTCACCGTGGTCTCGATCATCTCCGCCAGTCCGAGCTGGCTCGTTCGCTGCCTGAGTTCACCGATCGACTTCCAGAACTCGATGAGTCTCGAGCTTTCCTCCGGCTGAATCGAATCGAGCATAGAGGGGTCGGGGCGTGAGGTTTCGTCACTCTCGCCACCCTCGATGCCTTCCCAGGCCTCGTTCAGGCGATCCGACGGAACGTCCGATACGAGAGCATCCAACGCGTGTTTGATCCTGAGCATTCCGCGCCCGCGCCCGGCCGTATGGCGCAAGCACCAGAGCGTGTCGGGGGACGCGGAGCATGCAGGTGATGCAAGCGCCCCGAAAAGCGCGGCATCGTCGAGCGGGTTCGCAATCACCTCGAGCAGGCAGACCACATCGCGGATCTCCTGTGATTCCCAGTATCCCCTGCCCCCGACCACATACGGATCCAGACCGAGATCGGCGAGGGCCATTTCGTAGGTGTCGACGTGCCCGAACGCCCTCAGCAGCACTACTACCTCCGAGGCCGTTGTCTCGCCAGCCGCCACGAGGTCGGCGATTCTTTGGGCCAACACACGCGCTTCCGCAATCCGCGACGGCGATGCTTTTCCGTCTGCGGGGAGATCCAACCGGGTATCGGATGTCACCCCCCCTCCATTGGTCGTTGTCTGGCCCCAAGGGTCTTTTTGCATGGTCTTGGTGAAGAGGAACTCCACGCCCGGTCGGGGTTGCTCCTCCCACTCCCGACCTATTGTGAGGTCTTCGTAATCGGTCGTGGCCAGCCCGGATTCATTTGTCTCACCGAGTGAATCGAAGAGAGCCTTGCCCATGCCGTTGACCCCGGCTATCAGCGATGGAGTGGAGCGGAAGTTGCCGCGTAGAGGCTCGACGCTGGCACGGTCGTCAGAGGGGTCATCGAACAGTTCGGCTTCGCGTTCGATGATCTCCACGTTGGCACCGCGGAATCCGTAGATCGACTGCAGGGAGTCTCCTACTTCGAACCGGTGGGCTCCCCCAGCGCAGAGCAGTTCGATCAAGCGATACTGACTCCAGTTCGTGTCCTGGAACTCATCGACCAGCACGTGACTGATTCCACCCGTGACCTCTTCGGCGATGCTCCCGGAGGACTCCAGCAGGGCGATCGCACGGGTCTGGAGGTCCTCGAAGTCGAGGGCGGAGCGGGCGTCCTTCAGCGCCGAGTACTCCTCAGAGAAGTACTCGAGTAGGCGCAGGAATGCTGCGTAGGTAGCTCGCGCCCGGTACGCACGCTCGGACGGCCTGAGCGCTTCGAAAGCGTCCATCGCCACCAGATAGGAGGCGATCAAGTCCGGATTGTTCTCCGAGCCCTGAGCCGCATCGCTGAGGCCAATTCCGAGGTCGTCTGTAGACAACGAGGACTCCTGATCCAACGAGGAGGCGGTTTCGAGGGCCCTCTTGGCCGCTTTTCGCGTTAGTGGCTGCGTGAAGGTGTCGTCAGCCGCCTCGCGGAGGATCTGCGCTGCCTCGTTCAGCTGCGCGAGAGCCTGGGCAAACGCCTCGTGGTCCGGCTTTGGTATCTCGGGTTGGGTTCGGGTTGGCCCGAGATACC
>JBJTBI010000152.1:0-2398 GCA_046091265.1 bacterium
CACCTCACGCTCTCCACCGAGCAGTGTCCCGACCATCACCCCACGGGCTTCAGGGTCGGCCAGATCGCAGACCATCACGTCGGCACCGGGCTTTCCGTCTCCGGAAAGCTGTTCCGCTACCTCCTCGAGCCTCTCCTTCCTCCGGGCGACCAGGGTGAGGTGATATCCGCGGGCCGAGAGCAACTTGGCCAACTCGATCCCGATTCCGGAGGAAGCGCCTGTGATCAGCGCGGTCGAGGTACTGGAAGGTGGGGGCAGCTGGGACATCTTCAGGAGAGACCTTCTCGGGCCTCGCGGACCAGGGTCACCGCCTCGGGGAAGATGATCCTGATCGCATCCCTCACCTGGACGGCCTGTTCATCGCTCGAACCCTGGAGGTCGAGAACCGAGATGGAGGCAACGGTCATCTCGACCGCGAGCTTGATCGCATTGTCGGCCCATGCGACCTTCTGGGCCCCCTGCATCTGCTCGGCCATCTCCTCTATTCGCCTCTGCATGTCGTCAGGGTCTCCGAAGAGACCCCCGAATCCTCCTGCTTCCATGTGGCGATCATAGAGCGCAGACTCGTAACTCTCTGCGCGCCATCGCCTTGACCGAAGCCCTCAGGCTAGATCGATGAGCAGGATCCGACGAACGCGGAGGCAGACAGAGGGCGGAGCGGCGTCGGTCGAGCAGATCGCACTGGCGCTCCTACTGGCTGCGGTCTTCGCCACCGCGATCGCCTTCGTGACCGTCGCTCCGCCTGCCTCCTCCTCGCGGGAGCTCGGATCGCTGATCGCCCGCCGACTCGCCTGCGTCCCCCGCCATCACGATGCGCCTTGTGGGCGGAATCCGCTGGTCCTGGCCTACGGATCCCCGGTCGCAAAGGCCGTGAGGATGCTCGCACCGGATCCCCCCGCGGTCGCGGCCGGCGGCGGCGAGTCGCTCTTGCCGGTCGACTTCAGGCGTTGCCGTTCACGTTCCTGCGCCCTGCCGGGAGGCAGCAGCGGTCTCACCGCGTCGCTGCGCAGGGTCACGCTGTTCACCCAGGTGATCGACCGGCGCCCGATTTCGGGCCGTGTGGAGATCCGTTACTGGTCCTATTTACCCAGTCTCGGGTGGCGGGTCACGGAGGCATCCGCAGGACGGTTGGAAGTGGAGGCGGCTTCGGCGCTCAGGCTCAGGAGACTCGATCACCCGGTTCTGGTCCCGCTGGAGACGCTCGACGGCAGGGATCACCTCGACTTCCCTTCCGACGAGGAACCACCCTGGCGCTGGCAGATCGCCGGTCGCCCCTAGCGCTCGGCCTTGCGCTCCCGTGCACTCCCGAGGATCGACCGCCAATCGACGGTCCTGAAGACGATCAGCACGGCTGCGAAGGCGAGCAGTGCTCCCCAGACCACGATCGTCACCTGCTGACCGACCGAGTAGGAGAGCAGCTCCGCTGTCGGGTCGGGTGAATCGGCGAACGCCGCAACCAGCAGAGCCTGCTGAGCCCCTGCTCCGCCAGGCGTGAAGGGGACGATCTGGGAGACGGTCTGGACGCTGGTGGCGACCAGCGCCGGTTCGAAGCCGGTCTCGACGTTGAACGCGGCCAGCATCAGCCAGACGCTGGCCAACCTGAACACCCAACCGAGCGCCTGCCAGGAGACGACCTCGCGGATGAATCGACGAGGAGTGGTCAGGATGATCGCGCCCTGCTTGAGATGCGCCATGAAGTTGCGGACGTGTCGGCCTATCCACCAGAGGAGGACCAGAACCACGAGTGCAGTCAGAGCGCAGGCAACCGCGAGCAGGGTCGGGTTGGCCGCCCAGAACGAGAGATCGAAGGCCGAGATGTTCGGGAGTTCAGGCAGCGGCGGCACCAGACCCCTGCTGAGCACGAACAGCACCAACAGCAGACCGACCACGGTGTCGAAGACCCCCTGGACGAGGAAGGAAGAGAAGATCGCGGCGAAACTCGAGCGCTCGATGGTCTCCTTGGCGAGGACGACCTTGACCGCATCTCCTATCCGGGCGGGCAGGATCGCGTTCACGCCGAACCCCGCGATGTTCGATGCGGCGATCCCGGAGTACGTGACCCGCTCCGACGGGTACGCGGCCTTGAGAGTGTTCTGCCAGGCGCGGGACCTGACCATGATCATCAGTGTGTAGAAGAGCAGTGCCCAGCCGAGCAGCGACCATGAGATAGCGGCCAGAGAGGAGAAGAAGGTCGAGGCCGCGTCGAGGAAGTTCTCGAGGCTCTCAGCGAAGGTGGCTACGGGAAGCATCGGCAACTACCGATTGTGGGGTATCACCAGACCGCTTCGTGGGATTCCATGACACCGATCCCCGATCGGAGTTCGATGCCCCCGACCGTGCCAGAGAAGGTCCCGAGCGGAGCGCGGTACTCCGAACTGACCAGCGGAGGTACGCTCTC
>JBJTBI010000153.1:0-2084 GCA_046091265.1 bacterium
GCGCACGGACGCGTAGATGGCGCAAGCGTCCTTGTCCTCGACGCTCTGGGGCGAAACCAACGGTCGATAGGCGCGCTCCGGTGAGTAGCGCTCACGCTGCGATCGCTCACCGCGCTTTCCGCGCGGGCTTGGATTGTCCTCTCGCAAAACCTGCCACCTGGTTCCACGCCTTCTTCGAGCGGACGCGCGACGGGATTGGCTGAAAGGGCAGTATAGGTTCCCCGTCCACGGAACCTTCGGATGCGAACGGTCCCGGAATCACCCAATGTGCGTGATTCTGGTACCGCTACAGAGCTGAAACCCCGGCTCCGTCAGCCGAGAATTCGATCAGCCGTGCCTCACCCCAACCAGTGATCAGGGGGCCGAGTGCGGTGAGCACCGAATCCGCACTCCCCGCGCGCGTCCAGACCAGCACCGACGGTCCCGCGCCCGAGATGGTCGCACCGAGAGCACCGCAGGACGCGGCCTCGCTGACCAGTTGCATCGAACGCGGGAAGAGATGCTCCCGCCGGGGTTGATGGAGACGATCGGCCAAGCCGCTCGAGATCAGTTCCGCGTCAGACCTCTCGATGCCCAGAATCAGCCTCGCGGCAGCCGCGATGTTCTCGCTCACCTCGTGTAGCGGCACCTCCTCCGGCAAGGCAGCCCGTGCCTCGGCGGTCGGCACCCGATCGGTCGATGGGATCACCAGCACCCCGTCGATACCCGCGGGAACCTCGAGTCTCGTGACACCAGTCGACTCTCCGCTGCCCGGATCGCAGACGACGAACCCCCCGTGGAGAGCGGCGGCGGCGTTGTCTGCGTGGCCCTCGATCTCCGCCGCCTTCGAGAGGATCTCCTGCCGGTCGAGCGAGAGGTCGAGCAGGTGGTCAGCAGCGAGCAGCCCGGCTACCGTCGCCGCGGCACTCGATCCGAGACCGCCTGCCATCGGGATCTCGCTGCGGATGACGAAGGAGAACTCCTCCGCCGAGCCGAGAGCCTCGAAGGAGCGAACACAGAGGTTGTCGCGGTTCTCGGGGACATCGAGGCCCTCGGCCTCTATCGAGAAGGCACCTGCCTCGACGACCTCCAGCTCGAGGGTCAGATCCACCGCAGCGGCGAAGGAGTCGAATCCGGGTCCGAGATTGGCGCTCGAGGCGGGCACCCGCACCCGACACCCTCGGGCGCTCACGAGCCGGCCCCGAATACTGCGTCAGCCACCACCTCGCTGTCGGCCTCGCAGGTAACGACCTCCGGACCCTCCGAGATGGCGGTGTCGGGGTCCTTCAGACCGTGACCGGTGAGTACACACACGACAGTCTCGGGGGTCTTGCCGTCCTCGGCCACCGGCAGTCCGTATTCGATCAGGCCAGCGAGGCTTGCCGCGCACGATGGTTCACAGAACACTCCGTCCTCCGAGGCGACGAAGCGATAGGCATCCAGGATCTGACGGTCGGTGACCATGTTTATCGCGCCACCGGATTCATGGATGGCCGACTCAGCCTCCTTCCAACGAGCCGGGTTCCCGATCCTGATCGCCGAGGCGACGGTCTCGGGTTTCTCCACCCTCTCACCCCGGACAATCGGGGCGGCACCTTCCGCCTGGAAGCCGTAGAGGACCGGCGAGGTGTCGTACTCCCGGAAGCCCCTCCAGTACGCGGTCACGTTGCCGCCGTTACCGACCGGGATGGAGAGCGCGTCGGGTGGTCCGCCGAGTTCATCGCAGATCTCGAATGCGGCTGTTTTCTGACCTTCGAGGCGGTGCGGGTTGATCGAATTCACCAGCGCGATCGGGTGCTCCTCGGTCAGGTCCCTGACTATCTCCAGCGCCTGATCGAAGTTCCCCCTCAGCGAGATCACCTTGGCACCGTGCATCAGCGACTGGGCGAGCTTCCCGGCTGCGATCTTCCCCTCGGGGACGATCACCACTCCCTGCAGGCCGGCGCGCGCGGCGTCAGCACTGGCGCTGGCGGCGGTGTTGCCGGTCGAGGCGCAGATCACTGCCTCGGCGCCCTCCGCCTTGGCCATCGTCACGGCCATGGTCATGCCTCGGTCTTTGAAGGATCCGGTGGGGTTGAGACCCTCGAACTTGAGCAGTATCCGGG
>JBJTBI010000154.1:0-8727 GCA_046091265.1 bacterium
ACGTATCCCATCACTCTCGGGGTCTCGCGACCCGCTCCTCTGGCACCTGCTTCGACTCGTTCCCGGGCACCGGCTGCGAATCCCGGGGTCATCCAGTTGAAGAAGACTCCGTCCCATTCGGCCCCTGCGAACTCGCACATCTTCGGTCCCATCGCCGCCAACACCAACCTCACCCCGGGCAGCGCCTCGCGGAGATCGGGCAGCGCCTCCTTCATCGCGGTGAGTGGCTTCTTGGAGAATCCGGCACCGACTCCGAGCCACAGTCTTTCCCGGTCCAGACCGAGCCGCTCGATGTCCCCGGCGATCTCGGTAGGGTCCTGGCGGTCGATAGCGATCACGCCCACGCCTAGATCTATCTCCGACGCGTCTCGCGCGAATACCGCGAGTGTCTCGAGTCCCTTCGCGCCGGGATGGTCGTTCGAGAACATCGCCGAATAGCCCAGCTGCTCGCATCGCGCAGCCAGTGGCGCAGCGACCTCGGGGTCGAGGCCTGCGGCAACGCCGAACGCCCGAGCCTGGCTCACTTCTCGAGCACCGCCACGCACTCGATGTGCGGTGTCTGGGGGAACATGTCAACCGGCTTCACCTGACGCAGCCTATAGCCGGCCTCAGCGAGCTGCACGGCGTTGGGGGCGCGGGGGGTGGGGGTGCACGACCCGTAGACGATCCTTGGGGCCTCGCACTCGATCAGCCGCCGCACGATCTTCTTCGACAGCCCCGCCCGCGGGGGATCGACCACGACCACATCGGGCCTTCCGGCCGTCTCGAGCAAGGGGCGGATGCCGATTCGGGCATCGGCTGCCATGAAGTTCGCGTTCGTGATTCCGTTCCTCCTCGCGTTCTCCTCGGCGTCGGCTATCGCCTCCGGGACGCTCTCCACGCCCCAGATCTCCCCGGCCCTCTCGGCCATGGTCAGGCCGAGGGTTCCGATCCCGCAGAACAGGTCAAAGACGCGCTCTCCGCCGGACAGGTCGTCGAATTCCCGAGCGATCCCGTAGAGGATCTCCGCCATCTCGGTGTTGGTCTGGAAGAAGGCTCGATGACCGATCATCACCTCCAGGCCGCATAGCTCCTCGAGCAGGTGCTCGGCGCCCAGCACACCGGTGGGTCCGTCTGTGCTGCCCGACTCCCCCTCGATCATCGTGTGCAGATCGACCGGTGGACGGGGTATCTCCGCAACCGAGGTGACCAGCCTGCTCTGGAGTTGACCTGTCCGTCTTCCCTCACGGATCACGAGATTCCGCAGCGTGCCAATCCGGTCACGCAGGTCGTAGGCCTCGAGCCCGGCTTCCTCGGCCCATGACCTGATCTCGTTCCGTTTGCGGTTGTTCGCCTCCGATGCCAGCAGGCAGTCGTTCGCGTCGACTATCTCGTCCCATCGACCACGTGCGTGGAAGCCCAGCACCAAGTCCCCATCGTGGTCTCCGAAGCTGTACTCGAGTTTGTTCCGATAGCGCCACTGCTCCACCGCCGGTTCGATCGGCAGCAACTCGTAACCGGCGAGCGCATCTCCGCCGATCCGGTCGAGCGAGTCGGTCACCTGGTCCTGCTTCGCTTCCAGCTGGAGGTCGTATGGGAGCCCCTGCCAGGGAGCGCCCGGGCAGGGGTCGCCTCCGTGGTCGCATCGGTCCGGGATCCGGTCGGGGCTGGGCTCGAGGATCTCGATCGCGCTGGCCTCGGCATAACCGCGCTTGGCCTTGCCGATCTCGGCCACCACCCGATCGCCCGGCAGTGCGCCCGAGACGAAGATCACATACCCGTCGAGTCGCGCGATCCCGTTGCCGCCGAACGCGAGCTTCTCGATCTCGAGCTCGAGGCGCTCTCTCGGCCTCGGACGGTCCGAGCGCCCCTTCTCCTGACCGCGCTCGCGCGCGGGGGATGCGTTTCCTGACTCCATCTGCGACATCGTGGCAGGCGAGAGTGGGCCGAGTGCCGCTGATCACCCACATCGACCGTTCGATGCCCCTAGCCTCTCTTTCACCATCAGGAAAGGAAGTGACTGAACAGTGGAAGCAAGCAACGAGCAAGACGAAGCGAAGAAGGGCGTGCTGGCCGACATCCAGGGTGCGATCGACGATCTGCTCTCTGCCGGCGAGAAGGCAACCGGAGACGTACGCTCCGGGATCGATGCAGCGATCGCTCAGCTTCGCGAGGCATCGAACGAGGTCACCTCGGTCGCTCAGGGTCAGGTCGAGGAGTGGCGCCAGACCCTCGAGCAGACGACTGAGGATGCCCGGGTCGAGCTGGGCAAGCTCGCCGTCAAGGCACAGTCCAATGAGGATGCCCTGAAGGTGATCGAGTCCGAGGCCAAGGCCCGCCGCAAGGAGATCAAGGACGCGGCCAAGAAGAAGGACTGATCCGGCTCAAGCGCCGGTAGAAGGTCTTTCGAGGTGGATCACCCGACTGACCGGAGCATGATCTGAGAGACGCAGCGCGAGGTCGTCCACGATGACCTCGCGCTCGACCTCTCGCCAACGCACTGCGTGCTCAGAGCCCGCCCCCGAGACCAGCAGTAGATCGATCGATTCGGCAATCGCTCCCTCGAATCCGAGCAGGGCCAGCGTGTCGTAGGCACCGCTCTCACCGGTCCTCAGATTGAAGTCTCCGCCGAGGAGAGCCGGCGCTCCCCGAGCCCATCCGTCGGTAGCCGTGGCGGCGAGGAGGGACTCTCGCACCGCCCGCTGCCGACCCGTGCTCAGGTGCAGACATCCCGCCACCAAACCGCATCCGGGTCGGGCGAGGGCGAGTCTCCGGCGCTCGGGGAGCCGGGTGAGCATCACGGACTCGCCCGCGACGATCCCCCCTGCCGCGCCTCGGGAGAGGATCAGATTCGATCCGCCCTCCCAGGAGGCGATCAGGTCGGGCCGGCGTGCCGCGAGAGCACCGCTGAGCGGCCCGAACCAGTTCCGTGAGGTACGAGCCTCGTAGCTCTCGGCGCCGCAGGCGCGCTCGAGAGACCGCCGCCATCGTGGCGGGCACTCCTGCAGCAAACAGATCTCCCACGGGGTGTCGGCGATCAGCGAATGGAACTCGGAGGAGAGGTCACCTGAGACCTGCAGGTGGGTGTTGCCGCGCTCTCTCGCGGCGCGCAGCCGCGCCGACAACCCTCCCAATCCTGGCTCGGGCGGGGCATCACGCCCGTGGAAGAGGTTCCAAGTGAGACAGCGCAGCTCCATCTCCGACAAGTATCGGGGCGGGCGCCGACGACCGAATACGAGACCACCGGCGCGCTACCTTGCAGCGCCTGCAATGAACGCGACCCCACGACATCTGATCACGGGCAGCGAAGTGGATAGGGCCGCACTGACGGGAATCCTCGACCGCGCCGAGGAGCTCAAAGCCGGTCGCAGCCAACGGATCGGCTGCGATTCCCTGCTCGGTCGCTCTGTGGCTTTGGTCTTCGAGCTGCCCTCGACCAGGACCAGGGTCTCGTTCGAGGTAGGGGTGGCCGAGTTGGGTGCGCACCCGGTCGTCTTGAGCGGGGCGGCCCTGCAGTTGTCTCGCGGTGAGTCGGTCGCCGACACCGCCCGCGTGATGTCTCGCTACGTCGCGGCGATCGTCATCCGCTCGCGCGACGACGCCGATGTCGCCGTTCTCGCCGAGGCCTCGGAGGTGCCTGTGGTCAACGCGCTCACTGCCGGACACCATCCCTGTCAGGCTCTCGCCGACCTGCTCACCCTGCGGGAGCGTTTCGGTGATCTCGACGGCCTCAGGGTTGCCTTCGTGGGCGATGGCAACAATGTCGCCCGTTCGCTGGCGGTACTCGGCCGAACCGCAGGCATCGAGGTGGTGGTCGCATCTCCTGCCGGCTACGAACTCGAGGATGGTCTATGTGAGACGGTCGGCGACCCCGCCGAGGCAGCCGAGGGCGCGGTTGCCGTCTACACCGATGTCTGGGCCAGCATGGGAGACGAGTCCGACGCCGAGCGCCGGAAGGCCGACGTCGCCGGGCTCCAGCTCGACCAGCAGGTGATGGCGAAGGCGCGCGACGACGCGATCGCTCTGCACTGCCTCCCCGCGCATCCGGGACAGGAGATCTCCGCCGAGGTCCTCTACGGACCGCAGTCCGCGGTCTGGGATCAGGCGGAGAACCGTCTCCACACCCAGAAGGCGCTGCTCGAATACCTGGTCGATACTCCTGCCGGGTAGCCGTCTCGGCGCTTCCCTCCGTAGACTCGCACTCTCCAGTGCTTGGCCCCGTGGTGTAACGGTTAGCACGCCAGGTTTTCAACCTGGTAGCGCGGGTTCGACTCCCGCCGGGGCTACTCGTCGCGAGGCCGGGCGGCTCTAGACTCCGCATTCGTGCTGGAGCAACCCACCAAGCCGCTGATCGGTCCGATCGAGACGATGCGCGACGATCTTGCCGCCGAGCGACGTGCGCAGGTCTCGTATCCGCCGGGTGAGACCTCCTTCTCGATGAAGCGCACCAACGCCTTCATGACCGAGCCGTTGGAGTTGCTGCTCGACGCCTACGAGAGGTTCGGACCGGTCTTCACCATGCGGGTGTTCCATCACAACGTGGTCTTCATGCTCGGACCGGAGGCCAATCACTTCATGCTGGTCTCGAACGCCGACAAGTTCAACTGGCGGGACGGCCACATGCGGGATCTGATCCCGCTGCTCGGTGACGGACTGCTGACCACCGACGGGACCTATCACCGGGTCCACCGCAAGATGATGCTTCCGACCTTCCACTCGGAGCGGATCCGGGCGGCCACCGCGACCATGGAGGAAGAGATAGGCAAGGCGGTCGATCGCCTCGAGCCCGATCAGACCTTCGACCTCTACGAATGGACCAAGACGGTCGCCCTGCGGGTTGCGATGCGTGCTTTGTTCGGTCTCGACCCCGACCGCGCCCAGGGCGACGATCTCGATGCCGCGCACGAGTTCGAGACAGCCCTCTCTTTCCACGCCCAGAGCGTTCCCGGTCAGCTCGCGCGCGGGCCCGGCACTGCCTACAGCCGGTTGCTCAAGGCGCGGAAGCGCCTCGACAGCCTGATCTACTCCGAGATAGACCGCCGCAGGCAGTCAGGCCAGCGCGGGGATGACATCCTCAGCCTGCTCCTCGACACACGCGACGAGGATGGCGATCCGCTGGCAAGCGAGCAGATCCGCGACGAGATGATGACCCTGCTGTTCGCCGGACACGACACCACCGCCTCGACCATCACCTTCCTCTTCTACGAACTAGCCCTGAACCCTGAAGTCCTCGATGCCCCAGGCGTGACGGTGGAGATGCTCAGGGAGGAGACCCTGCGCAAGTACCCACCTGCCTGGGTGGGACCCCGACGGACCAATCAGCAGTTCGAGTTCGAAGGCCACGCTGTTCCTGCCGGCGCGCACTGCCAGTACTCCTCCTGGGTTTCCCACCACCTGCCCGATGTATGGGATGACCCGGCCGGATTCGATCCCTATCGCTTCAGCGTCGAGGGGATGGCCGGTTTCCGCAAGGGGCAGTACGTACCGTTCGGCGGTGGCTCGCGCACCTGCATCGGGATGAGATTCGGTGAGGCGGAGATCGCCATTTTCATCCGCCGGATCCTCGAGCGATTCAGGTTCGAACTCGACCCTTCCTACGAGCTGGTGATCCGTACCGCTCCCACCATCTCCCCGCGCAAGGGAATGCCGATGACAGTACGTTCAGCCTCACCCGCCACGGTTCTGGCGAACGCCGAACGACCCGAGTCGGCTCAGGCGAGAGTCTGAGGGAGACCCGATGCTGCCCGAGATACAGATCGGACCGCTCACGCTCCAGACCTTCGGGATCTGTTTCGCCCTCGGGTTCCTCGCCTCGGGTGCGGTGATCTCGCGGCGGTTCCGCGAACTCGGATATCTGCCCGAGCGCGCTTGGGAGGCGATCGGCGCCGCGCTGATCGGGGGCCTCATCGGCGCCCGCCTCGACTACCTGATCCAGAACGCAAGCGAGATGGAGGGCGGGATCATCGCCAATCTCTTCACCGGATCGGGGCTGGTCTGGTTCGGGGGACTGATCGGCGGTGCGATAGCGGTGATCCTCTGGGCGAGATGGCGGAAGTGCCTCGGCGACGACCTGATGGGCGCCGTCGCGGTAGCGCTCGCGATCGGCTACTCGATCGGTCGGGTCGGTTGTCAACTCTCGGGCGATGGCGATTACGGCGTGGCGTGGGACGGTCCGTGGGCGATGGCTTATCCCGACGGTGTCGTCCCGATCGACACGCCCGTTCATCCGACCCCGATCTACGAAACCCTGGTTATGGGACTGGTGGCACTCGGTCTGTGGCACCTGCGAAACGTGGTCTCCGGCAAGGCGCTACTCGCGATCTATCTGGTCTGCGCCGGTCTGGAGCGCCTGCTGGTCGAGCTGATCCGTCGAAACGACGCCGTCCTGCTCGGACTGACCCAAGCCCAGGTGATCGCCTGCGTGATGATCCTCGGTGGCGCCGCCTGGTTGCTCTGGTTGGACAGAAACGACGGGGCTGGACCGATCCCGGACTCCGCTCGCGCCGCCTAGGCGCCTGCGCTCCGCCGATCCCGTCGAGCCGCCAGCCGCCCGCACCAGAGCGCGAACAACACGATCCCGACCGCCACTCCGAGCCAGTGGACTCCGGTCAAGGTCGCGGCTGCGCTCGGTATGCCAGCCACCACCGCTCCGAGGATGGTGATCGGAATCGAGAGCTTGATGATCAGAGCGGTCATGGCGGCGCAGATCAGCCACGCGGCGGGACCGGCCAGCCAGCCCCAGCTCTCGAAGAAGTCGTGGGGGAGGCTCAGGCCGAGCGCTACACCGAGTGCCGCCACCAGCACGAGCTGCAGCAGGCCGGCTATGACCGCCGTCCTCGAGTCGACTCGCTGCGTCACCGCCGTCTGCTCAGTAACCGTGACCGGTGTGCGGACGCTTCGGGCCGGGGGCAGGACCGTGCTTGGTCAGGTGCGCGATCGAGTCGTCGATGTCGCTCGCCCGCTTGTCGACCAGTTCGCGGGTTTGATTGATCTTGACCAGGATCCGCATCACCTCGATCGAGTCGTTGCCGGGTGGCAGGTGGTAGGCGGGCACTACCCATGCCCGGCGTCGCGCCAGCTCGCCCACCAGATCGGCTCCGGTGAAGGGTGAGTCGTCGGTGACCTTGGCGATCACCAGAGGGAGCATCTCTCCGCTGCCTGCGATCTCGAGGAACTCCGCGTTCCTGACCTTCTCCCGCAGGACCTCTGCGTTCTCGTCCATCGCGCCGATCATCGCGGTATAGCCCTCTCGCCCCAGCCGCATGAACAGGTAGTACTGGGCCAGCAGCATGCTCGAGCCTGTGGAGAAGTTGAGGGTGAAGGTCGCATCGCGCTGTCCGAGGTAATCCTCGTAGAAGACGAGATCCTCTGGCAGCTGCTCGTCGTCGCGAAAGATCAGCCAGCCGAGGCCCGGATAGGTCATGCCGAACTTGTGGCCTGATGCGTTGATCGACTTGACCCGCTCGATCCGGAAGTCCCAGGTGAAGTCCGGGTCGGAGAAGGGGAAGACGAAGCCCCCGCTTGCGCCGTCGATGTGCATCGGGACGTCGTGGCCCTCCTTCTCCTCGTACTGGTCGAGGAACTTCGCGATCCCCTCCACGTCGTCGCACTCGCCGGTGAAGGTGGTGCCGACGATCGCGACCACCCCGATCGTGTTCTCGTCCACCTGTCCGTCTATCTCGTCGGCCCCGATCACGTACTTCCCCTTGGGCAGGTCTATCGCCCGGGGCTCGACGTCGAAGTAGCGGCAGAACTTGTCCCAGACCACGTGGGCGTCCTTGCCGTAGACGAGGTTGGGTTTGGTGGTGTCCTTCCCGGACTTCTCCCGAGTGGCCCGCCAGCGCCACTTCATCGCCAACGCGCCGAGCATCACTGCCTCGGAGGAGCCAGCGCAGCGCGCCCCGGGTGCCACCGGCTCGCCGGGGCCGTTGAAGAGGTTGTGGATCATCCGCAGACAGCGCTTCTCCACCTCGGCCGTCTGTGGGTACTCGGCGTGATCGATGTAGTTGCGATGCAGGTTCTCCATGATCACCTCGCGCGCCTCCGGCTCCATCCAGGTGGTGACGAAGGTCGCGAGGTTGCGATCGGGGTCGTGGTCGAGCACGACCTCCGCCCGCACCGCGTTGGCAGCCGCGCGCGGAGGGATTCCGCGGGCCGGGAAGAGACGGTCCTCCGGTGGGCTGGTGATGAAATCGAGCCCCTGCATTCCCGGGACTTCCAGATGCTTCTCGGAGGCCATCGGGCGATGCTAGGCGAATCGCCACGCAGAGGACTGCTTGTCCGCGGCACGATCCGCGATCAGCCCTCATAATGCGCCCCAGCGGGCGGTTAGCTCAGTTGGGAGAGCACCTCCCTTACAAGGAGGGGGTCACTGGTTCGAGCCCAGTACCGCCCATTTCCGCGGACCGAACCGTGGCCGACTCAACCCGATCCACACAGCGCTGCCCGCGACCAGGCAGCAACCGCTGTTTCAGCCGAGACCCAGCCCTCTGACTCCCTCTTCGCCCCAGCCGAGGTGGTGGGCCAGCTCGTGCCTGACAGTTCGCTCGACCTGAGCGCGCAGCAGATCGGGTTCGGTGCCGAAGTCGCGAGTCAGTGTGTCTTCGAAGATCACGATGTGATCCGGGTAGGTGTCTCTGGCCACGGTGGCCCCGACGTAGAGACCGTAGGCGCCGTACCTGTGGCCCTCGCTGGAGACCGTCACCGGCACCTTCTCCAGAGCCTCCTGGAATTCCCGGGGCAGGTCAT
>JBJTBI010000155.1:0-22620 GCA_046091265.1 bacterium
GCGCTGCTTGCGCAGCCTGGGGCGAGGGAGGCTCGGGATCCGCCGCTCGTTCGCCATCGGTGTTGGTGGTCGTTTCCATTGCAGAGGCACCATACAGGCACCAGATGGGCTTTCCTGCGGGCGATGTTGCGAACACCCCGACTTGCCTCCGTGGATGCGGTTGCTATAGTCCTCGCCACATAGTCACCACAGGAAGAGGGGTGGAGGGACTGGCCCGATGAAACCCCGGCAACCACTGAGGACGAGAGTTCGAGGAAGGTGCCAAATCCAGCAGGCATACGAGGCCTGGAAGATGTGGGAGATGTCCTCAACCGGACCTCCGCAACAACTTCCAGGCGGAGGTCCAAACGTTTCTAGGGGATGTTCAGGCTGTGAACGAGAAATCACTCAGGTGCAAGGAATGCGGAGTCGAGTACGAACTCGACGCCAGTTTCGTTTGTGCGGACTGTTTCGGCCCGCTCGAGGTGGCCTATGACTTCACGGGCCTGGACGCAGACGAGGTGCGTCGGAGCATTCAGGCGGGACCGCAGACGATCCGCCGTTACGCAGACTTCCTCCCGATTGCTGCGGGCTCGACCGACCCTCTCTGCACCGGCATGACCCCTCTGATCCGGGCGGATCGCCTCGCCGAGAGCCTCGGGTTGGAGGAGGTGTGGATCAAGAATGATGCGGCCAATCCGACTCACTCCTTCAAGGACCGTGTGGTCTCCGTTGCGCTTGCCAGAGCCCGCGAGCTCGGCTTCAAGACCGTCGCCTGTGCTTCCACCGGCAATCTGGCCAACGCGGTTGCAGCCCACGCATCGGCCGGTGGTTTCGAGTCCTTCGTCTTCGTACCCTCGAACCTCGAGGAACAGAAGCTCCTCGCAACCGGCATCTACGACACGGAGCTGGTCGGGGTGAGGGGAACCTACGACGATGTCAATCGGCTGTGTACCGAACTCTCACAGTCGAGACCTTGGGCGTTCGTCAACGTCAACCTCAGGCCCTACTACTCGGAGGGATCCAAGACTCTGGCCTACGAGACGATCGAGCAACTCGGCTGGGAATTGCCCGACCGCATCGTCTGTCCGGTCGCGTCGGGCTCGCTGTTCACGAAGATCAACCGGGGCATCGGGGAATGGCTCGATCTCGGCCTGGTCCAAGGCGAGATGCCCACCTTCTCCGGCGCTCAGGCGGCTGGGTGCTCGCCGGTTGCGACCGCATTCCAGGAGGGTCACGAGGTCTGTCGTCCCCAGAAGCCCGACACGATCGCGAAGAGCCTCGCGATCGGGAATCCGGCGGACGGTATCTATGCACTGGAGATCGCTCGCGACACGGGAGGATCCGTCGACGCGGTCACAGACGACGAGATAAGGGCAGGGATCAAGCTGCTCGCCGAGACCACAGGGGTGTTTACCGAAACCGCTGGTGGCGTGACGATCGCGACGCTAGCCAAACTCGCTGCAGCGGGCAGGATCGACCCGACCGAGCGAGTGGTCGCCTACATCACCGGGGATGGCCTGAAGACCCTCGACGCTACCCGTGAGAGTTTCGAGATGAGCGTGATAGAGCCCGATGTGAAGTCCTTCGAGGATGAGGTAGAGACGGTCGGAGCCGCAAGCTGAGGGCCGCTACGATCCTGCACCGATGTCGGTAACCGTCAAGATTCCCAGTCAGCTCCGAGTCGCCACAGGCGGCGCAGATGAGGTCGAGGTCGATGGCGCGACCGTCGGAGAGGCGTTGGATGCGGTCTTCACGCAACACGCGGACCTTCGAGAGCGCATCACCCAGGATGGAGACCTGAGACGTTTCGTGAACGTCTACGTCTCCGGTGAGGACATCCGTTTCCAGGATGGACTCGAGACGCCGATCTCCGACGGCGACGAGGTCACGATCCTGCCTGCAGTCGCTGGCGGCTGCTCCCCGGTCCCGCCCTATCCTCTGGGCGTGAACAGCGACGCCCAAGCGCTACCGGTGGCGATCCTCTGCGGAGGTCGAGGCACCAGGCTCAGCGAACGTACGGAATCCCTCCCCAAGGCCCTGGTCGAGGTCGGCGGAGTACCGATCCTCTGGCACGTGATCGGCATCTACGCCAGCCAGGGCTTCAGTGAGTTCTTGCTCCTGACCGGCTACAAGGGCGAACGGATCACCGAGTGGGTCAGAGGTGTCGAGTGGCCAGACGGGATCACCGTGACCTGCCTGGACACGGGCGAGAGCACCGAAACCGGTGGTCGGGTCCTCAGGGCCGCGAGGGAGATGGGTGGCCGACGCTTTGCCCTCACCTACGCTGACGGCCTCGCAGATGTCGATCTCGCCACCGAGCTGGCAGAGCACGACCGCCACGGCTGTCTCGCGACCATGATGGTGATCAGACCTGAGCTGCAGTTCGGGCTGGCCCAGATCGATGCTGAGGATCGCGTGCATGGATTCGCGGAGAAGCCCATCCTCGACGGTTGGGTCAACGGTGGCTTCTTCATCTTCGAGCCGGGAGTCCAGGAGCATTTGGAGGAGGACTCCGTGCTGGAGCGGGAACCGCTCGAGTCGCTCGCCGCGAAGGAGCAGCTTCGTGCTTTCAGACATCAGGGCTTCTGGCGTTGCATGGATACCTACAAGGATCGGCAGGCGCTCGAGGATCTGCTCACCGCTGGACCTGCGCCGTGGGGAGGATGGGACCGATGAGCGCAGCGAAGGCGCTGGTGACCGGCTCTCGCGGATTCGCAGGTGGCTGGCTGTGCAGGGCGTTACTGGACCGCGGCATCGAGGTTGCCGGTCTCGACCGTCCCCCGACCGACGAGCGCCTCTCTTCGCTCGCTCTGCTCGGAATAGAGAGCGAGGTCCAGGACATCCAGATGGACGTGCTCGACCGAGACGGTGTAGGTAATTCCATCGATCGGTTCTCGCCGGACATCGTCTTCCATCTCGCCGCCCAGACGCAGGTCGGCGAAGCAAACGCGTCCCCTCTGCCGACGCTGGAGGTCAACGTGGCCGGCACATGGAACCTGCTCGAAGCGGTTCGAAGGCTCGATCAGGGCACACGCACGGTGGTGGCATCGTCCGACAAGGCCTACGGCGCTCAAGAAGACCTGCCATACCGGGAGAAGGCGCCGTTGCTGGCCAGTTATCCATATGACGTCTCGAAGGCCGCAGCGGATCTGATCGCCCGCTCCTACTGGTCCACCTACGGGATGCCGGTAGCCGTCACCCGCTTCGCGAACTTGTACGGCGGGGGTGACCTCAACTTCGCTCGGCTGATTCCGGAGACGATCGGTGCGATCCTCTCCGGAAGGGCGCCGGTGCTCAGGTCCGACGGCACTCCGGAGCGTGACTACCTCTACGTGACCGACGCTGCCGGTGCCTATCTCGCCGTTGCGGATGCGCTCGAACCCGGAGACAGCGTTGGAGGAGAAGCATTCAACGCAGGCTCAGGTCGGCCATGGTCGGTCCTCCAGGTCGTCGAAATGATTTGTGAGGTCTCCGGGGCTGAGGTGACACCTGAGATCCTCGGCTCGGGCACGCCCGATGGGGAGATCGACCGACAGTTCCTCGATTCGGGCAAGATCGCGGAGATGTGCGGTTGGACACCTCGGGTAGACCTGTCAGACGGACTCGCTGCAACCTACGAGTGGTATGCGGAGCACCCCGAGGTGATTGCCCGGAAATCGGTCGGTTAGGGCGCGACGATCTCGAAGTCCGGATCGGGCTCGTCGAGGAACGAGAGCAACTCGCCGAGCTTCATCGGATCTCCTTCGACCGTGATGCGTCCGCTACCGAGCAGGTCCTCGACCGGCTCGGTCTTGGCGACCAACGCATCCAGCGTTGCCCGGTCCATGCGAAGGGTGGTAGGGGGCTTGGCCCCGTCGCGGGCCGGCCGGTGCGTGAGGGCGCCGTTCGAGAGGTTGAGGATGAAGGCCTCGCCGGTGTCGGAGATCTCCCAGCGGAGTTCCACTCGCGATCCGGCTGCCCGAGGGCCGTCGAGTCGCAGCGCCATTGCACCGAGTATCTGCTCGACGGTCAGCGCGGAGACCATGTCGAGGGGGGTCGCGATGACCGGTGCTCCCACGCGGCCCTCCCTCAGCTCATGCGCGCCCATCAGGAAGAAGTTGCGCCAGGTCGCATTCTCGGCCCCGTAGCCGAGTCGTTCCAAGGCCCTGGCCTCCAGATTGCGCGCCTCGACGTTTCCGGGGTCGGCGAAGACGAGGTGAGATGAGATCTCTGCCGCCCAGCGAAAGTCGCCGGCATCCAGTGCCGCCTCCGCCTTCTCGATCAGAGCATCGGGGCCACCTGCCAACTCGACGTATCGCTTCCCCGCCTCGGTCGGCGGATGCTGCCAGAGGTGCGCAGGGTTTCCGTCGAACCAGCCCATGTATCGCTGGTAGATCGCCTTTACGTTGTGGCTCACCGAGCCGTAATAGTCACGGCAACTCCACTCCGAGGCGAGACTCTCGGGCAGCTCGAGCTCTTCTGCGATCTCGGCACCCGTGTATCCGAGGTTGATCATCCGCACGGTCTGGTCGTGCAGGTAGGTGTAGAGATCTCTCTGGAGCGCGAGTCTCTCCCTGACCCTCTCGCTGCCGCGGATCGGCCAGTGATGACCCGCGAACATGACCTGAGTCTCGTCTCCGAACAGGTCCAGCGCCTCGCCCAGATAACCGGCCCATGCGTGGCCATCGCGAACCAGAGCCCCTCTCGGTGTCATCAGATTGTGCAGTCCGTGTACGGCGATGTCCGCAACGCAGAGCGCCTGATGGTCGGGGAAGAAGATGCTCATGTTCGCTGGTGCCTCTGAGTCGGCGGTGATCTGGAATTGCATCCGGGCTCCGTCGAGGGTCCTCTCCTGACCCGTCTCGGAGATCTCGTCGTTCGGACGGATCAGGCTGATCGAGCCGGTCGAGGTGGTGAGGCCCAATCCAGCACCAATTTGCCCCTCGGGGCCCGGTTCGAGCGCCGCTGCATACATATAGGCGGCACGGCGGGCCATCGCGATGCCGCAGAAGATGTTCTCTCCGACGGCCTCCGCCGTGAAGCCAGCGGGTGCCATGACCGGGAGGTCGTCCGGGACCCCATCGGGGAAGAGCCCCTTGGCTCCGCCGAAGTGATCGATGTGGCTGTGGGTGTAGATGAGTCCGATGACGGGTCGGTCTCCACGGTGCTCTCGGTAATGGGCGATCGCTGCTGCGGCTGTCTCGGTGGTGATCAGCGGATCAACCACGATGATGCCGTCGCTGCTCTCGACCACGTGCATGTTGGAGAGGTCGAACCCGCGCAGCTGGTAGATGCCCTCGCAGACCTCGAACAGCCCCGCGATCCTGAGCAGCTTGGTCTGGCGCCATAGACTCGGGTTCACGGTCTCTGGCGCATCCCCGTCGACGAATGCATATCGAGAGGGCGCCCAGACCTCGTTTCCGTCTGCGTCCAGGATGGCGGCACCTTCGTAGGCCGCCACGAGGCCCTGGGTGGCTTCGGCGAAGTCGTTCTCGTCAGCGAAGTCCGGCATTCCCTGAGTCATACGCGCCCGACAGGATTCGAACCTGTGACCTCGTGCTCCGGAGGCACGCGCTCTATCCAGCTGAGCTACGGGCGCCTGTAGAGATCAGTCTAGGGAGCGCAAGGAAGGCTGGTCCCTAGCGTGTGGAGGCGAGTACGGGTGCGATGACCTTGCGTCGCAGCAGGTCCAGCGTCTGGAGTGTGACCAGATTGCGCCGGTTGTGACCAAAGCGAAGCGCTTGAGGAGTGAAGACGGCTGACCGACAGCGCTCCCTCAGGTACTCGCAGCCTCGCTTGCCAAAGGCGTTCGGATGGACTCCGTCTGATCCCATGCCGAAGTTCACCATGCGCCCATTGTGGAGAGCCCTCCAGAGGTTGATCAGTGGAATTCCCTCTTCTTCCGCCAGTTCGGCGATCACAGGGTGGTAAGAGAGCGCGGATGCCTCTCTCTGCGGAGAGTCGAGACGCGGCGGGAGCGTCGAGAGCACCGGAATTACCCCTCTCTCCTTGAACCAAATGACCTGATCTCTCAGGAACCCCTTTACCGTTGCTGCAGCTACTTGGAGGCTGGCATCGTTCGTGCCTAGCATGATCAGCCCGATGCTCGGGCGGAGCAGTCTCGTCTCGCAGGTCAGCGCAGCTTCACTGCTCCCGCATCTCGGATCGGGTTGGAGATCCTGTGCATATTGACTCGGGTCGACCAAGGGCCAAGAGCTGAATTGGAAGGGCCTCGCAGCTGCGCTGTCACGACCGAACGGGTCGTCGCCACCGCAGCCTGAGTCGCTCGCCCATGAAGGGAGGCGCAGTCCCCTGAACCAGCTGATGGTGGACCCGAGTCCCCTGAATTTCCCTAGGCGCTCCTCGCGACAGGAGACTCCCTGAAGGAAGAGAGGGGTCCAAGAGATCGAGTCTCCGACTTTGATGAACGATCTAGGACGATTGCCAAGACCCAACCCCTTCCTGAACAGTGACCGGAGCTCCTTGGTCTGGTCGAGCGTCAAGATCGGGACCGCAGGACGTTGCCGCCAGTCAGTCGCGGCTTCGGCGCTGACCAGACCTTTCGCACCGAAAAAAGCGATCATGCAGAGTGTCGCGACCAACGCAGAGGCTCCTGGTGACATGAGGATCCGCGGAGTTCGTCTCATATAGCTTCCAAGGTAGTGGGTGGGTCTGCGGTACTGAGTGAACACCTCTTGGACTCCATGGATGCGGTTACTCGCCCGGATATTCCCTCCCAACCGTATGCTGCCCGCCCGTCTAGCCTCTTCTTGATGGATCTCGCGGTTGCATTCATGGGTACCGGTGGTTCCGTGCCCACAGCACGGCGTGCTACCGCATGCGTCCTCCTTCGCGCCGGTGGCGCCCGGGTGATGATCGATTGTGGTGAGGGCGCCCAGCGTCAACTCATGCGTTCACTCGGGCTCGTTGCGGTCGACTACATCTATCTGACGCACTTCCACGCCGATCACTACCTGGGTCTGCCCGGCCTACTGAAGACCTACGACCTCCATGGGCGCGAGCGCCCCCTCCGAATCCTCGGGCCCAGAGGGCTGGAGGCGCTCTACGCGTCATTGGGGCGGATCATCGGCAGGGTGTCCTATCCGATCGAGTTGGTCGAGATGCAGCCAGGGGATGAGATCCCCTATGAGGGCTTCGGCATCCACGGGTTTCCGGTCGAGCATCGAGTAGAGGCCTACGGCTACGCACTGATCGAACCCGAGCGACCGGGGAGGTTCGATCCCGCCGAAGCAGCCAGGCTCGGTATCACCGACGAGCGAGATTTCGGCCGCCTGCAGCGTGGTCATGTGGTGGAAGTGGCCGGGGGAGAGGTCGAACCGGAACAAGTCCTCGGCGAGGCGAGGCCCGGGAGGCGGGTGGTGGTGACGGGTGACACTCGCCCCTCCTCACTCACATCGGCAGCTGCCCACGGTGCCCAACTACTGATCCACGACGCCAGTTTCGCCGATGAGGATGCCCAGCGCGCCGTCGAGACCGGTCACTCCACTGCTAGAGAAGCTGCCGAGCTGGCAGCGGCGGCAGGGGTCGAGATGCTCGCGCTGGTCCACATCTCTACCCGCTACCGCATCGGAGATGTCCTCGAGGAGGCCCGGGAGGTCCACTCGGATACGATTGCTCCGAGGGACTTCGATCTGGTCGAGATCCCCTACCAGGAGCGCGGTGCGCCGAAGTTGGTCGCCAACGGTGCGAGGGAAGCGGTTCAGGCAGAGGGCGCCTCGGTTACCGATGCCACGGCCGACGGCTGACACGCAGCGCCACATGGGGCGACTCGCCCCAAACCGTCGGAGAGCGCTGCTAGGCTCGTAGCCGAACGATCCTTTAACCCGGTCCAGTGAGACCAGGAAGGAGCGGCATGACAGAAAATTGCGTCCTCGACGAGGACTCTCTACGCAGGGCCCTCACCCGCATCGCGCACGAGGTGGTCGAGAAGAATCCTGACGGCGAGGGTCTGGCTCTAGTCGGGATCCACACCCGCGGGGCAGTACTCGCCAATCGGCTCCATACGCTGATCTCGGAGTTGAGCGAGGAAGCGGTGCCTCTTGGGGATCTGGACATCTCTTTCTATCGAGATGATCTCGAGCAGCGCGGCTCGGGCGAAGCGCCGGTGGTTCACGCGACTCATCTCGACTTCGACCTCGCGGGCAGGACGGTCGTCCTGATGGATGACGTCCTCTTCACAGGCAGGACGGTGCGCGCAGCGATCGATGCTCTCTTCGACTACGGAAGGCCCGAGCGTGTGCAACTCGCGGTGTTGGTGGATCGCGGCCACCGTGAGATCCCGATCCGTCCTGACTACATCGGGAAGAACCTCCCGACTTCACCGCAGGAGAGGGTCAACGTGCATCTCGCTGAGACCGACGGGGTCGACGAGGTCACCGTATCCGCAGGAGTTGCAGCGGGTAATGGAGGAGGCTCCTAGATGCAGCACCTGCTCGGCATCGAAGATCTCGACCGGGAGCAGATCGAGCGGATCCTCGCACGCGCCGAGGGACTCGCCGAGGTCGGTCGCCGGGATATCAAGAAGGTCCCGACGTTGAGAGGGAGAACCGTCGTGAACCTCTTCCTCGAGCCCAGTACCAGGACTCTTTCGTCGTTCGAACTGGCTGCGAAACGTCTGTCTGCCGATGTGGTCTCGATCAAGGCGCAGGGTTCGTCGGTGGAGAAGGGGGAGTCGTTGAAGGACACCGTCGCGACGCTGACCGCTTACGATCCTGCAGCGATAGTGATCCGCTCTGCTCAGGCAGGCGCGTCACGCCTCGTGGCTCGATGGACCGATGCGTCGGTGATCAACGCCGGTGACGGCAAGCACGAGCACCCGAGCCAGGCGCTGCTGGACGTCTATACCCTCCGCCGTCATTTCGAATCGCTCGACGGCAGGAAGATCTGGATCGTCGGCGATGTGGCGCACAGTCGTGTGGCACGTTCCTGCGCGCTTGCGTTCGGCAAGGTCGGCGCCGAGGTCACCCTGTGTGGTCCGCCGACATTGCTCCCGCGGGAGATCGGTCCAGCCTTGGGCTGCGAGACCGCGTACTCGCTCGATGGGATCGAGCAGGCTGATGTGATCTACGGACTGAGGATGCAGAAGGAGAGGATGAGCCAGAGCCTCATTCCGTCGCTTCGGGAGTACGCCACCGAGTACCAGATCGACTCTCGCAGGCTGCTACCACGACAGCTGTTGATGCACCCCGGCCCGGTCAACCGGGGGGTGGAGCTCTCCTCCGAGGTGATCGATTCACCTCAGTCCCTGATCACCGAGCAGGTGGAGAGCGGATTGTTCGTGCGCATGGCGATCCTCTACGAACTCCTCGCCGGCAAGGGGTCTGATGACAGCGAGCCGGTCAGTGAGCCGCCCCGGATAGGTCAGCCCGCATGAGCAATCCACGTCTGTTCCAGAGACCAGGCGAGGTCAAGTCCCTCCAATTCCTCGGTGCGAGGCTGTTCGACCCACGGGCCGGGTTGGATCAGATTTCCGACCTGACGGTCGAGGCCGGCGCCGTCTCCTCGATCGGCGATGCCGGGACGACGGAGCCTCCGGAGGGCGCCGAGGTAATCGACTGCGCCGGCTTGCTCCTGATGCCCGCGTTCGTGGATCCTCATGTCCATTTCAGGACGCCGGGCCAGGAGAACAAGGAGGACCTGGTTACCGGCACTCGCGCGGCGGCGGCGGGTGGCTACAGCGCAGTCATCGCCATGGCGAACACCGAACCTCCGGTGGACAGCGCATCGGTACTCGGTTCCGTGATCGAGCGCGCCGAGAGGGAGTGCTGCATCCCCACCGGATTCGTGGGCTGTGTGACCAAAGGGATGCGGGGTGAGGAGTTGGCCGAGATGGCCGAGATGCGCGAGGTCGGCGCGATCGGATTCTCGGACGACGGCCTCCCGATTGCGGACGGCGGAGTGCTGCGGCGAGCCTTGCAGTACCAGCGACTGGTCGGCGGAACCTTCGCCCTGCACGAGGAGACCCCGGATCTGTCTGGCTCAGGTGTGATGAACGAGGGCGCGGTCTCAGCGCTGCTCGGGATGGAGGGCATCCCCTCGATCTCGGAGTCGGCGATCATCTCGCGCGATTGCGAGATCGCTCTCTACGAGGATGCGCGGGTCCAGATCCAGCATCTCTCGGCACGTGCGTCGGTGGAGGCGATCAGACGTGCGAAGGAGGCTGGTACCGAGGTCACCTGTGAGGTGACGCCGCACCATCTCCTGTTGACCGACGAGGAGGTTCGTGGCCTCGATGCTCACTTCAAGATGAATCCTCCGCTTCGCACCGAGGACGATCGCCAGAGTCTCGTAGAGGGCCTCCGTGACGGCACGATCGACTGCGTGGCGACTGATCACGCACCTCACGCCGCTGAGGACAAGGAGGTTCCATTCGAGCAGGCAGCCATGGGCGTCACCGGCCTGGAGACGGCGTTCCCGGCCCTCTACTCGGAGCTCGTCCTGCCAGGCACTCTGGAGCTCGAACGCCTGATCGAGGTGATGACCTGCGGGGGAGAGGCCTTCGGAATCGATGCACCCACAATGGAGAAAGGCAGCGAAGCGAATCTGGTTCTGGTCGATCCAGCGGAAGAGTGGACGGTCGGAGAGGACGGCTACGAGAGCCGTTCCGCCAACAGTTGCTTTGCAGGCAGGAGGCTCACCGGCCGCGTCTTGATGACCGTTGCCGCGGGACAGGTGGCGTACAGACATCGGGCGTTCGCCATGGCGGTAGCCGAATGAACGCCGGGGATCTGCTGTCGAGGGAGCGCACCGCGCTGCTCGTGGTCGATCTCCAGGAGGCGTTCAGGAAGGCGGTCCCTGGGTTCGACCGGATCGCCGAGGCGTCTGCGACCTTGATCCGGGGAGCGGTGGAGATGGCGGTGCCCGTCATCTGCACCGAGCAGTACCCGAAGGGCCTCGGTGTAACGGTTGGCGAGGTCTCGGACGTCCTGCCGGCCGAGGCCTCGCCGCTAGAGACGACCCGGTTCTCCGCCACCGGTGCTGAGGGCTTCGATCTGGCCGGCCGAGACCAGGTAGTCCTCTGCGGAGTCGAGAGTCACGTATGCGTCGCCCAGACCGCAATCGACCTCCTCTCGAACGGTTTGGATGTGCGTGTGGTCGAAGACGCCATCGGGTCGCGCTTTGCTTCCGATCGTGAAGTAGGACTCAGGAGGATGACGGAGGCAGGCGCAGTGGCTTCCAGCGTCGAGGCCTCGATGTTCGAGTTGCTCGGAGAGGCAGGGACTCCGGAGTTCAAGAGTGTGCAGAAGATGATCCTCGAGTTCGCACCGGGGGTCTGAGGTGGAGCGGCGAGCCGGATTCCTTCTACTCGAGGACGGTCGCCGATTCGACGGTTTCGTATGCGGCGCCGACACCGCGGCGCTCGGAGAGGTGGTGTTCAACACCTCGATGACCGGGTACCAAGAGTCGGTCTCGGACCCCTCTTACGCCGGCCAGCTGATCACCTTCACCTATCCATTGGTCGGTAACTACGGCGTCTCTCAGGCTGCGATGGAGTCCGACAGGGTCCACGCTCGCGGGGTCATCATGCGCGAGGCGAAGAACGGCGAGAGTGCCGCCACCGCCGAGATGGGGTGGGTCGACTGGCTACGCGACTGCGGGGTGGCAGCGATCGAGGGAGTGGACACCCGAGCGCTAGTCAGGCATTTGAGGGATCGAGGCGCCATGCGCGGAGGGATATTCGATCACGGGGTGACAGAGGGAGAAGCAGCTGCACAGATCTCGGCTGAGCCGGCGATGACCGGGGCGGACTTCGCTCGTGAGGTGACGCCGTCGGAACCAGTCGAGCTACCCGGCGCCGGCCCACATGTCGTGGCGCTGGACACGGGGATAAAGCAGTCGATCCTCAAAGAATTCCGGAAGCGGGAGTGTCGATTGACCCTGCTCCCCTGCACCAGTGCGGTAGACGAAGTCCTATCGAGGAATCCGGACCTCGTCTTCCTGGCGAACGGCCCCGGAGACCCCTCGGCGCTCGGGTACGTGACCGGGACGGTTCGTGACCTGATCGGACGTAAGCCGGTGGTCGGGATCTGTCTCGGACACCAGCTGCTGTGCAGGGCGGTGGGGCTGGAGACTTTCAAGCTCCCCTTCGGTCACCGGGGTGCGAATCATCCGGTGAAGGATCTCGAGACAGGGAAGATCGAGATCAGCTCACAGACCCATGGCTTTGCCGGGGCGGGTCCGGGCGGCGAGCAGCGCTTCGAGCAAGACGACCCGGTCGTCTGGTCGACCGACTTCGGCGAGGCGGAGCTGACCCATCTGAATCTCTACGACCGGACCGTCGAGGGCTTGCGGCTCCGCGACGCATCGGCAATGGCCGTTCAGTACCACCCGGAGGCCGGCCCCGGGCCCCACGATGCACGCCACCTGTTCGATCGCTTCCTCGAGCTGGCTGCCTGAGCGATGCCGCGAAGGGATGACATCGACAAGATCCTCCTGATCGGCTCGGGACCGATCGTGATCGGTCAGGCGGCAGAGTTCGATTACTCAGGAGCCCAGGCGTGCAAGGTGCTGCGAGAGGAGGGCTACGAGGTAGTGCTCGTCAAGTCCACCCCCGCCACGATCATGACCGACCCGGAGCTCTCCGACCGGACCTATCTCGAGCCGTTACTGCCGGGCCCGCTGGAGCAGATCATCGAGCGTGAGCGCCCGGACGCTCTGCTGCCGACGTTGGGCGGTCAGACCGCTCTGAATCTCGCGAAGAGCCTGCTCGACGAGGGCGTGCTGCAACGGCACGGCGTGGAGCTGATCGGAGCCGACTATGACGCCATCCACAGAGCGGAGGACAGGGAGGCCTTCCGCGAGACCATGGATGGAGCCGGTTTGCGTATGCCGTGGTCCAAGATCATCACCTCGGTTGGTGAAGCGGATTCAGGGCTGGCAGAAGGCGAGATCAAGTTGCCGGCGATCATCCGACCCGCCTTCACACTGGGAGGACAAGGGGGTGGGGTGGCCCACTCCGAGACCGAGCTGGCGCAGATCGTTTCGGAGGGGCTTGCAGCCAGTCCGATCACCCAGGTGCTGGTCGAGGAGTCGGTCATCGGCTGGGGTGAATACGAGCTCGAGGTAATGCGGGACTGCAACGACAACGTGGTGATCATCTGTTCGATCGAGAACATCGACCCGATGGGCGTCCACACTGGGGATTCGGTGACGGTCGCTCCGGCCCAGACCCTTCCGGATCCGATCTATCAGGACCTGCGCGATCAGGCAATCAAGGTGATTCGTGCCGTCGGAGTCGAGACAGGCGGATCGAATGTCCAGTTCGCAGTGGACCCCGACAGCGGCGAGATCGTCGTCATCGAGATGAATCCGAGGGTGTCGCGGTCATCGGCTCTGGCTTCGAAGGCGACCGGATTCCCCATTGCGAAGAGCGCCGCCACGCTGGCGGTCGGGTACACGCTCGACGAGATCCCGAACGACATCACTCGTGCTACGCCTGCTTCGTTCGAGCCCCCGATCGACTACGTGGTGACTAAGATGCCTCGGTTCGCGTTCGAGAAATTTCCGGGGGCCAACAGCACCCTGACCACGCACATGAAGTCGGTCGGGGAGGTCATGGCTATCGGAAGGACATTCCGGGAGTCGTACGCGAAGGCGATGCGGTCACGGGAACTCGATTCACCCGCTGACACCGATTGCACCGACGACGAACTGGTGGATCGCCTCGCCATCCCGTCTGCCGAGCGCTTCGACCTCCTGGACGAGGCGTTCCGTCGCGGTATAGAGGACTCGCGTATCCACGCGGCGACGATGATCGATCCGTGGTTCCTCGCCGAGATCAAGGAGGAGACTCTCTTGGGAGGGGCTCCGGATGTCGATGACGATCTAGCCAGGACCTTCAAGTCGGTGGATACCTGCGCTGCCGAGTTCGAGGCCGAGACGCCTTACTACTACTCGGCCCACGAGCGGCCGGCAGGACGCGGTTCCGACAGGGAGGTAGAGGGGGAGGTGAGGAGGGGCGATCGTGCCTCAGTGGTGATACTCGGTGCCGGTCCGAACCGGATCGGTCAGGGGATCGAGTTCGACTACTGCTGCGTCCACGCCGCTCAGACCGTTCACGAGTCGGGAAGGGATGCGGTGATGATCAACTGCAACCCCGAGACCGTCTCCACCGACTACGACACATCGGACCGCCTCTACTTCGAGCCACTCACGCTCGATGACGCCTTGGCCGTGATCGAAAGGGAGGAACCCGAGGGCGTGATAGTCCAGTTCGGTGGCCAGACTCCGCTCCGGCTGGCACGGGGGCTGGAGGAGTCGGGGGTAAATCTGCTCGGGACACCGGTGGATGCAATCGACCTCGCCGAGGATCGTGGCCGCTTCGGCGCCTTGCTGAGGCGCCTCGACATCGCGCACCCGCCCTACGGAACCGCCCTCTCCGCCGAAGAGGCGGTCGCCATCTCCGAGGATGTCGGCTTTCCACTCCTCGTGCGTCCTTCCTATGTCCTCGGCGGTCGAGCGATGGAGATCTGTTATTCACCCGAGGCCCTCTCCTCCTACCTGGAGCGCAACGTCAAGGCCGATCAGGAACACCCTCTCCTGTTGGACCGGTTCCTCGAGAACGCCGTGGAGGTCGATGTCGACGCGCTCTGTGACGGCGAGACCTGTGTGGTCGCCGGTGTGATGCAGCACGTGGAGGAGGCCGGCATCCATTCGGGCGACTCAGCCTGTGTGTTGCCTCCGATGAGCCTCGGCGAGGAGATGCTCGATCGTATCTCCGAGACCACCGAGTCGATCGCTCTCGAGCTGGGCGTCGTGGGCCTCATCAACATCCAGTACGCGGTCAGCAATGGAGACCTCTACGTAATCGAGGCCAACCCGCGCGCCTCGAGGACGGTCCCCTTCGTCTCGAAGGCGATCGGTGCGCCTTTGGCGAAGATTGCATGCAGGTTGATGCTCGGCGAGTCCCTGGCTGATCAGTCGCTGCCAGCGAATCCTCCCGAGCATGTGAGCGTGAAAGAGGCGGTCGTCCCTTTCAATCGCTTCGACGGTGCGGATGCTCTTCTCGGCCCCGAGATGCGAAGCACCGGAGAGGTCATGGGGGTTGCGGCTGATTTCCCAACCGCATTCGGAAAGGCGCAGGCAGCCGCTGGTGCCGCGCTTCCCGTTGGCGGCACGGTGTTCATCTCGGTGACCGACACTGACAAGCCTGCCGCTACCCAGCTGGCGTCGCGGTTCCACGATCTCGATTTCGAGATACTCGCGACCCCGAGCACCGCGCAGTCGATACGGGCGATGGGAGTCCCCGTCCAAGAGATCAGCAAGGTCAGCCAGGGCTCTCCGAACGTCGTGGACTGCATCCGGGGAGGCGAGGTCGATCTGGTCATCAACACCCCGACGGGCTCTGGGGCGAGAGCCGATGGCTATGCGATCCGTAGCGCCGCCGTCCGGAAGGGGGTTCCCTGTGTCACCACCATGACCGGCGCATCGGCCGCAGCTCGGGCGATATTCGCCTCGAGGAGAGGGCCCCCGGCAGTCCACGCCCTCCAGGATCTGCACCGGGCCACAGGGGGTATCGGTGACGGGGCTGCGATGGTGTCGGCTGAAGATACCGATGCCTGAGACGGCGCTCGGCGACTACACGACGCCCCCATTCGGCCGGCGGCAATTGGAACTGGTGGGTACAACCAACTCGGGTGCCTATCGGTTGATCGAGGTGCGCGACCCGAGCGGTGTCGTCCCGGTTGCAGGTCAGTTCTACATGCTCTCGACCGAGAGCCAATGGCCTGGTTCGTCGGGCCGGCCCTATCTGCCTCGGGCGTTCTCGGTCGCATCGGTCGACACCCACCGAGATGGTGTCACGCTGGGTTTCCTCGTTCACGCAGTCGGTCCAGGTACACAGCGGGTCGAAGAGATGGTTGAGGGTGGGGCGGACTCGCTGCTCGCAGTGGGCCCCCTCGGTCGGGGCTTCTCTGCTCCCGACGAAGTGGTGGCTGGCGCAAAAGGCGCGATCCTCGTGGGGGGTGGAATAGGGGTCGCTCCACTCGCCCTGCTGAGGCGGGACCTGGTTCGGCTCGGCATACCGAGTCGGGTGCTACTCGGCTACCGGGATGCCGAGAACTCCGGAGGGCTGGATCTCTTCGACTGCTCGGAGATGAAGCTCGCAACCGACGACGGTCACGCCGGGTACCGGGGGAGGGTCACCGATCTCCTGGAGGGATTGCTCTCCGGCGACGACCGGGGCTCGGCGGTCGTCTACTCCTGTGGCCCCCCCGCAATGTTGGAGGCGGTGAGGGTGATGTGCGACCAGGTCGGGGTGGCCTGCCAGCTCGCCCTCGAGTCGCCCATGGGCTGCGGATACGGAGCATGTTTCGGGTGTGCCGTCCCGTTGCGGGAGGGCGGTTATATGCGGCTCTGCCTCGATGGTCCGGTCGTGGATGGCTCGGCCATCGCCCGCGCGGATGCGGGAGCAGAGGCCGGATGAGCACCCCGGGGGATCTCCGGGTGGACCTCTGTGGCATCGAGCTCGAGCACCCGGTCTTGAACGGTTCGGGCACCTTCGATGCAATCGCTGCCCATGATGTCTTCGGCGAGGTACGGCTCGAGCGTTTCCCCTTCTCCGCTTTCGTCTCGAAGACGATCACCCCTGAGCCACGGCCCGGAAATCCGCCGCCGAGGTTATGGGAGGAGGCGGCTGGCGTGATCAACTCGATCGGCTTGCCCAACAAGGGTCTCGGAGGTTTCCTGGAGAAGGATCTGCCGCGACTCTCGGTGCTACCCGTCCCCCTGGTCGTCTCGGTCATGGCCACCAGCGCCGAGGAGTTCGCCGGTCTGGTCCAGGCGATCTCCGAGCGCTCGGAGGTGGCCGCTATCGAACTGAATGTGAGTTGCCCGAACGTCAAGTCCGGCCTCGTGGTGGGAGAGTCGCCTGACGAGTGCGCCTCACTCGTCACCGGCCTTCGAACTCTCACGGACAAGCCGTTGATAGTGAAGCTGACCCCGGGGACCGATCCCGTTCCGGTTGCCATGGCTGCCGAGGCATCTGGGGCCAACGCGTTCTCACTAGTGAACACCTTGAAGGCATCCCCTCTCTCTCCAGCGGGGGACGGTCATTGGCTCGGGGCGGTGTCAGGAGGCCTTTCCGGGCCGACGATCATGGACCTCGCACTGGCGCAGGTGTCAGCCGTCACCGATGCTGTAGAGCTTCCGGTGATCGGCATGGGGGGAATCTCCAGCGGATCGGATGCGAAGGCATTCCTCGGAGCTGGTGCATCGGCGGTCGCGGTGGGGACCGAGAACTTCAGAGACCCGGAGGCTGGTTCCCGGATCGCCCGAGAACTGGGGGATCTCTGCTGAACCCAAGGCCATGGGTCGGGTGATGGCCCGGGACTGATCTAGCTCACGGCGGTTTCCTTACAGCATTTCGGTCGCCTTCACCAACGCGAATCGCTCTGTCGGCCGCACCTGAACGCAAGAAATCCTTGCGGGCATATAATCGCCCGTCATGGCATCCAGTTCCCAATCCTCTTCCGCCCCAGAACGTTCACCGGATCAGCGGATGGAGGCCCTCAAGCGGGCGAACCACATTCGAACCAAGCGGGCTCAGTTGAAACGGGACCTGAAGGCCGGGAAGGTGAGGGCGCACACACTGCTGATCGACCCTCCCGAGTATGTCCTGACCGCAAAGGTGTTCGACCTCCTGCTCGCGGTGCCGAAGCTCGGTCGAGTGAAGGTGAACCGGATGCTGAACCAGTGCAGGATCTCTCCGAGCAAGACCATCGGTGGGCTCTCGGAACGGCAGCGGGGAGAGCTCGTCTCGCTGCTCACCCGCTGAGATTGCCTCGGAGCGTCGTGTCCGCCACGGGGCTGAGGTAGCCGGTTGTCCAAGTCGGCCGGAAAGGTCTTCGTCATCACCGGGCCCTCCGGGGTCGGGAAGGGAACCCTGATCTCCGGCCTGCTCGATCGAGCGGATGGACTCGAGATGTCCGTGTCTGCGACGACGCGCAAGCCCAGGAAGGGCGAAGTCGATGGGAGGGAGTACCACTTCCTTTCCCCTTCCGAGTTCGACGACCGTGTCGGGACCGGTGAGTTCCTCGAGCACGCTGCCTACAGCGGTCATCAATACGGGACCTTGCGCTCTGAGGTCGACGCACGCCTCGACGCCGGGGTATCGGTGGTGTTGGAGATCGAACTCCAAGGCGCCAGGCAGATCCGTGAATCCATGCCCGCGGCCGTTCAGATATTCATCGCCCCACCGAGTGCCGCTGACCTGCGGTCTCGTCTCGTGGGTCGTGGCACGGACTCGCCCGAGGCGATCGAGGAGCGGCTGAGAACTGCTGAGACAGAGCTGGCTGCGCAGGGAGAGTTTCCGAACGTGATCGTGAACGACGACGTGCAAACGGCTCGCGAGGAACTCATCGCGCTCGTTCAGACCGAGTTACCCCTAGACTGAACCCCTATGGCAAGACCTCGCGTCGACAAGCTTCTCGACAAGACCGGTTCGCATTACGCGACCGTGATCATCGCTGCCAAGAGGGCCCGGCAGATCAACGCCTATTACTACTCGCTCGCCGAGGGAACGTATGGCGAGTACACACCGCCGATGGTCGAGAGCAAAGGGTCCAGTTCCGTGTCGGTTGCGCTTGATGAGCTTGCTGCGGACAAGCTCAAGTTCGAATACAAGGACTGACTCCCGTGCCACGAATCCTGCTCGGAGTGAGCGGAGGGATAGCTGCCTACAAGGCGGTCGAGTTCGTTCGGCTCGCAACCAAGGCGGGTCACGGGGTCAGGGTCGTGATGTCTCCGAACGCATCCCGCTTCATCGGCGCGGCCACCTTCGAAGGGATCACCGGGGCCCCGGTACTCACCAGCGAGTTCGACTCTGATCCGACCGGAGGAACGTTCCCAGGGGAGAGACGCCCCGATCACGATCCGATCAGCCACCTCGAGATAGTCGGTAACGCCGACTGCTTCCTCGTCGCGCCCGCTTCGGCAGGGACGATCGCGAAGCTGGCAGGTGGTTTTGCCGATTCGATGCTCACCACGGGTTTCATCGCCTGCACGGCGCCCCGTCTGGTTGCCCCCGCAATGAACGACAGGATGTACCGCGACCCTGCCGTGGTGGCGAATGTCGAGACGCTCAGATCCAGAGGAGTGACCATCTGCGAACCGGAGAGTGGAGAGCTCGCATCGCGGGGCGAGTACGGCGTGGGTCGAATGCAGGAACCCCGAGAGCTGCTCGCAGCGGTCGAGGCGGTCATGCCGCGTCCGGCCGGGAGGGGGGACGGGATGCACGTCCTGGTCTCAGCTGGTGGAACCAGAGAGCCACTCGACGCGGTTCGATTCCTCGGTAATCGCTCCAGCGGGAGGATGGGCGTCGCCCTTGCCGAGGAGGCGCTCCGACGTGGTGCTTCCGTGACCTTGGTAGCGGCCAACGTAGGCCTGGAGGTCACACCGGGGATCGCTCGAGTGGACGTGGAGACGACCGACCAGATGTCACACGCGCTCAGCAAGAGCTTCGATGATGCGGATGTGCTGCTGATGGCCGCCGCTCCGGCGGACTTCACTCCAGTCGGCGATACGACCCCCGGCAAGTTGTCGCGGGATGAGGGAGCTCGAAAGCTCGAATTGGAGCCCACGGTCGACATCCTCGCTGGACTGGCCTCCCGGCGTCGTGAGTCTCAGACCCTGATCGGGTTCGCAGCCGAGGTCGGGGACGGACTCGAGCGGGCGCGACAGCAGCTCTCGCGGAAGCGAGTCGATGCGATCGTCTTCAACGACGTCTCCCGCGCTGAGATCGGTTTCGACTCTGGGGACAACGAGGTCCTCATCATCGACACAGAGGGCGAGGTCCTCGTACCGCAAGCCTCGAAAGCCGCTGTAGCCGCAGCAATCCTGGATCGGGTGGATCAGATCAGAGTCCGCCCAGCTCGCGCCTCATCAGGACCGGAGCGGTTCCGCTCCCACTGAGCCGTCGTCCCCGACCAGCCTCCTCCGTAGACTCATGGCATGGAAGGTTCCATCGAAGAATCCTCGTCGAGGTCGGAGAGCGCTTACGCGGACTACCGCAAGGGTCTCGAGTTGCTCGAGGACGGAGACTTCGCCGCCGCCAAGGAGTTCCTCGAGCGCGCTGCGGAGTCGGATCCGGATAAGTCCTCGGTTCGCGAAGCACTGGGCCGTGCGTACTTCCGCCTCCATGACTTCCGGGGAGCAGCCGAGGAGTTCACTGCCGTGGTCGAACGTCACCCGGTCAACGATTTCGCACACTTCTGCCTTGGACGGGCCTTGTCGAAGGTCGGCGACAACGACGGCGCCCGCCACCACCTCGCACTTGCATCGAACTTGAGGCCGGAGAGGCGGGATTACCGCACCTATCGGGAGCAACTCACGCGAGCCGGCTGAGCAGGGATGCTCGCTCTGCTGCAAAGAGTCTCGGAGGCCCGCGTGGAGGTCGATGGTCAGGCGGTTGCCGAGATCGGCCCTGGCCTGTTGGTCCTGCTCGGCATCGAGGTGGGCGATGACGAGGCCTCGGCAGATCGCATGGTCGGGAAGATCCTCGGGTTGAGGATCTTCGATGACGCCGAAGGGAAGATGAACGTCCCGTTGGGTGACAGACAGGTCATCTGCGTCAGTCAGTTCACTCTCTGCGCCGACACCAGCAAGGGGACCAGGCCGGGATTCCCGACCGCTGCTCCGCCGGAATCAGCCGAACCCCTGTACGAGCGGGTTCGCGATGGACTGGGGGGCCTGGGCGGCCGGTTCGGATCACGCATGCAGGTGCAGTTGACCAACGAGGGACCGGTGACGATCCCCATTCGTACTTAGGTACGACCGGGGCCCGAGGCGAACGACTCGAGCCGCACAGGTGATGGACGAATCACCCATGGCTATACTCGCTTTGTACTTTCCAACTGTTTCAATCGGAAGGTGGGCGTGGGCCCACCTTTTTTATGGCCCGGATCGGGCTGGAGGATTGATGGAGATGCTGCAAGACAGGGTCGAAGAAATCGAGATCGAAGCGCGTGCGCGGATCACAGATGCGATGTCAGATGTGGAGCTGTTGGCGTGCGAGGGTATGGGGCCGGAGCGCATCCGCTTGGTGATCGACTCCTGCGACGGTGTGGATCTCGAACTCTGTGAAAGGGTGACGTCCCTTTTCCCCGATCTGCTCGAGGAATTCTCCCTCGAGGTTTCCTCCCCCGGCCCAGAGCGACCACTCCGCACGCTCGAGCACTTCTCCGAACAGACAGGTGCGAGAATCAGGGTCCGCACGAATGAACCCGTTGCCGGTTCCAGGAACCTGATCGGGGTGCTCCTCTCCTGCGACCAGAATTGCCTGATGCTGCAGACCGAACAGGGCGATCGGGTGAAGGTCGACTTCGAGATGATCGCGAGGGCCAACCTCGCGCCTTCAGCCGAGCAAGGGATTCATGGCTCGGACCATTCCAACCCGACCGAGTCAGGGGTGAACGCATGAGTCAGGAGATCGTCGACGCCTTGAAGGCGTTGGAGCAGGAGAAGGGGATTGCAGAGGACACGCTGATGGCCGCGTTGTCCGACGCCTTGCTCTCCGCATACAAGAAGACCCCGGGCTCCGCCCGTTACGCGAAGGTGGAACTGGACCCTGCCACCGCGGACTTCCGCGTTCACGAACTCATCGTCCCCGAGGACATCGAGCAGAAGCTCCTCGACGAGCAGTTCGAGGAGGAGATCAGCGCCGCGGAGGCAGCGGAGGCGGCCGGTGAGGAGATCGATCGCGACCTGATGCCACGGAGTCTGGTCGACCCCGAGACCGGGGAGCGACGTGACCCCGAGGAGCCGGAGCTGGAGCCCGAGCGACTCGCGCCATACCTCGATCAGATCAAGACTCGTGATGTCACACCGGACAATTTCGGCCGGATCGCTGCTCAGACCGCCAAGCAGGTGATCCTCCAACGGATACGCGAAGCGGAGCGGATGATGATGTACGAGGATTACAAGGACCGGGTGGGGGAACTGGTCACAGGGATCATCCAGCAATCGGACAACCGCTACACGCTGGTGCAGCTACGCGAGCGCGTCGAAGCGCTCCTTCCACGCTCCGAGCAGGTCTACAACGAGCGTTACGACCACGGTATGCGGGTGAAGGCGGTGATCACCGATGTCTCCTCCGAGAACAAGGGACCGAGCATCGTGGTCTCCCGTCGGAGCTCGGAACTGATCAAGAAGCTCTTCGAGCTCGAGGTGCCGGAGATCGCCGACAACCTCGTCGAGATCACCGATGTCGCGCGCGAGCCCGGTTGGCGGTCGAAGATCGCCGTCATCTCTCACAGCGACGGTGTGGATCCGGTCGGAGCATGCGTAGGTCCGCGGGGATCGCGCGTACGGATGGTCGTGTCGGAGCTCCGCGGAGAGAAGATCGACATCATCCCGTTCAACGACGAGCCCGCCCGTTTCGTGGCAAAGGCCCTCTCGCCGGCTCGAGTCCGGGAGGTGCTGGTGGACGACGACACCAAAGAGGCGACGGTAATCGTTCCGGATGACCAGCTCTCCCTGGCTATCGGACGCGATGGGCAAAACGCGCGGCTCGCCGCGCGGCTTACCGGATGGAAGATCGACATCAAGTCCGAGACGGAGTTCGCGCACACCGATCAGGAGGGCGTCGAGTACGAGGGTGAAGAGGTACCGGCGCGGGAGCGCGAGCGACTCGCGCCATACCTC
>JBJTBI010000156.1:0-5640 GCA_046091265.1 bacterium
GTAGGGGACGCGACGGCCTGGGGGTACGCAAACCTCCACTTCAGGGGCTCCTGCCTGATGCTCCTCCTCGTCTACCTGCTCCGCCCCGGCAGCTACCCCTTCGTGAGGAACATGGTCATCGCCGCCATGGGGATCTCGGTACTCGCCTATCTCGCCTATCCGACCGCCCCACCCCGGTTCTTCGAGGGCCTCGGTTTCGCCCTCTCCGAGGAGGTGACCGGCAATCGGCCGATCCTCAGTGATCCCGGCAACCCGCTGTTCAACCCGTTCGCTGCGGTCCCCTCGATGCACGTAGGGCTGTCGCTGATCCTCGCCTGGTCACTCGCCTATCTCCTGAGGAACCCGTTCGCCAAGGTCTTCTTCTTCCTCTACCCGCTCCTGATGACCTACATCGTCTGCGCTACCGGAAATCACTGGTGGCTGGATGCGGTGTTCGGTGCGCTCACCGCGCTGCTGGCGCTGGGGGTGGCATCGGCGTTCGCCTGGGCGAACCCACGATGGGCCCTCAGGGTCGAGAAACGCTTGACCTCCGACCATGCTGAGACCATCGCCGTCTAGATGAGCAAGGGAAAGACATCCAGGAAGAAGGCCGCACCCGGCGACCGCTCCATCGCGGTGCGCGATCGGCTGATCGAGTCGCGGCTCACTCCGAACGCTATCTCGATGGTCGGGCTGGTCCTCAACCTGCTCGCGGCGGTCTTGATCTGGCAGGAGCAGTTCCTGCTCGGCGGTGTCGCCTTCATCGTCGGATCGATCATGGACACCCTCGATGGCCGCTACGCGAGGGCGTCGGGGAAGGGAACGCTCTTCGGCGCGTTCCTCGACTCGACTCTCGACCGGATCGAGGAGGGTGTGGTGCTCACCGCAGTTGCCGCCTACTTCGCAAGCCAGGGGGAGACCTTCCCTGCTGCGATGTGCGTGGTCGTCGTCCTCGGGTCGCTGATGGTCAGCTACACCAGAGCCCGCGCGGAGGCACTGGGAGTGGAGTGCACGGTCGGCTGGGCGACCAGGCCGGTCAGGGTGGTGATCCTCTCGATCGGTCTCGTGCTCGCCGAGGGAGCCGGCATCTTCGACATCGAACTGCTGGCTCCGGCGATCTACGCGATGGCGCTCTTGACCACGATCACCGTCTTCCAGAGGGTCTGGCACGTGCGCAAGGCCCTACACGAGGGCGAGGCCCGGTAGCCTGTCGGTTCCTGCTGCACGGCGGCGAGTCAGTCACTTTCCGCAAGCGCACTTTCACCCACCATTCCCATCCATAGGAGGATGTAGCAACCAATGAGCGGCTCAAACGGCAAAGCAAGCGGCACTTCACGCAACGGCTCGCCCGACGGCAAGGTTCGGGTGGCGATAGTCGGCGTAGGCAACTGCGCGAGTTCCTTCGTTCAGGGGGTCGAGTACTACAAGGATGCCGACCCCTCGGAGCAGGTCCCGGGCCTGATGCACGTCGATCTCGGCGGCTACCACGTCAAGGACATCGAGTTCACCGCCGCCTTCGACATCGACGCCGACAAGGTCGGCAAGGACCTCTCCAAGGCGATCTTCGCCGGTCAGAACAACACCATGAAGTTCTCCGATGTACCGAACCTCGGGGTCGAAGTCCATCGCGGGATGACCCACGACGGACTCGGAAAGTACCTGAAGGAGAAGATCACCAAGGCGCCGGGCGAGACCGCCGACATCGTCAGGATCCTCAAGGACACGAAGACCGATGTGCTGGTCTGCTACCTGCCGGTCGGCTCCGAGGAAGCCACCAAGTGGTACGTCGAGCAGGCCCTTGCGGCGGGCGTCGGATTCGTCAACTGCCTGCCGGTGTTCATCGCCCGCGAGGACTACTGGGACAAGCGCTTCACGGAGGCTGGTCTGCCGATCATCGGCGACGACATCAAGAGCCAGGTCGGTGCAACGATCCTTCACCGCCAGCTCGCGCGACTCTTCGCCGATCGTGGCGTACGTCTCGAGCGCACCAGCCAGTTGAACGTCGGCGGGAACATGGACTTCTACAACATGCTCGAGCGCGAGCGGCTGGAGTCGAAGAAGATCTCCAAGACCAACGCTGTGACCTCGATCATGGACCACGAGCTCCCGGCGGACGACGTCTATATCGGGCCGTCCGACTACGTCCCGTGGCTCACCGACCGTAAGTGGGCCCACATCAGGGCGGAGGGTCGTGCCTTCGGTGATGTGCCGCTGAACATCGAGCTCAAGCTCGAGGTCTGGGACTCACCCAACTCCGCAGGCATCGTGATCGACGCCGTCAGGCTGATCAAGCTCGCTCTCGACAACGGCATCGCGGGCCAGTTGGATGGTCCCTCCAGTTACCTGATGAAGTCGCCTCACAATCAGCGCCCCGATCCCGAGGCGCGTCAGATGACCGAGGACTTCATCACCGCCAACCCCGCGAAGAGGGGTGCTGCCGAGGGCAAGGTCGTAAAGGCGAAGAAGAAGCCCGCGGCCAAGAGCAAGGCCAAGGCCAACGGGAAGGGCAGCTCGAAGAAGGCCTGACCTCCCGCCCGGAGGTCACCCTCGAGCCCCTCTGCCGCTCCAACGGCGGGGGTTATCCTCCGAGTCGTGCCACAAAACGAAGGACTTTCGATCGTCCAGGTCTGTCCTCGGCCCTGGGACGAGTCACATGAGATCACCGAGTTCATCTCCCGTACCTCCGACGGACTGGCTGCGAGGGGTCACCGGGTGGCGATCGCCGCGCCGACCTACTCGCGTACGGCGGTCCGTGAGTCGCGGAAGTCGATCGACCGTGCGGTCGACGCTTCAGATCTGTTCGTCAGGGGCCGAGCCCGCCTGATCGCCATCGGCCAGACTCTTCCGCTGCCAACCGGTGCCCGACGCAAACCACCTCCCCTGCCGCTCGATCTGCGCCGGACCCTCGAACAGATCCTCAACCTCGAGGGCATCGACATCGTCCACGTCCATGACCCCTTCGCTCCGAGCGCAGGCTCGATCGCCCTTCGCCATAGCCGCTCACTCAACGTCGCCACCTTCCACGAGGTCGCGGAGCGAGCAGTCGCCACTCAGGTGACCAGACCGCTGGTCGAGCTCTTGTTCGGCCGAGCCGACTCACGCATGGCTTCGTACCGTGCCACCGCGGAGATCCTCGAGCGCAGTTTCCCAGGGGAGTATCTCGAGGTCGGTCCGGGCGTGGATCAGGTTGATCCCTTTCCTCGGCGAGCGACCGGAGCGAAGGCACCGATCCGGATCGTCTACTGCGCGACCGAGGAACGCGGGGCGCTCCGACTGGTGGGCAGCGCGCTTCGCCGACTCCTCCCGCTGGAGGGTTGGGAGTTGGTCGTCTGGGCACCCTCGGAGCTGGATACGGCGTCGAGGCTCGGCGCCCGACTACGCACCCGGCTGACCGTGCTCGGGCCCGAGGATGCCTCGCCCGATCAGGTCCTCGCAGGGGCCGACATCGCATGTTTCGCTTCCTCTGGAGTACTGCCTGCGGCCGGTCGTCTCACCTCGGCGGTCGGGGGCGATGCGGCAGTAGTCGCCTCCGGGCTCGATCTCTACGAGGAGGTACTCGCAGACGGTGAGAGGGGGCTGCTCTTCCCGGTCGGGGACGCGCAGACCCTCTCCGACCAGATCGGTCGTCTGATCGAGAACCCGAAGGTTCGTCGCGGGCTTGCCGCCGCCGGTCGAAAGGCGCTCGAGGGTAGGACCTGGGACGAGGCGATCGACGAGATCGAAGGTGAGTACACACGCATCGCCTCTCGCCGACACGACCCTGCTGGCGACTCTGTGATCAGGCGTCGGATCCGTTCACGCCCCTTCATCCACTGCGACCTGCACATGCACACCGACCATTCTCCCGATTGCGCCACCCCCGCCGAGGTCCTGCTCGAGACGGCGAAGGAGAGAGGCCTCGGGGCGATAGCGATTACCGATCACAACGAGATCTCCGGAGCGTTCGAGGCGCGGGAGATCGCCGAACGCATCGGCGGCATAAAGGTGATCGTGGCCGAGGAGGTCAAGACCGCCAGTGAGGGAGAGGTGATCGGTCTGTTCATCGAGGAGAAGATCGACCGCGGAATGTCCCTCGCGGAGACGATCGCGGAGATCCGCCGTCAGGGAGGGCTCGTCTACGTTCCACATCCGTTCGATCGACTGCATGCGGTGCCCGACTACGAGCACTTGACCAAGGTGGTCGATCAGATCGACATCCTCGAGATCTTCAACCCCAGAGTCGCGCTCAACTCCTTCAACGAGGAAGCGGTTCGTTTCGCCGAGAAGTACCGGATCATCCCCGGCGCGGGCTCGGACAGCCACGTCGCCCAGGGACTCGGCAGCGTGATGATCCGTCTGCGGGACTTCGATGGCCCCGCTGAGTTCCTCGAATCGATGCGAGAGGCGGAGATCGTGCGCAAGCACAAGAATCTGGCCTACGTCCAGACCCTGAAGTTCCTCCAGACCAGCGGAGGCAGGGGCGGCAAGTCACTCGATCTTCGTGCCGATTCGGACAAGGGCGATACCAAGAGCCGCAAGTCCGCTGCCAAAGCGGGAAAGAAGTAATGCAGGCGTAGGAGTTCGGTGTGAGCGCGGAGAAAGAGATACCACCCGTGCAGACGACCGAAGACGAGATAAAGGAGAAGTACCTCGAGCGCGCGATCCGCGAGCTCAACGAACTCGGCAGTGATCTCTCGTCCTGCGCCGACTGTCCTCGCGGTGACGTGATGCCCGTCCAGGGCTCGGGTCACCCTCAGGCCGACATCATGATGCTGAAGCATTCCGCCACCTCCTCGGAGATCGAGGAGGGAGTGGCCTTCTTCGGACGATCCGGTCATGCGCTGATGAAGAGCTTCGAGAGGCTGGCGATCGATCCGATCGTCGTCTTCGGCACCCTTTGCTGCAAGTGTCCGCTGACCGAGCCCGGCTACGCCTCTTCCGAGTGCATCTCGCGGGTGGCCGAGGAGATCGCGATCGTGAACCCGAGGATGATCGTGGTCATGGGAATCGATGCGCTCCAGTCGCTGAACGATCTGGAGCTGCCGCTCTCCGAGCCGGTCGCCGAGATCGAGGGGGAGGTACAGCGCCTCACCCCGACCATCGACCTGCTCTTCGTGCCCGACTTCGATCTCTCTCTGGATGAAGAGGAGGCCAAGAAGCGGTTCTGGACCTCCTTCCGCGCGCTGGGGGACTGGTACGCCCAGTTGCCTCCCTACTAGAAACCAGCCCTTCACACCCCTAGACCCGGTGCTATGGATCTGGAGGAAAGATCGATCGAAGAGCTGCCCGACAACTGTTCGAGCTGCGGCAATCCCCTGACCGACGCTGAGAAGGAAGCGGCGATAGTCGAGGGGACCGATTCACCTGAGGTCCTTTGCGCTTCCTGCGCTGACGAGCAGGTGGAGTTGGACCCCGATCAAGAGGGCTGAGGAGCGCTTCAGGCGCTGGGCGCCGCCGCCTCGGCGACGGCGCTCATCGAGTCGAGCTTTGCGCTCGCCAGTCCCCTGACGACGACCAGATCGAGGGCTTCGAACTCATCCAGACCCTGCTGCGCGCCGGAGGCATCTGCAGCGGCCACACCCACCGTTCCCTCCGGCTCTCCGAGTCGTGCGCAGTGGGTCCGGTACCCGTCGTGGCGATCGCGAGAGAAGGAGGACTCCTGAACCCACCGCTCAGCAGCGG
>JBJTBI010000157.1:0-2666 GCA_046091265.1 bacterium
AGCCTGTTCCGCGACAACGACATGACGCTGGCCGAGATCAATCCACTGGCCGAACTCGAGGACGGCAGCTTCGTTGCCCTCGACGCGCACATGGAGATGGAAGACGAAGCGAAGGGACGACAGAAGCGTCTGCTCGAGGGAGAACTCGGTATCGAGCCGGAGGACACGCGTGAGCCCTACGAACCGAGCGAGTTCGAGCGGTCCGTCAAGGCAATCGACTCGGCGGATCACCGTGGAGTGATCCAGGGAAAGGACCACGGATTCGAAGGGAATCTCGGGCTGGTCATCGGAGCAGGCGGTGGCTCGCTGACCCTCACCGACGCGGTGCGAAGCCAGGGAGGCAAGCCAGCGAACTACTCGGAGATCGGCGGCAACCCCTCGGTGGCAAAGGCATGCGGGCTCGCCAGGGAGGTACTCGGCAAGGAGGGCGTCGGGAAGATCGCCGTGATGATGTCGATCGTCTCCAATACCCGGGTGGACATAGTGGCTCGCGGGGTGATCAAAGCGTGCTTGGAGCTGGACAAGGATCCGGCCGAGACGATCGCGATCTTCCGAATCCCGGGCGCGTGGGAAGAGGAGGGCTTCAAGATCCTCGACAAATACGGCGTCGAGTACTGCGACAGGTCGGTCTCGATGTGGGAGGCCGCGGGCCGAGCAGTCGCGAAGATCCAGGGATCGGAGGCCTGACAGGTGCCGATCCTGCTCGACAAGGACTTCACCTTCATCGTCCACGGCATCACCGGCCGCGAGGCCGTGAACCTGACCCGCGAGTGCCTGGACTACGGGTCGAAGGTGGTGGGCGGGGTTACTCCGGGACGTAAAGGCCGGGAGGTCCACGGCGTGCCCGTGTTCGACACGGTCGAGCAGGCGGTCGAAAACCATGGCTCGCCTGTCGATGGCTCCGTCGTGACCGTACCCCCTGCGTTCACCAAGGACGCCGTATTCGAGGCCCTCGAAGCGGGAATGAAGCTGATCGTGATCGTCACAGAACGCATCCCCAGAGGCGACGTGGCCGAGATGGTCGAGCTTGCCGACTCGAAGGACGCACGGATCATCGGACCGAACTGCCTCGGGCTGATCGTGCCCGAGGTCTGCAAGATGGGCGGGATCGGAGGTCCGGCGAAAGATGCCGCAAAGGCCTATGCGCCTGGATCGGTCGGTGTGATGTCCCGATCGGGAGGGATGACTACCGAGATCTCATCCTCGCTCACCGCAGCCGGTCTGGGGGTGAGCACCGCTATCTCGATCGGGGGCGATGCGATCATCGGATCGACCTACGCTGAATTGATGCCGTTCTTCGAAAGGGATGAACAGACCAAGGCGATCGTGATCTACACGGAGCCGGGCGGTCGTATGGAGGCACAGCTGTCCGAATGGGTGTCGGACAACGACTCACGACTTCCCATCGTTGCCTTCATGGCCGGGAAGTTCATGGACGACGAGGAGATGAAGGGGATGAGCTTCGGACACGCCGGAACCATCGTCGAGGGCGCCGAGGACACCGCAACCCAGAAGATCGCGAGGCTCGAGGCAGCGGGCATCACCGTGGTAGAGCGGATCGACGAGATCCCGGCTGCGGTGGCGGAGAGGATCGGGGGCTGAACATGGCCGAAAACGATCTAAACGGCGTGTTCATCGAGGTGAGCATCGAGGATGCGGTCGCCTCGGATGCCGCGGTTGCGGCGAAGCTCGAGGAGGTATGCCCGGTAGATATCTTCGCGGTAGTAGATGGCAAGGCCACGGTCGTGAAGGAGAACGCCGATGAGTGCGTCCTCTGCCGCCTCTGCATCGAGGCTGCTCCAAGCGGCGGCGTAACCGTTCGCAAGCTCTACGACGACACCATCCTCGAGTAGCGCTGATTCCGGCAGCACACGCCGGCGCAGCGCGGCGTGAGTCAAACTGAGCCGATGAATTTCATCAACGAGGTCGTCGAGTCCTTCCCGTCCGCGAAGAAGGCCGTGGTTGCGATCGACAGGCAGGGTGCCATCCGCCCTTGGCACTTCGGAGAGTTGTTTGCCATGAGCGCCGGACTCTCTGGAGCGATGGTGGCTAGAGGCGTGAAGCGGGGCGATGTGGTGATGACACTCTGCGGCAGTCGCATCGAGTGGGTGCTCACGATGCTCGCCTGCTTCCGCATGGGTGCGGTCGTGATGCCCTGCAATCCGCAATTGCGCAAGGACGACCTCTCACAGCGGGTCAGTGCAGCGAACCCCGGTCTCTGTATCGGCGAAGAGGCGCTCTTGCAGGAACTCCCAGACGGCGTACCGCACTTCGACCTCTCCGACCTGGCAAGGATCTTCGACGAGGATCGGCCTCAGGAGCCTCCCGCAGTGGCAGAGGATCTATCTCCAGACGATCCAGCGGCCATCATCTTCACCTCCGGGACCACAGGGGAACCGCGAGGGGTGCTCTACTCGCAGCAGTACCTCGCAGGTCAGCGGCTTCAGGCGGATCACTGGTTCGGAGCACGAGAGGGCGAGCTGGCTTGGTGCACAGCGGCGCCGGGCTGGTCGAAGAGCACCCGCAACTCGTTCATCGCACCCTGGCTCTGCGGTGCGACGGCCGTAATCCACGACGGTCGCTTCGATGCGGTCGAGACGCTCGCCCAGATCGAGCGGCTGGGGGTGAACGTCCTCTGGCAGGCGCCCCCCGCGTACCGGGACAGC
>JBJTBI010000158.1:0-11006 GCA_046091265.1 bacterium
GCCTATGGAAGCGTCCCGTCCCAGCCGTTCGCATAGCAGGGGCCTCCACACGCATCGGTAACCGTGCCGAGATCGAAGAAGTCAGCGATCTGCTGTCTCGCAAGGCCTGATCTGCGCGGATATCCGTGAGGGTCGATTCCGTAACCGTCGGTGGTACGCGGAGGGAGGTTCCCGAGAGGCGCCATCGCGGTGCCCCCGGTCACTCCGAGTGGACCACCATCCCAGTAGGTGAGCGCCGACCCTGCGTGCGGTGACGCACCGTTCCACTGGGTCATCAGTGCATACGGATCGGTAGCCCAATGTCTTCCGCTGTAGACGCTCGGTGTACGGATGACCGCCTCGACGGTCCTCGCCTGGACATCAGCCGTGACATTCGAGACCTGGAAGTCTCCGTCGGCGACCTGCATCAGGATCCTCTTGGCCGGCGTGTTGGGCAGCGGGTTCGAGGTGATGTGGTTTGCATAGCCGTTGGTCTCTGCTCTGTCCCAGAGCATCTGGAGCATCGACATCCATTGTGGCCGCTGGCGCAGGTCCGGATAACTCGCGTAGAGAGTCTCCGCGTATTCGTCGAAGTCGACGCTGCGCTGCAGGAGGGTCGAGTAGTTCATACCGCCCACGCCGAGAGCACCGCGGACGATGTCTGGAGAAACGGCGGTCAGAGAGCCGCCCATGATCGCGCCCTGGCTGATCCCGTAGAAGAAGAGGCGTGTCGTGTCGATCACCGGCTCGGTGTCTCCCGGCGTCGTATTGGTCGGATCGGCCGCGTCTATCTGGAAGGCCTCATCCGCGTTGAAGCCCTGTGGATGGAGCATCGCCCGGCCGAGGATCATGGCGTTGACGAACCCCTGCTGGACTCGATCGAAGGTCTTGGGGAGCTTCGAAAGGTCGTAGAGAGAAGGCAGGATCACGCCGACCGTGTCTTCGTTTGCAAACCCTTGCCAATTCGTGGCGCAGAAGATGTAGCCGTGTTCGTTCGCCAGGTCGGCGATTCCCGTTCCGCTGACCTGGCTCAGCGAGCCCAGCAGGCCGTGCCCGTGGTGCGAAGGCTTTGCAGTGTGAAGAGTGCCCCCGGCGACCACCGCTCGTGGGATCTCGCATCTATATGGAACCGTGGTGGTACTCGGATTGGAGAGGTTGGGCATCGTGGCCGAGGCATTGGCGTACTTGAACCGTGCGCCAGGAGCGCATTCGTCGGCCGCCCCTGCGTCAGGATTGTCCAGGTAACACGGGACGTTCGTGATGTTCCCTTCGATTCGCCTCACGATGTTCGAGTTCTGCCCCACCGTGTAGTTGGCGATGCTCGTGACCGTGAAGGTGGGGGCGCTCCCCTGGACCTGGCCGTCAGCCATCGTGGTGTCCCCCAGCCGCGAGAAGGCGTCGTTACGCATCGCCAGAACTCGCTCGCTCAAGGAACGGCGACTCGCGGTCGTGAAGTCCCACGCCAGATAGAGGCTCTTGCGTGAAATCCCCGCCTTGGTAGCGGTCCCGATGATCGACTCCATCTTCCCCCGGCGAGCTTCGACCACCTTGTTCTTGGTCTTGATCCGATCGCGATAGACGCGGAAGGCGTTGGATGCTGGGATCGTGGTGCCCGAGGCTCTCTTCATGTTCCGGAGCACGACCACATACCGAGTTGCTTCATCGAAGTTCCTGGTCGGGCGAATGATCAACTGCCGGTCGGAGTCCGAGGTGGCGACCTGATCGAGCTCCGCGAAGATCGGGTGACGCTGACCTGTCTTGGTATTGATCACTACAACCGGCTGGGTCGCTCTGGAGTAATCGGCGATATTCGTCAACGGGACGATTCCGGTCGCGTCGAACGCAGCCTGATTGTCCATTCCCTTCACATGGACGACGATCGCCTGACCCGGGCTGAAGCCGTCGTTGCGGTTGTACTCGACGGGATCGATCGGAGTGTTGGGATCTGCGAAGAAGTCACCGGCGCTGCCCGGCGTCACACCTGTGTTGACGGGCATGGATGCCTTGTTCAGGTTGATCCTCAGCTTGGTGGCGGTGTTCTTGTCCGCACGGGTGAAGAAGTTGTTCGGCCACGGCTGGAGACAGACGCTCAGGTCAAGCCAGTCACACCGAGTCGCATTCGGAGTCGCGATCACCGGAGCTTTCAGCGCATCTCGCCCGCGATCGGCCGAGGCGCGCTCTAGCGAAAGGCCCGAAAGCGCGGCCAGTCCGATGACGGCCAAGCCGATCAGCCTGATCCGAAATCCGCCTGCGAAAAAACCTCCCAATCCTGAGCTCATGCGCATGAGTTCTCCCCTCTCCTCGTTGGACCCTGCCCGCTCCCCAGCGGACCTCGTAAATCTAACACAGGAAGGAGCACAACCGACCCGCACGGAGCACCCGATGCAAGGCGCACCCAGTGCCGCCACGCGCCTGGAGGATCTCTCCTCGGCCGGCAGGGCTACCATCGCAACGGTGAGTACTCCTCCCCGCGCCGCGCCACCTCGAGACGACAAGGCCGTTGCTGTGGTCGATCTGGGCACGAACTCGACCCGCCTTCTGGTCGCCCGACGCGGTCAGGATGGCCTCGTAGTGCTGCACCGAGAGAGCACCGTCACCTCGCTCGGCAGTGGAGTAGACCTGACCGGCTCTCTGTCCGCGGAGGCGATCGAACGAACCTGCGGGGTGCTTGCTGGCTACAAGGAGGTCTGGACCTCGATGAAAGCCCGGACCGTGCTAGCCAGCGCCACCAGCGCGGTGCGCGATGCCGACAATGGCGAGGCCTTCGTGGCGGAGATCAGGGAACGCTTCGATCTGGATGCAAGAATCCTCAGCGGCAACGAGGAGGCCAAACTCGTGTTCAAAGGCGCAACGGCTGAGGAAATAGATGCCGGTGTCGAGAAGACACTGGTCATCGATATCGGAGGAGGTTCGACCGAGATCGTGGTCGGTGCCAGTGCGGACGCCGGGTTCCACACCTCTCTTCAGGCCGGAGTACTCAGACACTCGGAGCGACATCTCATCTCAGATCCTCCGAACCCGGAGGAGTTGGAAAATCTCGCCAACGAGATCTTCTCCACCGTGCGGGCAGCGACCGACCGAGCTGATTCAGGTGGAATCACGAGAGCAATCGCGGTTGCCGGAACGCCAGCCGCCCTGGCTGCGATCGAGCGTGGAGAACCCAACCCCGATCGATCCGACATCCACGGAGCGCTCCTGAGCCTCGAGACCGTCCAAAGATCGCTCTCTCGGCTCTCGGCTATGTCCCACGCCGAGCGGGCAGAGGTTCCGGGGCTACGGGCCGACCGCGCACCCTTCATCGTCGCGGGCACCGTGATCCTGATCCAGATCATGCGCGCCTTCGGGGTCGAGGAAGTCGAAGTCTCCGAGTCAGACCTGATGCACGGCCTCGCCCTCGAGGCGTTCGCCTCTTAGGGTGCGGGCGGAAAAGCGATGTGCACGGCACTGGGCCCGAGGCCTGAGCGACTCGTGCAGGCGCCGGTGTCGGTCAGACGGGTGAGGAACAGGGACAGGCAGGTGGCGATCGAGCGCTGGCCGAAGGCATTCGGGTGCAGCGACTCTCTCTTCTCTCCCCCGCAGCACGGCACCAGGAAGCGGAACCACTCTGCTCGCTCTCCCGATGGACCAGAGTCCGAAACGAGCTCAGAGCCCGTCTCACATACGCGGTGCCCATCGAATGCACTCGCCAGATCGAGGAATCGGGCGCCATGCGCCAAAGCCAGTCTCTTCAGGTTCCGGTTCAAAGTCGAAACCAGATCATCGTTTGCCCAATCCGAGTCAGCATCGGTGAATGGACAGCCGCCGGGCAGCAGCCTTCGGACCGACGGCTCGGGGTAGCGAAAATCCCGACCTGGCGGAACTGGCGATCCGTAGCCGTGAACGATGAACTCCCAACTGGGCCTCCGATAGCCGGCGTTCTTCATGGCCGTGGTCACAGAGTCGATCGCCATCTCGACCCGTTCTTTGAAGATCGGCAACCGTCTGGCGAGCGCAATCGCACCGACACGGCGGCAGCCTCCCCTCCTCGATGTGAACCACGCTTCTGCACAATCCGCGACCAGATCAGAGAAACCGACATCGTTGGCCCCGATCGCAAGGATCACCAGTGACACCCTCTGATGGAGGGCGACGGCTCTCAAGCGATCGGCTTGTGGCGGCAGCCCGGATGCCGGGCCATGCTCAGAAGACAGGTAGATGTCGCGCGCGATTGCTCCGGAGCAGGCGAGGTTGATCCCCCGCGAGAAGGAGCGCGAGAGGATCTCCACCGGAGCCGTATCCGAGCGGTGGCAATCTGCGGTCGGTCCAGTGCGATAGATCCCTCCCGGTCTGATCTGACATCCCCACCATTTCCTGATGCAGAGCCGATCGGTCCCGTGAGCAGATGCGCCCCCTCCCCTGGCGTTGCCGAGCCACCGGCCGGCCTCACCCGAGACGAAGCTGTCCCCGAGAGCGACCACCGCACCAACCTCCGGGGTGGACGCATCGGCACGTCCAACCGCCGAGTGTGAGATCACCGACAGGCTCACCGCCAAGCACAGCAGGATCACCCGACTCCGTCCCAATACCGCCCGTCTCCGCATATGCATGATTCAAGCCGCAAAATCCAGCAGCTACAGCACTCCTGAGCACCCGAGGACGGACGAAAGCGTTACGAAAAGAAGACGCTAAGCGAGATTCGCCCGGCGCGGATAGGCGACCTCCGGGTCGCACAGCACGTTCACCAAGGCCGGCTTATCCGAGGCGAAAGCCCTCTCGAGGGCGGGGCGGAGTTCATCCGGCGAACGCACCAGCTCAGCGTGACAACCGAGCGCTCCGACCACCTCGTCGTAGCGTGTCTCGGGCCGTAGTTCGGCAGCGACCGAGTAGCCGTAGAGGAACTTCATCGGGTGATGTTCGAGGCCCCAGATCCCGTTGTTACCCATCACGGCCACAACCGGCAGGCCGTGCCTCGCCATCGTGTCGAACTCCATCGCGGAGAACCCGAACGCTCCATCCCCCATCAGCAGACAGACCTGCCTGTCAGGGTGGGCGAGCTTGGCTCCGATCGCCTGACCCGGCCCGGCACCGAGACACCCGTACGGCCCGGGGTCCATCCAACAGCCTGGCTGCCAGGTCTCCATCACCCTGCCGGCGAAGCTGACGAAGTCACCGCCGTCTCCGACCACGATTGCGTCGCGATCGAGGAAGTCGAGCAACTCGCGGTAGATCCGCATGGGATGGAGAGGCGCTCTCTCATCCTCGAACATCTCTGCCTCCTCCGCGACCTTCTCCGTCTCGATGCCTCGCAGTGAGTCCACCCATGCGGTCGTTGCGCCCGAGCCCGAGCCTGCAGCCTCTCGGATATCGGTCAGGGACGCCGCGATGTCACCGACCAGCGCGAGATCCGGCTGCCGCGCCTTCTCGAGTCCCATCGGCGCCACATCGAGGTGGATCAGCTTGGTCTCTTCCCCGAACGAACCACCGAACCCGAGCCTGAAGTCGAGCGGGACTCCGATCACCAGAGCGACGTCGGCCTCTTTCAGCGCGACGCTTCGCGACCGACTGAAGAAGAGTTCGTGATCGGGAGGCAGGCAGCCCCTGCCCATCCCGTTGAGGAAGACAGGAATCCCTAGCGCCTCGATCAGTTCGCGGAGCTCGCCCTCTGCGTGCCCCCAATAGAGATTCGAGCCCGCCATCACCGCGGGGCGCTCGGCGTTCGCGAGCAACGCGGCCGCCTGATCCACTCCCCCTGCGGCCGCGGCTGCAACCGGAGGCGGCTCGGGTGTCTCGGCCTCTGCCTCCATGAACACCACGTCCAGCGGGTAATCGACGAAGGTCGGACCGAGAGGAGGCGTGGCGGCGATATCGATCGCGCCAGCGGTTGCCGCCGGGATGGAGGCCGGGTCACGGACGGTCTCCGCCGACTTGACCAACGGCTCGACGAACGGGATGTGATCGATCTCCTGAAGCGATCCGGATCCCCACCGCATCTCGGGCGCCCGGCCTCCGAGGACCACTATCGGCACACCGTCTGCCTGAGCCGAGGCGATCGCGCTCATACCGTTGGTCACGCCGCAGCCGGCGGTCAATGCGGCGACCCCCGGCTCTCGAAGTGCCTTTGCCCAGCCGATTGCAGCAAAGGTCGCAGCCTGCTCGTGCCGGAAGTCGACGATCTCTATTCCCTCCTCCTTGCAGCCGTCGTAGCTCGAGACGAGGTGGCCGCCTGAGAGCGAGAAGAGCTTGCTCACACCCCGGGCCTTCAGTGCGCGAGCGACCAGTCTGCCGCCGTGCGGCGCCGTGACATCCGGGGCAGAAGCGGACTCTCCGGTCTCGGGCGAACTCGACATTACGCTCGCGAGGCTACCGCTCAGCCGGGGAGCGTGTATCCGCCAGGAGCCGGAGGAGCCGACTGTCCAAGCCGTCCGCCAGGTGACCGTCGGCCCAGACCCTCGCCGGGCTTCTGGGGGCGGCCGAGCCCGCCGGGCTGCGGAGCGCCCAACGGATCGCCTACCTCGTCGCCGGGCTCGGTTTCGACCGCGTACGGGACCACAGGCGCGTATATCTCCATCGACCGGCCGGTCCCCTTGATCTCCCGGTCGCCGCGCGAGACCACCTCGATCGTCTCCGAGAGCAAAACCCGTGTGTCTCCGGTAATCAGCACCTGGTCACCGGTCTCTCGCGTCATCTCCTCCACACGGGAAGCGACGTTCACTGCGTCCCCGATCACGCTGAACGCGAGCCGACCGGCGCCTCCGATCGAGCCCACCACGACCGTCCCCGAGTTGACCCCGACCTTGACGCTGAAACCGCCCGGCTTCCGGCTGTTGACCGTCCGTGCGATCTCCACTGCGCACTGCACGGCGCGGTCGGCATGATCCTCGGTTCTCTCTGGCGCGCCGAATACAGCAAGCAGGCCGTCACCGATGAACTGATCGACGTGACCGCGATGCCTCGCGATGATGGGAACCACGCACTCGTACAGCTCATTCAACCGCGAGACGATCTGAGGAGCCGAAGCCGAGGCTGCGGTGGCAGCGAAGTTCTCCACGTCGCAGAAGAGGAGCGAGACCTCCGCCTCGGCTCCTTCGGGGTCGTAGTCCTGGCGGATGATGTAGTTGGCCACGTCTTCGTCCAGATAGGTGCCGAATGCCTCGCGCAGGCGCTCGCGCTCTGCCAGTCCGTCGATCATCTGGTTGAAGGCAGAGGAGAGCTCTCCGAACTCGTCAGCGGTCGTGACCGGAACGTGCTCGTCGAACCGGCCCTGACGGATCCGCTCCGTGGCGGCCTCGAGATCCTCGATCGGTCTCAGGATCGACCGGGAGAGGAGGATCGTCAACTCCAGACTGATGGTGAACGAGACGAAGAGCGCTATGAGGACGTCCAGGCCGAGCGAGGCGGTGCTGCCGCCCTCCGAGGTGAGCGCCGCAACCGTCATGCCGGTGATCACGTTGATCAATGGGAGGCTCGCCAGCAGTTTGACCCGAAGGGGGATGTCCGGCCGCTCGATCCGGACGGGCTCGGTCAAACCCTCATTGATGTCGTAGAGGATCGGGCGCATCGCCACCTCGAGCGCGAGGTAGTGGAGGATCGCGGCGTAACCCACCACGATCAACGAGACGAGCAGCAGGGGGAAGACCGCATACCAACTGAGACCCAGCAGGACCACCGCGAGGATGGCGAGCGGGAGCGTTATGGCGACCGGGACGAAGAAGTCGCGTCGGACCAACTGGGTTGGGAGGTCTACCGCGGCAGTCCATGCGGCGGCGGTCGAGTCGGCCGTGTGGTCGCCGCGCAGGTATCTGGTGACTGGTCGGAGTCGACGAAGCACCCTGGCCAACACGGCAGCGACGGCGACTGCCGTCAAGGCGAGCGCTGAGGCAAGGACGATCGGACCGTTATCTGGGCCAGGGTTGTAGTAGAAGCTGACAAGCGCCAATGCACCCAAGACGACCGGGAAGGCCACGAGCATCTCCGCGGTCACGAAGACCCTCGGGTACCAGGAGCCGAGTCGGCGATAGAGCCAGTTGAGCGGATGGGACATCGTTCACTGATTGTGGCGCAGGAACCGGGCGACGTCGGAATCCGTAACCGGGATTGCAGTCTCCCCGCCCATACCCACCGCGCGAGCACGACTAGCATCGGGGCTGCCCGGGTGGACAAATTGGCAAAGTCAGCGGCCTTAAAAGCCGCGGCCCGAAAGGGCATTGCGGGTTCGAGTCCCGCTCCGGGCACTGAGCGTCAGACGGGCACCTGCGTGCCTGATTTCCGCATCGGAAGGAGATCGTTAAGCCACCTTTACGAGGTGTTTATGCGGAACCTTGAGGCTTGGTCCGTGTTCTCATAACGAGGACACAGGAAAGGAGAGTCCACTCCCGTCATGGAAGCCTCAACACTCACATATGCAGGTAAGCGTGGCCTACTGTCCCGGCCGTCTCCCCTTCTGCGCCTCGAGAGCGACGAGAACCTCGTCGCCCTCACCCGTGAGGGGCACCAGTCGGCATTCGAAACGCTGGTCTCTCGGTATCAGGGCCGGCTGCTCGGATTCTGCCGTCAGATGCTCCGCTCGACCGAAGATGCAGAGGATGTCCTGCAAGAGGTGTTCGTCGCTGCCTACAACGCGATGATCGCAGACGATCGTCCGATCAACGTCAAGCCCTGGCTCTACCGGATCGCGCGTAACCGCTCTCTCAACCATCTGCGCAAGCCCGTAGCCGACGGCCAGGACTCGATGGACATGCACAGCTTCATGAACGGTGTCTCTGCCTACGAGAACGTCGAACACCGTGAGGAGTTCCGCAACGTGATCTCCGACGTCAGCCGCTTGCCCGAGACCCAGCGCACTGCCCTGCTGCTTCGTGAGATGGATGCAATGAGCTACAGCGAAATCGCTCAGGCGATGGACACGACCATTCCGAGTGTCAAGAGCCTCCTGGTCCGCGCTCGCATCGGGCTCGCGGAGTGCAGTGAATCGAGGGGACTCAGCTGCGAGGAGGTCCGCGTCGACCTCGCCGAGGCCGCAGAGGGAATCCAGCGACTCTCCGGTCCAGTGCGTAAACACGTCAAGTCCTGCGACAGCTGCACCGCTTTCCGCAAGCAGCTCCGCTCCGACTCGAGGGCGCTTGCTGCAGCTCTCCCGATCGCTCCGATGATCCTACTCAAGGGCAAGATCGCAGCGTTGTTCAGCGGGATCGGCAGTGGCGGCAGCGGGTCGATCGGCGGTGCCGGAGTGGCTTCGATCGGAGGCTCAGGCGCGGCGGGCGGAATCAGCGCTGTCGGTGCCGCGGTCGGAAGCAAGGCGGCTGCGGGAATCGCAACCGCTGCTCTGCTCACCGCAGGTGCGGTTGGTATCGAGCACGAGGTGAACGCCGACCGGAATTCAGGCAAGCCGAGTGGAACGGTCGTCGAGAGGCAGAAGTCCGAGCCGCCGGCAACGCCGGCGATAGCTAACGCCGAGACCGCGGCAGCAGTCGAATCTCCGGTCGTCGAGAGCGAGGAACCTGCCACCACAGGCGACCCCGCCTCCCCCACTGGCGAGACGAACGCCGTTGCCGACGGTGAGACCTCATCCACCGGCGGATTCAGCGACACGGGTGACTACGTTCCCGGTGCCACCACTCCGGATCCTGTTATGCCGGAGCCGGAACTGCCGCTGCCGGCTGATGAAACGACCGAATCGCCCGATCCGGTCATCGAGTCCGCCCCGATCTCCTAGAGCTCTAGGGATTCACCGGGCGCGAGCACCTCGACCTTCGAGGAGGTCGCAGACTCGACATCCTTCTTGAATGCCTCTGCGTCCGTTTCGATCGGCGGGAAGGTGTTGTAGTGAACCGGGATCACGATTCCCGCCCCGAGCATCTCCGCGGCAACCACGGCATCGTGACGGTCCATCGTGTAGTGGCCTCCGATCGGAATCAACGCGACGTCCGGCGGCGTGCGCTCGGCGATCAGCTTGAGATCACCGAACAGACAGGTATCGCCGAGGTGATAAACGGTCTTGCCTCCCAGGTTCACGACCAAGCCAGCCGCGGCTCCGATCACCGTTCCTGGCGTGGGACTGAAGGGACGATCGCTGCTGCCGGGAACCGTGCTCGTGTGGAAGGCCTGAACCATCTTGACCCAGCCCCAGTCGTACTCGACCGTTCCCCCCAAGTTGGGATCCGCACAGTCCTCGATGCCCTCCTCGGCCAGCACATTCGACAGTTCGGCGATCGCCAGGAAAGATGCTCCCGTTCGCTTGCCAACCGCCACTGCATCGGCGTAGTGATCGAGGTGGGCGTGGGTGAGCAGGACGTGCGTGGGGTCTACCTCGTCTGCGCTGACCTTGGCGGCCGGGTTGTTCGGTGCGAGGAACGGGTCGATCAGCACCTTCGTGTCACCTTCGCTCAGCATCACCGTCGAATGGCCGATGTAATCGAGTCTCACTTTTCTCCTCCTCCGGAGTTCGTCTTTTCCAGTTCCCGCGCGAGCGACCAACCGATCGCCGCGCCGATCATGGTGGCGATTCTCGCTTCCTCTGCAAGCAATGTGCGGACTGCAGTCAATCGCTCGTCCTGATCGGGGAGCGTGGCGACCCGAAGTACCTCGGAGTCGTGCGATTCGTCGAACCAGCCACCTGCAGCGAGTGCCTCGCCGAGGATCCGCTGGAGTTGGGGGGCTGCCTGCGAGATCACCCTCTCCGCCTCCTGCACGGATTCCGCACCGGAGAGGGATTCGACGGCTGCTACCACCTGCTCCTCTGTGTACTCGCTGCTCACGGGGCCAAGATAGACCCGATCAGGTCCGGCCGGATCCGGACCGGTCGAAACTGGCGCTCAGCAACACGCCGAGAATCGCTCCGATGAGGGCGCCCGACAGCCCGACCAGGATGCTCGCCGGCTCGATCACTACTGAGAGCAGGACCAATACCGCAGCGCAGACCGCTGCGCCGATCAGATCTACCTCGCCTCCAGACTCGCGGCGGAATTCCGCCGCCCGGATGTCCGCCCCGGCGCGGAGGCGCCCGCGGGCCCCCGCCTTGCCGCCCCACGCCACCGCAACCTCGCCCGCGC
>JBJTBI010000159.1:0-2525 GCA_046091265.1 bacterium
GTGCAGGTGCCCTCCGCCGCCGTCGATCCCCTCCGCGTTCTCGGGAAAGCGGAACCCGACCAGCGTGCCCTCGCATTCGCCGATCTCGAAGACCTTCTGTTCCTCGATCACCTCCGGGAGGGGTCGGTAAGGCAACTCCTGTCGGGGAACCGACCGGGCCCTGATCGATGCGAAGCGACCATCGATTCGCACCGCGCACGCGGCGGTGCCCTCAGGTCTGAGACCGTCTATCCGCTCGGTCATCAGCTCGAAGTCCAGGGGCCCTTCGAGAGCGGTCTCGACGGTCGGCTGGAAGTCGGCAACGACTGCGAAAGGAGTCCTTACCTCCGGCGCTAGACGCTCGATCGTGCCGTCGATCTTCGCGCGAAAGCACTGCCCGTCGAGGATGATCAGCTCCCCGTCGAGAGCGTTGGTGGTGCCGAGGCCGAGGTTCCCCTCGTCGAGCAGCTCGCCCAGGGTGAGGTCCCCGTCGTATGCGCCATCGAGCAAGGCTTGGATGGTCGAGGTCTGATGGAGCACGTGCGGTTCATGGCCTTCGGCCGCCATCTCCTCGCGGGTCAGCGCCTCGACGTGGAGGGATCTGATCTGTCGCTCGTCGAGCATGGGCCACAGTCTTCCACCCGCTAGATTCCATCGTCCCGCGGCTGTGGCGGAACTGGTAGACGCGCAGGCTTCAGGTGCCTGTGTCCTTCGGGACGTGGAGGTTCGACTCCTCTCAGCCGCATCACCCAGACTGGCGTTGCGCTCGCTAGAATCGCGCCTCGCTCATGTCCGAGGGTGTAAGGCCCTGATCTGGGCATGAAATACCCGCCGCTATCGTCTAGGGGACTAGGACGCCGGATTCTCAGTCCGGAAACCGGGGTTCGAATCCCCGTAGCGGTACCTCTCTCAGCGCCACCCGCATTCGGTATCCGACGGGATGGCATTGCTAAGCGCCTATTAAGTCCTCAGGATTTCGCTGAGGCAGGCGTGGTCTCCAGGGGCACCTGAAGTAAAGTCACGCTTGGGATAAAGGAGAGATAGGGGGTGCATGGTGCACCCTCATCGAGAGGAGAGAGGTTGGTCCCACAGGCAAAGCCAGAGGGGTCGATGCCGGAGGTTCAGGCGTGAGCCCAGACCGCAATGCGGGCGGGCTGGTCCGTGGTGCTTCCACGACCCGTATCGCAGCGCTGGGCGCCTTGGGTCTGGTCATCGTCGCGCTGATCGTCCTCCTGCTCTCAGGGGGTAAGAGCGGCTACTCCTACACGCTCTTGTTCGAGAACGGTGGTCAGCTCGTGGCGGGCAACGAAGTGAAGATCGGCGGTGTCCCGGTGGGCAAAGTCGATTCGGTCGAGCTGACCGAGGATTCGCAGGCCGAGATCACGATCACGACGGAGGAGCCGATACCCCAAGGCACTTCGGCGGTGATCAGGGCGACCTCGCTCTCGGGGATTGCCAACCGGTACATCACCCTCAACCAGCCTTCCGGCAATCAGCCCGATCTCGAGGATGGCTCGATCATCACGCAGGTCGCGACCACTTCGCCGGTGGACATCGACCAGCTGTTCAACACCTTCACCCCTGAGGCCCGAAAGGGTCTGCAGGATCTGATCCAGGGGTCGGCCTCCTGGTATGCCGGTAACGGCAAGCTCAAGAACAAGGCCGTGAAGTACTTCGCCCCGTCTCTGGTCCAGACCGATGAGCTGTTCAAACAAGTCGGTGGCGATCAGGCCGTCTTGACCAACTTCCTGCTGAATGGATCGAAGGCAACGGCCGCCATCGCAGCACGTAGTGACGATCTCGCAGACGCCGTGTCCAACTCCAACGAGGCGCTGGGGGCAGTGGCGAGTGAGAACGCAAGCCTCGACCAAGGGTTGAGGTATCTGGCTCCGACGCTCCGGCAGGCCAACACGACCTTCGTCAATCTCCGCTCGACCCTGACCGACCTCGAACCGTTCATCGAAGCGACCGCCGACATCACGCCGCAGAACCTGACGCCTTTCCTGAAGAAGTTGAAGGGGGTTGCCGGTCAGGGGGTTCCGGTCTTCAAGAATCTCCGCTACGCCGTCAACCGGCCCAAGAACGGTTACGACCTGGCCGACTTCACAGGCGGTTTGGTCGACCTCCAGCAGGCCGCCTCCACATCCTTCCCGGCAACGATCGACGGAATGCAGTGCTCGGCGATCGATCAGAACGTCCCCGAGTGTGGCAACGAGTCGACCATGCCTTTCTTCGAGTTCGCTCGTCCCTACACCCCCGACCTCACAGGACTTCTGGCCGGATTGAGTCAGATCGCCGGCTACTACGACGCGGACGGCCACTTCGTCAGAGCCTCACCGGTCACCCTCACCTTCAACTATCTCGCCGGGAACCTGGTACCCAATGCTCCTTCGGAGAAGTACGACCAGATGGCCTATGGAATCTTCGCCAGATGCCCCGGTGGGGGGACTCAGGTAGCGGCCGACACGTCGACCCCCTTCCACGCCGGAGGGCAACTGCCCGCGAACGAGTGTGACTCGTCGCAGATGCCGCCGGGGCCCCCATGA
>JBJTBI010000160.1:0-9044 GCA_046091265.1 bacterium
GTTCGGAGGCTTGGCAGCAACATCGCTGTTGCTCGGAGCGGCTCTCGGCCTGACCGGCCGGGTCAGCACCAGAGCGATGGGCCTGATCATGGCCTTCGGTGCAGGTGCGCTGATCAGCGCACTCACCTTCGAACTCACCGATGAAGCCTTCGCCCTCGGCGGCGGTGACGCAGTCGCCATCGGTCTCGCACTCGGTGCAGTGACCTACTTCCTCGGCGACGAGATGATCGCCCGGTCGATCGAGACCAGGAGATCACGCAGGAGGCATGGCAAGCCCGACGCTGCACAAGGCCCGAAGGCGCTGCTGCTGGGGGCGGTCCTCGACGGCATCCCGGAATCGGTCGTGATCGGAATCAGTCTGCTCCATGGCAAGGGCGTGAGCCTTCCGATCATCGTCGCCGTGTTCCTCTCGAACTTCCCGGAAGCCCTCAGCTCTGCTCAAGGGATGCGCCAGGAAGGACACTCCCCAGGCAAGATATTCGGCGTCTGGGTCATCGTCGTGGGTGTCTCGGCGCTTGCGGCTGCTGTCGGTTACGGCGTCCTCGGAGGGGCCTCCGACAATACGGTGGGACTGATCCTCGCTTTCGCCGGTGGCGCAGTACTCACGATGCTGGCCGACACGATGATGCCAGAGGCATTCAGCCTCGGACATCGCGCGACGGGACTGCTCACGGTCCTTGGATTCGCCTCGGCCTACCTGCTGTCGACGGCCAGCTGAGACTCCGCTCAGAGGATCGGCAGGAACTGCTCGATCTCATAAGGCGTGACCCTGACCCGGTAGTCGTCCCACTCCTTGCGCTTGATCTCGACGAAGCGATTGAAGGCGTGCTCGCCGAGAACGCGGAGGACCAGCTCGGAGTCGGCGGCGATGTCTATCGCCTCGCCGAGGGTCGACGGTAGCTGTTCGATCCCCTCGCGGTGCCTCTCCTCGGGGGTCAGGTGATAGAGGTTCTGCTCCATCGGCTTGGGCAGCTCGTAGCCCTTCTCGATCCCTTCCAGGCCGGCATGGAGCATTCCCGCGAAACAGAGGTAGGGGTTGCAGGCCGGATCGGGACTGCGGAGTTCGACCCTCGTCGTCTCCTCCTTGCCCGGGTGATAAAGCGGAACCCTGATCAGGGCCGAGCGATTCCTGCGCGACCAGGCGAGGTAGACGGGGGCCTCGTAGCCGGGCACCAGGCGCTTGTAGGAGTTCACCCACTGGGCGAAGAGGGGCGATATCTCCCTCGCATGCCGAAGCTGCCCGGCGATGAACGACTTGGCGGTGTCAGAGAGGAAGTACTGGTCGTCAGGGTCGTAGAAAGCATTGCGGCCGTCACGCGACAGCGACTGGTGAACGTGCATCCCGGAACCGTTCTCGCCCTGGAGGGGCTTGGGCATGAAGGTGGCATGCCAGCCGTACTTCATCGCGTACTCCTTGACCGTGATCCGGTAGGTCATGCAGTCGTCCGCCATCGAAAGCGCGTCCTTGTACCGCATGTCGACCTCGTGCTGAGACGGCCCTACCTCGTGATGTGTGTACTCGACGTGGATGCCGAGTTGCTCGAGCGCGAGCACGGTCTCACGACGAACATCGGATCCTGCATCGAGCGTGGTCAGGTCGAAGTATCCGCCTTCATCGAGGACCTCCGGCACCCCTCCTTCGGGATTGGCTGACTTGAAGTAGAAGAACTCCAGCTCAGGGCCGACATTGAACGGTGTGAACCCCATCTCCTCGGCACGCTCGATCGCGCGACGCAGGATCCAACGGGGATCCCCTTCATACGGCTCTCCCCCCGGCACCCGGACATCGCAGATCATCCGCGCGACACGCTTCTCATCCTCCGGTCTCCATGGCAGGAGTCGGAAGGTGGACGGGTCAGGGAGCGCGATCATGTCGGACTCCTCGATCGGGTTGAATCCGGTGATCGTCGCGCCGTCGAAGCCCATGCCCCCCTCGAAAGCGTCTTCGAGCTCTGACGCGTTTATCGAGAAGCTCTTCAGTTGGCCGAGGAGATCGGTGAACCAGAGACGGATGAATCGGACGTCGTTGTCGGCGCAGAAGGACAGGACTTCAGCCGCGCTGGTCGGCTGGCTGGCTCCAGAGTCTCTTTCCTTTCCACGGCCCATACGTGCCTGAGGAACCTTAGAGATAGTCGCTCTGAGCGGCATTTAGGCGGAACTGAGAGAGCCGAGCGAAACTTTCGACTTGACGGCGGGTCTATACTTACATCAAGTAAGTTACTGGCTAAACGTAAAGTTAACAATCAAGCCACCAACAAGGGGTGAAGGCAATGACGGTGAAGACCGATGTCAGCCGATTCCATATCCACGACGAGTTGACGGCGCCGGACCGCAGCGCGCCGATCCTGAAGAGCATCCAGACAGCCGGAGGAGCGGTGTCGAAGTTCCTCGGTGTCATGGCAGAAGCCCCGAACGTGATTCGTGCCTATACGCGGATGCGTTCGGAGTTGCGGCCGGGCAACCTCGACCCCGCCACCCGCGATCGCATCGGCCTCGCAGTCGCGGAGCGCCGTGGCGATGCCTACACCCTCGCCCAGTTCGCGCGCACCGCACGGTCCAGTGGGCTTGGCCTGGATGAAGTGGCGAAGGCCCGAGAGTGGACCTCGAGCGATGAGAGGCACGCAATGCTGCTGAGGCTGCTGAAGGAGACTCTCGATGCGGAGGAGAGGCCCGCTCAGTATCTGGTCGAAGAGGCTCGCGAGGCTGGCTGGACCGACGAACAGATCCTCGAAGCGATAGCCGAGATGGCGATGGTCGAGTTCCAGAGCATGATCGCCTCTGCGGTCGCACTACCCCTCGAGAGCTCGGACCCGGCAGTCCTCGCCTCAGCCGCGTAGGGCCAAGGGCATGAGAATCGAGTAACGGGCGCTACCCGACGACGCGGTAGCGCACCGTTGCCACGCCCTGATTGACGAAGCCGAGGCGCTTGGCGAGTTTGTAGCTGAGATCGAAGGTACGGCCACCGATGTATGGACCGCGGTCCTGAACCACGCCGATCTCCTGGGATCCATTCCGCGAGAAGAGGATCTTCGTCCCGCAAGGAAGCGACTTGTGAGCGACCACCGAGTGCTTCTGGGAGTTGAAGGTCTTGCCGCAAGCGGTCTGGAAGGTGCCTTTTCCGTAGAAGCTCGCAACACCTTTCTTCATCGGCCAGTTGTTGCCCTGACCCGGGATGCCTACGCCCGCACCAATCGCTGCGAGTCCGAGCCCGGGAACCAGGAGCATGCTGGAGCAAACCATCGAGATGGCTCCGATTGCAGCGACCTTTTTCCGTATGGGGGTCTTCACTCTCTTTCTTTCGTTGCTTTCGGGGTTAGCTGTCGGGCTCGCGCTGAAAGTTCGCGCTAGGTAGTCGTGACCACCATTCGCCCCAATTCATTGGGTCCCCCGATCTCCGTACTCGTACGAAGATTCAGCGGAAAGCAAGTAGATGCTAACACAATCCAGCAGCGACGAAACTGCCTCCCGAAAGCTGTCTCTAAGGTGTTCCACGCGTGTCTCAGGCGTGAAACAGCCCGACGCAATCCCCTTGCATTCGTGAGCGAACCTTCTCGATCCGTGCCTGAGGCCTAACCTGCCCTCATGGCGAATGGAGACTTCAAAGGCGCGCTCGTCACGGGCGCAGCTCGCGGTATCGGAGCGGCTACCGCCCGACGGCTCGCCGAGGCCGGTTATGAAGTCTGTGTATCCGACCTCGATCAGGACGCCTGTCGAATCGTGGCGGAGGGCATCGGGGCGAAAGCATGGTCACGAAGACTCGACGTCACCGATCCGGAAGAGTGCAGGCGGGCAGCCACAGAGGTGGCAGAGAGGAGTGGGAGTCTGTCTCTCTGGGTGAACAACGCGGGGATCCTCCACAGCGGAAAGGCCCAGGATCAGGAGCCAGACGTCTACCGCAGCATGCTCGAGGTCAACACCATGGGAACCGTGAACGGGACACTGGCCGCACTCGCTCCGATGCGAGAGGCAGGTCGAGGCCACGTGATCAATGTGGTCTCCCTCGCTGGACTCGTCGCCGCGCCCGGAGAGGTCGGGTACGGGGCGAGCAAACACGCCGCGATCGCTTTCTCGATCGGACTGCTCTACGACCTGCGCAGGTCAGGGATTCGCGAGATCGATGTCTCGGTGATCTGCCCTGATGGTGTCTGGTCACCGATGATCGCCGACAAGGTGAACGACCGGGACACCGCAGCCAGCTTCAGCGGATCCATCCTGATGCCCGAAGATGTAGCCCGAAGGATCGAGGCTGTCGCGAGAAAGCCCAAGGTGGTGACGACGATCCCGCGTTGGCGCGGGGTCATGCTGCGGATCTTCGATGCATTTCCAGGCCTCGGTCTGAGGCTGCTGCCTGCGCTGCTGCGAGACGCCGAACGCAAACAGCGCAAGCTGGCCGAGATGGTGGCAGCCGGCAGGTTCCCACGCGCCTGACGCTGACTCGAGCAGTCCCAACAACTCGAGACGAACTAGACAGGGCCGCCCTTGCGGGCGACCCTTTCCGTAGCGAGCCTGTAAGCCGGATCTTGTCGTGGACGACCATCCATCTCACCGAATCTCTCTCGAGACGCGGCGGGCGCGCATTCCCTGCACGCCTGCGACCTACCTGGACCTCGTCGGGTAAAGAGTCGACGATCCTGTTTGGCCTTGCACCGGGCGGGGTTTACCGTGCGCGTCCCGTCACCGAAACGCCGGTGCGCTCTTACCGCACCTTTTCAACCTTGCCTGTGCGCGACTCACGTGTGGCCGCGCCATCGGCGGTGTGTTTTCTGTGGCACTTTCCCGCGGGTTTCCCCGGGTGGGTGTTACCCACCGCCCTTACCCTGTGGTGTCCGGACTGTCCTCGAAGGCATCACCTCCGCAGCCGTCTGGCTCGCGTCAGCCAAGTCTAGGCGAGTGCCGGCTGCTCCGAGGGGAAAACGCGTGCGGCAGCGTCAGCCGTCGACGCTCGAACCACAGCTCGAGCACCCATCGAACAGACTCTCGCTGATGGCCCCACAGACCGGGCAGTCGGCCCGACCGCGGGCATCGAGGTCCTCCCACACACCGAGGATCATCCCCTCGCGCGTCAACCTCGACGGCCCGCAGTCGGCCACCACCTCAAGACTGGCCTCGAGCAGGTCCTCCCCCTGCCCGGGCCCCTTCAGCGCGAGGGCGGCCGCGGTCACGACACCCTCCTGAAGACTCCGACGACACTTCCCACGATGCTCACTTCGTTGGAGACGATCGCCTCGAGATCATCGTTCTCGGGCTCGAGGCGGACGGTGTCGTCCTGTTTGAAGAATCGCTTGACCGTTGCTTCTGCGTCTTCACCGACGAGCGCGACCACGATCTCGCCGTCCCGAGCCACTTGCGTTGGCCGCACGACCACATAGTCGCCGTCCATGATCCCGACCTTCTTCATCGAGTCCCCGCGAACCCGGAGTATGAAATCGCCGGTTTCGCCTCCGATGACCTGAGGTACCTGGAGATAGTCCTCGATGTTCTCCTCGGCGACGATGGGGGCTCCCGCCGCAACATGTCCGACAACAGGCAGGCCCTGATCGGGGGCAACTACCTGTCGCGCCTTCTCGACCAGCACCTCGATCGCGCGGGGTTTGGTCGGGTCACGACGCAGGAGACCGAGATCCTCGAGATTCGCGAGATGCGAATGCACGGTCGATGACGAATGGAGCCCGACGGCCTTGCCGATCTCGCGGACAGTGGGCGGATAGCCGTTGGCCGAGAGATACTTGCCGATGAAGTCGAAGATCTCCCTCTGGCGCTTGGTGAGGTCTCCCAGGATGTCCATTGCTTTCGTGTCCTTCCGTTGGTTTCGTTCGATGCTGCGAACACATGTTCGCCGATCGAACAGACGTTCCTTCCCTGATTCGGACAATTCGTGAGCGAACTTTCCTCGGCGACCCTGTCAGAGGGTCGTCAAGGCTAGAATCGTCCTTCCTCTGGCGGCTGTGGCGGAATTGGTAGACGCGCAAGCTTGAGGGGCTTGTGTCCGAAAGGACGTGGAGGTTCGACTCCTCTCAGCCGCACCTCTCTGCACACCATCGGGCAGGTTTCGCCGCGCGACCCAGCTCGGCGTGGCAGCGCGGTAGAGCTACAGCTCGAGATAGATGATCGCGTTAAGTGCCCAAAGCAACGAGAACACGACCGTCCAACGAGTCAAATTGCGCTCGACCAGAGAACCTCCGCCGAAGGCACCGCCACCACCGATGCCGAAGGCACCGGAGAGGCCCGCGTCCTTGCCTGAGTGCAGGAGGACCAGGAAGATCACGATGACCGAGAGGATCACCTGCAGGATTCCCAAGACGACCGTCATTGAGCCGGAAGTCTAGCCGCTCTTGGCACTCAGGCCCAATTGGGACCTGACCCGGTCGATCTCCTTCAGGACCTCGGCTGCCTCTGCCCGGAGCTCTCCGTCCAGGCGCTCGAAATCGGCCTCGTCCAGCTTCCCGGCGGCACGATCTCCCTCAGCGTCTCGGATCTCCCTGTATCTGGCCGCCTTGCGAGCCTCCAGCTCGGCCAGTTCGGCTCGGAGCTCTTCCCTGTCGAACGCGGCCTTCGCGGCCGCTGGATCTTCCTGCTCTCTGCGGAGGGGGATCGTCACCAGCGCAACCAGGCAGACCAGCAGGACCGCTGCAATCGCGTAAGTCATCCGGCTCTACGCCCTGCCGCCGGGGTTCGCGGTCGAACCGCTTGCCTCCCTGGCAGCCTTTGCGGCCTTGGCGACCTCGGCCCGCTGCCTGGACGAACTCGTCGGCCAGACCGCGAACAGCGCTCCACCAACTACGAAGATCCCGCCGATCCAGACCCAGATCACGAGGGGATCCCAGATCACCCGGAAGGTCGCGGCGGGTGGATCGGCAGCGTACGCATCGGCGATTGCGACGATCGCGATCCCCTGAGCGACCGGTCCTGCATCGGCAAGTGCCCTGTTACCCGCCTCGACGTCCTTCTCGATCGGGGCGAGATCCGGCTGGAATGCGGTCCAGAGGTCCCCCGTGCCCGAGGTGCGCAGCCCGACCTCGCTGGTGGCCTCGCCCTCGAAGTACCGCCCGATCGGACCCGCCGACGGATCTTGAGTCGGGTAGTACTGCCGTGCCGGCGTGAGCGTGCCGATCCGCTCGCCGTCTTTCGAAACGGCGAGCCGGGCGTTGAACGCGATCCGTTCGTTGTTGGGGTCGACCACGAGCTTCTCGTAGGAGAGTGTGTAGTCGTCGACCTTGCCGGACTGGCCCGGTACGAGGCGCAGATCCTCCTTGGTCTGGAAGCTGGACGAGGCGGTGACGGCGATGAGCAGGACCACTATCCCGAAGTGAGCCGTGTATCCGCCATATCTCCGCCGGTTGCGTGCCATCGCGCTGCCGAGCGCCACCGGTAACGACTCTCCCGTGAGCGCCCTCCGGGTGATCGCCGCGCGGGCGAACTCCTGTGCGAGAGCGACGAAGGTGAATGCCGCGAAACCGAACAGGAACAACGCCCACGGACTGGAGGGAACATCGGTGAATATCGCGAGTGAGACGACCGTCAGAGCCGCGAGTGCGACCGGCCAAGCCAACACCCTCAGCGCGGCCGAGCCGCTCAGCTGACCCCAGGCGAACAGAGGGCCGATGCCCGTGAACAGGACGAGCAACACTCCAAGAGGGGCTACGTAGTCGGCGAACCACGGCGCGGCGAGCGACGAGCTGACTCCCGTCACAGCCTCGGAGATCAAGGGGAAGAACGTACCCCAGAAGATCACCGCAGTGAGACCGACCAACAAGAGGTTGTTGATCAGGAATATCGCCTCACGTGACAGTGGAGAGCTGATGCGCCTCTCCGGTTGCAGGTCTTTGCGCCGTGACCAGATCAGCAGCGTCGAACCGAGGGAGGTGATCCCGATCAAGACCAGCAGAGGGCCGCCGACCGTCGAGGCGCCGAAGGCGTGAATCGATTGCAGTACTCCCGAGCGGACCAGGAAGGTGCCGATCAGGCAGAAGACGAACGTCGCGGTGACCAACCCCGTATTCCAGATCTTCAGCATGCCGCGGCGCTCCTGGACCTGGATTCCGTGCAAGAAGGCGGTGCCCAACAGCCACGGCATCAGCGCCGCGTTCTCCACCGGATCCCATCCCCAGTAGCCACCCCAGCCCAACTCCTCGTATGACCACCTAGCTCCCAGCAGCAAACCGATCCCGAGGAATATCCAGGCCACCAGAGCAAAGCGTCTCGTCGACCGGATCCAGGTCGTGTCGAGCCTCCGGGTGATCAGAGCACCGATCGCGAAGGCGAAGGGAATCGAGAACAACACGTAACCGGAGTAGATCATCGGAGGGTGCATCGCCATGTATGGGTTGCGGAGAAGCGGGGTCAATCCCGCGCCCTCGACCGGAACCGGATCGAGCCGGACGAATGGCGAGACCGAGAACAGCATCAGGCCACAGAAGAATGCAGCCAGTCCCATCAAGACCGCGGTGGCCCACGGTGCCACCTGGCGCTGTGAGTTGCGTGTCAAGTAGAGGACCGCGGACGAGCCGATAGACAGCACGAACGCCCAGAGGAGCAGCGAGCCCTCCTGGCTGGACCACATCGCGGTCATCTTGTAGAAGACCGGCGTGGTGGTGGAGGAATGCTCGGCCACGGTCTGGAATGCGAAATCGTTGCGCAGGAATGCGACCTCCAGGACCAGGAAGCAGATCACCATCAACCCCATGAATCCGTAGACGGCGAGGCGAGACGAGTCGACCCAGCGCCGTTCCCTGCGAACGGCGCCGTAGATCGCCGACCCGATCGCATAGAGCGTGGTCAGGAAGCCAACCGCGAGCGCCGCGGTGCCGAGGGAAGTCATCTACCCGGGGTCCTCAGTGGCCCCGGCAGCTGCCGGGGACGGATCAAGACTTCTCCTCTGCGGTGAACTTGGAGGGACACTTGGTGACCAGACTGTCCCTCTCGGCGACGAAGACCCCTCCTTCGAGGGAACCGGTGACGATGACCTCTCGGCCCTCACGGAAGGCGTCCGGGATGGTTCCCGAGTAGGCGACCGGCAGATTCTCGGTCCCCTCTCGATCCCTGAT
>JBJTBI010000161.1:0-4178 GCA_046091265.1 bacterium
GCGGGTACCCGTCCAGCGGGCAGATCAGGGAGAACAGTGACCAGGGCCGAGGATGAGGGACAGGAGATACCGCAGTTGGAGGTGGTCGAGCTCCCGGACGTAGACGAGCTCGTACGCACCCAGATACCCCTCCCGGACGCCTTGCCCGTTCTGCCGCTGCGAGAGACCGTCACCTACCCGGACCAACTGACGCCACTCGCCGTGGGTCAGGAGAGGTCGATCAAGTTGATCGACGATGTCCTCTCGGGAAACCGCATGCTGGCGATGGTCGCCTCGAGGGACCCCGAGAACGACCCGCCGGGACCGCCCGATCTCTTCCCGGTCGGGGTCGCCGGCACGATCGCCCGCATGCTCAAGGTCCCGGACGGGACGCTGAGGATCCTCGTGCAAGGCGGTGAGAGGATCCAGGTCGGTCCCTACGTTTCCGAGAAGCCCTACCTGGTGGCCAAGGTCGAGGCACTTCCGGATCAGATGGAGGAGACCCAAGAGCTTCAGGCGCTCACCCGAAACGTCCAGAACACCTTCAGCGAGATCATCGAGCAGATTCCCTACTTGCCCGAGGAACTGCAACTCGCGGTGACCAACATGGACGAACCTTCCGCTCTCGCTCATCTGATCGCCGGAGCGTTGAGGATCCCCATCGAGGAGAAGCAGCAACTACTCGAAGAGCGTGACGTCTCCAAACGTCTGCACGCTCTGTCGAAGCTGCTCGCCAGAGAACTCGAGGTGGTCAAGATCGGTTCGAAGATCCAGTCCGACGTGGAGTCGGAGATCGGCAAGGGGCAGCGTGAGTTCTTCCTGCGCCAACAGCTGAAGGCGATCCAGGACGAGTTGGGAGAGGGCGACGAGCAGCAGGTGGAGGCGAGGGAACTCCACGAGAAGATCGAACAGGCGGAGCTGCCGGAAGAGGCGAGGAAGCAGGCGGATCGTGAGCTTGCCCGGCTCGAGAAGCTGCCACCCGCCGCAGCCGAGTACGGGGTGATCCGGAGCTATCTGGAGTGGTTGATCGAGCTGCCGTGGAATGAGGAGACGACCGACGACCTCGACCTCGGAAATGCGCGGAAGGTACTGAACCGCGACCACTACGACCTCGAGGAGATCAAGGAGAGGATCCTCGAGTACCTCGCCGTTCGCAAGTTGAACCCGGATTCACCAGGACCGATCCTCTGCTTCGTCGGACCCCCCGGTGTGGGCAAGACCAGCCTCGGACAGTCGATCGCGAAAGCTCTCGGCCGCGAGTTCGAACGCATCTCCGTCGGCGGAGTCCGCGACGAGGCAGAGATCCGTGGTCACCGTCGTACCTACATAGGAGCGATGCCCGGGACGATCATCCGCGCTTTGAGGGACGCCGGCACCAAGAACCCCGTCTTCATGATCGACGAGATCGACAAGATGGGAGCGGACTTCCGCGGTGATCCGGCCAGCGCGATGCTCGAGGTCCTCGATCCGGCCCAGAACTCGACCTTCCGCGACCATTATCTCGACTTGCCGTTCGACCTCTCGGACGTCATGTTCATCGCCACCGCCAACGTGCTCGATCCGATTCCGCACGCTCTGCTTGATCGGATGGAGGTGATCGAACTCGCCGGCTATACGGTCGAGGAGAAGCTGCGGATCGCCAAGCGTTACCTGGCGCCACGGCAGCTCAAGGCCAACGGGCTGACCAAGTCGAAGCTCGAATTCGCTGACGCAGGTCTGCTCGCGGTGATCAACGAGTACACGCGGGAGGCAGGGGTGAGGAACCTCGAGCGTGAGATAGGGGCGATCTGCAGGAAGGTCGCGGCGCGGGTTGCCGAGGGCAAGTCACGTGGCAAGACCACGATCTCCGCCAAGAAGGCCCGTGAGCTACTCGGCAGACGCAAGTACTTCGCCGAGCAACGACGGCGGACCAAGGATCCCGGCGTAGCCACCGGACTCGCCTGGACGCCAGCGGGTGGCGAGGTGCTGTTCGTCGAGGCCTCGGCTGTTCCGGGCTCTGGTTCCCTCACCATCACCGGACAGATAGGGGATGTGATGCGGGAGTCCGCGCAGGCCGCGTTGACCTTCGTCCGGGGCCACATGGATCGAGTCGCTCCCGACCTCGGCGAGACGTGGTTCGCCGAGCACGACATCCATATCCACGTGCCCGCAGGCGCCGTTCCGAAGGACGGCCCCTCGGCGGGTATCGCCATGACAACGGCGTTGGCATCGCTGTTCAGCGGGCGACCGGTTTCCAACGAGGTGGCGATGACCGGTGAGGTGACCTTGACCGGCCAGGTGCTCCCGATCGGTGGCCTGAAGGAGAAGTCTCTCGCGGCTCAGCGTGCGGGGATCAAGACCGTGATCGTCCCCGATCGCAACAAGGGGGACGTCGAGGAGATTCCCACGCGAGAGCGAAAGGGCCTCAAGTTCGTCTACGTCGACGAAGTCGGCGATGCATTGGATGCGGCCCTGGAGTCGTTGACACCCTCGAGGAACGGATCCGCTCGGTCCGGCAAGTCACGAGCGGCCAAGGCCAAGCGGGGATGAGAACCGGTCCTGAGCCCATCGACCCTCAGGGTGGGGTATAAAACCTCCATGGCTCAGAAGACGACCACTCAGAAGGCAACAGACGCGGCTCGTGCGGTCGCATCCAACCCTTATCTGCGCCGGTTGATCGAGGACGAGGATCTCCGTCGGAACATCCGCGACGCCTTCGATGCGGTTCGCGGAGCCGGCCAGCGGATCTACGAGGAGCCGTCACCGGCCCGCGCGATCTTCGACGACCGCAAGATCCAGGATGAACTTCGCAATGCTGCGGAAACCCTCCGCGACGCCTCCGACCAGTTGAGGGGCAGGAAGCAGAAGAAGAGTTTCGGTGTCGGCAAGGCGATCCTGATCGCCATCGTCGGTGCGGTGCTCGTGCTCGTGCTGAGCGAGACCGCCAGGCGAGCCGTGCTCGATCTCATCTTCGGGGCAGAGGAAGAGTTCGAGTACACCTCGACTCCGGCTCCAGAGAACGCATCCGTTCCAAGTGCCTGACCGGCGTTCGCGGGAGACCTGAGCCTTGGCCAGCGTCCACGTACTGATCCCTGCCCAGCGGTTCATCTTCTCTGTCGCCGACGGCGAGGCGACCCAGAAGCCGGTCGGGACCTCCGCCGAAGGGTTCGCCGCGTACAAGGAACTCCAGGCCGAGGGAGAGAGCGCGGGGATGGTCGCCTTCCCAAACACTCTCCTGATCCGCGGGGAGCGCGATTATCTGGTGGATCCCGGGATGAACATGCAGGGAGCACCGATCCTCGGTGCGCTGGCTGATCTCGGAGTCGATCCGAACTCGATCCAGGATGTGATCCTCACCCACCTCCATTACGACCACGCAGAGGCCTTGGCAGCGTGGCCGATGCGTCGGACCCTCGTCCACAAGATCGAGACCGAGGCCCCTTACGCCCAGCTCGTCGCAGGTCAGTTGGAGATGGCCAAGCTCGACATCGTCGAGGGTGAAGAAGGAGAGATCGAACCGGGGATCCGCTGGATCCGTACACCCGGACACTGCGATGGCCTGATCTCGATCCTCGTCGATACCGACGAGGGATTGACCGTGATCGCCTCGGACTGCGTCGGCCCGCTGCCCGAGTACTTCGAGCAGATGGATCTGCCGGAGGATTTCGGTCCGGAGCGTGAGGAGCTTCTGACCCAGTGGCAGCGGATCCGCGATCTCGAACCAGCGGTCGTGATTCCGGGCCACAACCCGCCGGTCTCCCTTCGCTGACCCTCTCCCGGTAGCAGGGGCAAGATTCTCCCCGGGGCGAGTTCGACCCCTCCCTAGACTCGTCTTGCGAGATGGCGGGCGGCAAGCCGACAGACGCGAAGCGAACGAGATCGAAGCCGCCGCTGGCTCGACTGGCCGGTCGCATCTCGAGACACCGTTGGTGGGTACTCGGGATCTGGGTAGCGATCGTCGTCGCGGCCTTGCCTCTCTACCTGCGCCAGTCCGACAACCTCACCGATGGCGGGTTCGGCTCGCCGCGCAGCGAGGCGTCGCGGGCCGAGCGAGCCGCACTGGCGAGCTTCCCTGATCGCGTCGGTTCGGGCATCGCCTTCGTGCTGGTGCCGGACTCGGCTCTCTCGGCGACAGACGCTCCGGAGACGTTGGACGCCTACGAGAGGAAGCTCTCCGAGGTGGAGGGAGCGGGTTTCTCACCCGACGCACGAGCAGCGGG
>JBJTBI010000162.1:0-4168 GCA_046091265.1 bacterium
GAGGAGGCGAAGGAGGTGTTCGAGCGGGTCGTCTCGATAGCGAACGACGTCGGATTGATCTCCGAGGAGTACGACCCTCAGGCCGGCCGGCTGCTCGGCAACTTCCCGCAGGCCTTCACCCATCTCGCGGTGATCAATACGGCCTACAACCTGACCCGGCCTGACCGAACCAGCGGCCGGGCGCCGGTGCCCTGATCGCTCAGTGAGCCTCGTCTGCTGCGTGGGCAGGCGGCCGTGACTCTTCCGCCAGCGAGGTGATCTCGAGCGTCCCCCTGGCTGCTCCCTCGAGCACCTCCGCAGCCTCTTCGGTGGAGCGGGCGTAGAGCTCCACGAGCAGGTGTACGACGATTCGATCTCCATCGTGCTTGTGGAACCTGACATGTGTGAAGAACTCTCTGGTCCCCTGATCGCCGAATGTCCCGTAGGTCAGGAAGTCAGCTGCTTCGGCTCCTGAACAGCTCTCGACCTGATCTTGGTCGATCGTCACGGTGCAGGAGGCGACCCACGGTATTCCGGCGATCATCCGCTCCCATCGGTCCTCGACCGGCACGACCTTGTCGTCCCGAATCGTCAGGTGCGGCTGATCGTGGAGGCACTTGAGGCACTGCACCACCGCCTCCTGGACCTCGTCCAGGCGCTCTGAGGGTTCCGCGGTCTCGGGGTCGATCTTGAGGATTGCGTCGTAGTGGACCTGTACCTCGAGATCCCTCGCCCAGCAGCGGTAGCAGCGCAGCCATGCGCTGAGGTCACTTCCCGATGGACCGCGCGGCTCTTCCGAAGTGCTCATCGCTTCCTCAGGCAGGTTGAGGCTGGGTCGACGAGTCGTTCTCGGCCACCAATTCGGCGATTTCTCCCATGATCCGGTTCAGATCGAAGTCCTTCGGCGTGTAGACGCGCGCGACTCCGGCTTCGGCGAGCACTCGCGCGTCGTCGGGCGGGATGATTCCACCGACCACCACCGGGACTTGGGAGCCGGACTCACGGAGGAGGTCGACGACCTGCGGTACCAGTTCCCGGTGTGAGCCGGAGAGGATCGAGAGTCCGACCACGTCGACATCCTCCTCCAGCGCGGAGGACGCGATCTGGGCAGGGGTCAACCGGATTCCCTCGTAGATGACCTCCATCCCCACGTCGCGCGCACGGACCGCAATCTGTTCGGCTCCATTCGAGTGGCCGTCGAGCCCGGGTTTCCCGACGAGGATCCTGATCGGTCTACCGATGGCGTCAGAGGCAGACTTGACCCGCTCCCGGGTAGCCGCGAGTTGTTCGGCGTCGCTCGAAGAGGCGCTCCCAGAGACTCCGGTCGGAGCGCGATAGGGACCGAATACCTCTCGAAGCGTCTCCGACCACTCACCTGTGGTGACCCCGGCTTTCGCGGCGCGGATCGACGCGGGCATGATGTTGGTCGTCTCGTCGCGTGCGGCCTCGGTGAGTTCGGCGAGGGCCGCCTCAACCTCGGCGGTGTCGCGCTCCTGCTTCCACTCTTCGAGGGCCTGGATCCGCTCCCGTTCGACCTCGGGATCGGTCTTCATGATCCCGCCGTCCTCGCCAACGGTGAGAGGGGAGTCCTCGGTCTCAGTGAAGGAGTTCTGGCCGATGACCGTCTGATCACCGCTCTCGATCCTCGCCACACGCTCTCGGTGGGAGTCGACCAGCCGGGCCTTCATGTACGGCACCGCCTCGACAGCACCGCCCTGTTCCAGCACCGTCTCGAGTTCGGTCCTGGCGCCTTCGAGCATCTCCTCGACCAGACCCTCCATGACCGTCGACCCCTGGAAGATGTCCGGCTATTCCAGGAGGTCGGTTTCGAACGCGAGTCCCTGCTGGATCCGCAGGCTCCACTGCTGGTCCCACGGTCGGGGCAGGCCAAGCGCCTCGTTCCAGGCGGGAAGCTGGATCGCGCGTGCCCTCGCATCGCGGCCCAAGGTAACGGCGAGCATCTCCAAGACGATCCGTTGGACGTTGTTCTCCGGTTGTGATTCCGTCAACCCCAGAGAGTTGACCTGAACTCCGTATCGCATCCGGAGCAGCTTCTCGTCGGTTACTCCGTAGCGTTCACGACCGATCTCCTCCCAGAGGATGGTCATGGCCCTCAATTTGGCGTGTTCCTCGACGAACCTGATCCCGGCGTTGACGAAGAAGGAGATGCGGCCGAAGACCTTGGGGAAGTCCTCGTGGCTGACCTCGCCTCGCTTGCGGACCTCGTCGAGGACCGCGATGGCGGTGGCCATCGAGTAGGCGATCTCCTGAATCGGAGTCGCCCCGGCTTCCTGAAGGTGATAGCTGCACACGTTGATCGGGTTCCACTTCGGTATCTCGGTGACGGTGAAGGCGACCATGTCGGCTATCAGCCGCATCGACGGCCCGGGTGGGAAGGCGTAGGTGCCGCGCGACAGGTACTCCTTGATGATGTCGTTCTGGGTCGTCCCTGCCAACTCGGACAGAGGCACCCCGGTTTCCTCAGCCACCGTCGCATACAGCGCCAAGAGCCAGGCGGCGGTTGCGTTGATCGTCATCGAAGTGTTCATCTCCCCGAGAGGGATGCTGTCGAGGAGCGCGTGCATGTCGGCTTTGTCGACGACCGACACACCGACCTTGCCCACCTCTCCACGGGCGAGTTCGTGATCGGGGTCGTAGCCGGTCTGGGTCGGCAGATCGAAGGCGATAGAGAGGCCTGTCTGACCTTTCTCGAGGTTCTTGCGGTAGAGCTCGTTCGAGCGCCTCGCATCGGAGTGCCCCGCGTAGGTGCGCATCACCCAAGGGCGGTCGGGTTGGTCGAGATGGTGGCTCGGCATGTCCGTAATGGTAGGCGTGCTGGCGCCTCGGTGGCGGGATATCGAGAGCAAATCGGGGTCGTGGGGCACCGCTCCGTTCGGGCGTGGGGCGTGTTCGTGCAGGTAGGAACAGCCCTCTGGCTACCCTTTGCACGCTGATGAGACGAAAGACGACACTCCTGATCGCGATGGCAGCCTCGCTTGTCGGCGTCACGGCTGCGATCGCGGGTCCCGTGAACGTGGCCAAGTACCAGTTCAAGTCGAAGAGTGAGGTCCTCGCGTTCGTAAAGGCCAGCACGGGTAACTGCGCAAAGAAGTGGCGCAGCGATCAGACGATGAGTATCAAGGCCGAGGGCGCGACCAAAATGTGCGCTTTCCGCAGTGGTGTCCTCGGCGACGCCGCGGATGCGGCGCCTGATCAGGAAGTCGCGGCGCAGGCATCTCTCCTGCCAGCCACACCGTCGAAGAAGCGACCGAGGATCTACGTCGGCGTCGGTGTTCGTTTCTCCAACAACGCCAGCTATCAGTTCCGTGTCTTCCCCACGCGCCAGACCTGGCAACTGGTGAAGGACCCCAAGGGTTCCGCGGGTGCCGAGGTTCTGGCAAGCGGGAATTCGAAGGAGATCCTCCCGAAACTGGGCGCGGTCAACTACATCCTGCTCAGGGCTTTCGATCTGGGCCAGCCTGACACCACGATTCGCGTTGGGGTGAACGGCAAGTTCCTGCGTACCTACGTCGACTCGACTTCGTCTCAGGCCGATGGCCGCAAGACCGTGGTCATGGTCGGTGCCAAGTCCGGTAACGCCGGTGATGCGGTCGCCAGATTCGATCGCGTTTCGTTTCGCGTTCCATTCCCCTTCCGGTAGGCGTTGGCTCCCGACACGCTCGAACGCCCCCAAGCTGCGGGTCCAGGATCAGGTCTGGGTGGTGAGTGGGTGGTGATCGTGCTGAACGACGATCACAACACCTTCGATCACGTTGCGGCGACTCTGGCCAGGACGATCCCCGGGGTGTCGCTCGACGGCGGATATGCCCTCGCCGATCAGATCCATACCAAGGGCCGCGCAGAAGTTTGGAGCGGCCCACGAGAGCCTGCCGAGCACTACTGGGAGCAGCTCGAGCTGGCCGGGCTAACGATGGCTCCGCTCGAGCGGCGCTGATCTCAGGACCGCTTGCTGCGTGGTGGGTCCTGCACGATCGTGTTCTTGCCCGGCCCACCGATTATCTTGTCCCGACCAGGTCCCCCGAGCAGACGATCGTCGCCGGGGCCGCCGTTGAGCAGGTCGTTACCCGCGCCGCCGCCGATCAGGTCGTCTCCGAGCTCGCCGTAGAGCCGGTCGTCGCCACCGTTCCCACTCATCAGGTCGTTCCCATCGCCACCTTCCAGGTAGTCG
>JBJTBI010000163.1:0-2270 GCA_046091265.1 bacterium
GAACATGCTCGTCTAGAGTGACCCCGAGCACTACTGGACGATGACGATCTCGGAGCTCGAGATCGAGATCCGGATGTGGGCGAAGGAGTTCGATCTCGAGGCGATCACCTACCAGAGCATCTCGGAGAGCGCGTTCATAGAATTCCTGCACCGGCTTCCAGATACGGCGGATGCACTGGTCGTCAACCCTGGCGCGTGGACCCACTACTCCTGGGCGATCAGGGACGCAGTCGAGATCGCGGGCCTTCCAACGATCGAGGTTCATCTCTCCGACGTCGATCAGCGCGAGCAATGGCGCAGGGTGAGCGTGTTGGAGGGCCTGACGGTTGCGCGAGTCGCGGGCAAGGGCCCGGACGGGTACCGCGAGGCGCTCGAGGAGCTTCGGGCGGTACTGGTCTCCTGAGGTGTCAGCCAGCACGATTTCAGCCGGTGGACGTGCGAACGATCTTTCCGATGCCGTTCGTGAACGAGGAATGGACGCCCTTCTCGTGGGCAGCCCGGTCAACGTTCAGTACCTCTCGGGGTTTGCCGGGAGTTCGGGCCTCTGTCTGGTCGGTCCAGATCACCGCAGTTTCCTGACCGACTTCCGCTATGTGGAGCGGGCCGATGAGGAGGTTGGGGAGGGCTGGTCTCGCCCGGAGCCGAGCTACCTGCTCTGGCGGGACGCGTTGGGGCTGATGCCAGATGGCGCGAAGGTCGGCTTCGAGGATGCATCGGTCACGGTCCGCGAGTTGGAGGGGCTGCGCGCCGCCGTTGGCGACCGTTTGGAGCTCTTCCCGGCCGGTGATCTGGTCGAGGGCCTGAGGGAGATCAAGGATGCAGAGGAGGTCGAGCGGATCCGGGCAGCCGCAGCGATGGCGGATGGCGTGTTCCAGTGGCTGGTCGAGTTCGGCTTTGCGGGCAGGTCGGAGCTCGAAGTGCTCCGGGCCTGTGAGATCCGGATAACAGAGCTCGGTGCAGCGACCAGCTTCCCCCCGATCATCGCGGCTGGTCCGAACGGCGCGATTCCGCATGCTGAGCCAGGCGACTACACCATCGCCGAGGGCGATCTCCTGACCATCGATATGGGCGTTCAGCTCGACTACTACTGCTCGGACTGCACACGGACCTACGCGGTGGGCGAGCCTTCCGATCGAGCCCGGGAGGTGTACGAAACGGTACTGGCCGCTCAGACCGCGAGCCTGGCGGCAGTGAAGGCGGGAGCGGCCTGTTCTGCGGTCGACTCGGCTGGCCGCGAGCTGATCACCGAGGCTGGCTACGGACCGAACTTCGGTCACGGAACAGGGCATGGGGTCGGGATGGAGATCCACGAAGCGCCTCGCGTCTCACAGGCTGCAACTGGTGATCTCCGCTCCGGCCAGGTGATCACGGTCGAGCCAGGTATCTACCTTCCTGGCGAGTTGGGCGTTCGAATCGAGGATCTGGTGGTGGTCACAGAGGACGGCTTCGAGAATCTCAGCAGCCTCCCCAAGGAGTTGAAGAGCGTTGGCTGACGAGCTCCCGCTGGCAGGGCTCAAAGTGCTCGATCTCTCCCGGGTACTGGCAGGGCCCTACTGCACGATGAATCTGGCCGATCTCGGGGCGGAGGTGATCAAGGTCGAGCGACCCGGGGTAGGCGACGAAACCAGGTCGTGGGGACCACCCGATCAGGCTGGGGTCTCGTCCTACTTCCTCTCGATCAACCGCAACAAGCGGAGCATCGCCGTCGATCTCTCCACCGAGCGCGGCAGGGACTTGATCAAGGCGCTCGCATCCGACGCGGACGTGTTGATCGAGAACTTCAAGGTCGGCGGCGCTGCTGGGATGGGGCTTGGCTACGGGGACCTGAAGGGAGCCAATCCGAGGCTGGTCTACTGCGCCATCTCCGGGTTCGGCTCGACCCGCGAACCGGCCGACCGTCCCGGCTACGACCTGATCGTCCAAGCCGAAAGCGGTCTGATGTCGATCACGGGAAGTCCCGACGGACCGCCCAACCGAGTCGGTGTGGCCCTGGTGGACGTCCTCACCGGACAGCAGGCCGCGATCGGAATCCTCTCCGCTCTGCACGAGCGTGAGAGAACCGGCAAGGGCCAGATGCTCGAGGTGTCCCTTCTCGATGCATCCATCGCCAGCTTGGTGAACATCGCACAGAATGCGCTGGCTACGGGAGAGGACCCGCCCCGGATCGGACCGGCACATCCGAGCATCGTTCCCTACCAGCTGTTCGAGGCATCTGACGGACACCTGATGGTGGCTGCCGCCAACGACCCTGCGTTCGAGCGCCTTTGCGG
>JBJTBI010000164.1:0-3376 GCA_046091265.1 bacterium
GATACAGCGCTTACAGGAACTGAAGAAGTCCGGCGCTCTCACGGCCAAGGAATTCGCTGCCGAGAAGAAGCGAATCCTCGGCCGCTAGCTGCGGGACTGGATCCTCTCGGTCGCCCTGCGGTCGGCCCCTTCGGTGACGAGCCTTCCCAACCGACTCCGCTGAGAGGCGGTGAAGCCGTAGGCGCGCTCGACCGGCCCCTGCCAGGTCTTGAGGACACCCGCTGGGATACGACCGAGCGGAAGCAGCCCGGCCAGAGGAGCGAACGCCGCACCCGCCGAGTACCGCCGACCCGCGATGATCAGATGCCAGGACCCGAGACGCTCTTGTTCAGAGACCCCTGAGAGCAGGCCGTCCGCCTCGGTTGAATGGAGGTCGACTGGCCTCAATTCGCCTCTGCGGTCCAACCCGAGCACCCGAGCCGCGGACCATCGGCAGAATCGACACCGGCCGTCAAAGAGGAGGATTGCTTCCGGCAAGGCCGGCCACCCCTTATGGACCTGCTGGATCGGGTAGCGCTTGGACCGTGATCTCGTCGATCGTCATGAGGACCCCCCTCTCGAAGATCTCGTCGACCAGATCGGCCACCGCATAGACATTGCGCCCCAGTGGGAGCAGCGCGATCTGAAGCCCGTCGAAGATGTCTGCCGCCTCGTCGCGGAAGACCCTCACCACCGTCCCGACCTTCTCTCCATTTGAAGCGAACACATCCGTGCCACCCTCGAGCGCGAAGTAGGAGGTCGGCTCTCCGAGTTCATCATTCATCGGCATCTCATTCATGGCCACCGATTTTAGGCGTTCCTGCGACAGGGCTTCGCTACCGCCCCGAACCCTCCTCACCGTTAATCGGTGAAATTCACCCGTTCGGGCATCTACCCTCCTCTTCTTGCCCTCACTGGATTCACTCTCAGACGCCGAACTCAGCAGACTCTCCGACGAGGAGCTGATCACCCGAGTCGTCGCGGCACGGAATGCCGCCGATCGGGATGCGGGTACGCAGGCGATCGGGATGCTGGCATTCCACTACTTCGATCTGGTCACCGCACGCGTCGCCTTGAAGGTCCCTCCCGACCAGGTAGATGACGTAGTCGGGGAGGTATTGATGAGCGCGATGAAGTCGAGCTTCGACGGACGGTCGCTGGGAGAGTTCCACAACTGGCTGCAGACGATCACCAAGCGGCGGATCGCCGATCGCACCGAGAAGAACAAGCGCCTGAAGCTTCGCGAGGAGGTCCTGCCGGCAGAACATCAGGGCGATGACGAGCAGGCTCCAGACGCATACGGCGTGGAGGGCGGACAAGAGGAGGCCGAGATGATGTCGATAGTCACCTCGTGCCACACCGCTCTGCCCGATCCACAGCACAGGCGGACCGTCGAGTTGTACGGTCCGGTCGAGATGGGCTTCTACGGACTTTCCGCGCGCGACACGGCCAATATGGTGAACGAAGAGTTCGGCACGAACCCCCACGAGATGACCGAGGCGAACGTCCACAAGATCTGGCAGCGGTTCAAGGATGCTGTGCGCACGGAACTCGGAGAGGATTGGTAGTGAGCCAGATCGACAGCGTCTTCGCGAGGTACGTAGAGGATTTCGAGAGCGGGAGAGCCGGTTCCCCTCTCGATTACCTCGCCGAGGTAGATGAGTCGAACCGTCAGGAACTGGCGTCGAAGGTAGACCGCTATCTCATGAACGCGCCCAGGAGGGAATGGGATGCAGGGGCGTTCGAGGCCTCTCAGGCCGGACGTATCGCAGACCGGCTCTGGCGATCGATGGACGGCGCAAGCGGGGAGTGGCCGATCCTGCTGCCCAGACTGCGTGAACGCAATCGCCTGACTCGCAGCACGGTATGCGAGCGCCTGGCGGCCTGGCTCGATGCTCCCGCGGGCGATCCCAGAGTCGCCAGCTACTACCACGAGATGGAGCAGGGACTCCTCCCTTGGCGCGGGGTATCGGCCAGAGTGCTCGAGGGCCTGGGGTCGATCTTCGAGGTACCGGTAGAAGAGCTGTCACTTGCCGCCAGACGAGGAGGAGATGTACCGCCTCCCCCCACCACCGAGGTGGCAAGGGCCAGGGTAGGAGCGCCCGACCCTCGCTACGTCAGCGACCTCGACTCCGCCTCTGCTGGCGATGCGGCCGGGATGGCGAGCCCCCCGATCGAGAAACCGGCTTCGGAATGGGACGAGATCGACCGGGCATTCCTCGGAGGCGGCGGGTGACGACGACAGAACCACGTCCGGACCCTGCTCCAGTCGAGGATCTCGAGCAACGGGCGGCCGAGGTCCTCGCTGGCGTCCCGGACTACGTCTGGGACGGCAAGCAGCCTCCTGTGCCGATAGAAGAGATCGCCGATTCCTGCTTCGGCCTCCTCGTGCGTGAGGTGGAGAACATGTCCGCTGCGCCCGGAGCGCCTCAGGTCGGTCCGGGGCAATCGATCTCGGGGCTGCTGCTGGCCAGTCGCGGGGAAATCTGGGTCAACGCCGCCGAGGCTCGGGAGTGGCCGCCCCGTAAACGCTTCACGATCGCTCATGAACTCGGCCACTGGATCCTGCACCGAACCGGACAGCAGGCACTCTTCTGCAGACACGGGAGCGTGGAGGAGTCCGATCGACCCGAACTCCCCCCTGCGGAGGTCGAAGCGAACGCATTCGCAGCCGCCCTCCTGATGCCTGCGGATCTGGTTCGAGCCCACCATCGGGCCTGCTCCGGAGACCTCGAGCAGCTATGCCTGATCTTCGATTCGTCCGAGCGAGCCATGAAACGACGGCTCGCTTCGGTAAACTGACTCGCAAGTCAACTTTTCCGAAAGAGCGGCGGTTCGCGCCGTAAACCTGCATCCGTTCTGCCACGACTCCGGCGCTCGGAGACGACGTTCGCCACAAAAGGGGGCTTAGATGGCAAGCACAGATACGACCAAGGCAGAGGAAGCTATCGAGCAGGCGACCAGCCACGGGGACGGTGGCGGAACCACCGTCTCCATGGAGCTTGCGCAGGACCAGCTGGACATCAGGGACTGGGTCCACGGATTCGCTGAGCAGGTCGTGAGACCCGCCGCACACGAGTGGGACGAGAAGGAAGAGTTCCCGTGGCCCGTCGTCCAAGAGGCTGCGAAGATCGGACTGTACGGATTCGAATCGCTCGGACAGTTCTTCAGCGATGAGAGCGGACTGACCCTTCCGATCGTCAATGAGGAGCTCTTCTGGGGAGACGCCGGGATCGGAATGGCGATCTTCGGGACCAACCTCGCGGTGGCGGCGATATTCGGTTCGGGGACGCCTGAACAGATCGGCGACTGGATTCCCCAGTGCTACGGCAGCGTCGACGAACCGAAGGTCGCGGCCTTCTGCTCATCAGAGCCCGATGCAGGTTCCGACGTCTCC
>JBJTBI010000165.1:0-2878 GCA_046091265.1 bacterium
GTCGTCGGTCGCATCCCGAGGGCCGGAGGCGATCGCATCCCGGAGCGCCCCGGTTCGGAAGGCCTGGGGAGTCTCGGCGGCCCTCAGAGACGACCGGTCGATCGTCTCTGAGACGGATTCGTCTTCGCCCACCCGCTTGACCGTGTCGACGATTGGGGAGGCGACGATCGCGCCGGCGAGCGTGTCGTCGCTTCCGAGGAGATCCACCAGCCGATCGAAGAGGGCTGCGTCGGCCAGAGGGCGAGCAGCATCGTGGATGAGCACCAACTCCTCCTCGACCAGGGCGAGAGCGTTGGAAACCGACTCCGAGCGACTGGCGCCTCCGACCACGGCCCTCACCGGCTTGTCACCCACAGAGGCCGGCACCCTGTCCTCGAGCCCTTCCGGCACAGCCACGAGCACCTGAGTGACCGAGCCCGCCCCGCCGATCGCGTCCAGTGACCACTGGTACATCGGCCTTCCGGCCAGTTCGACCAAGGCCTTCGGCTCACCGGCTCCGAGTCGCTCCCCGGAGCCGGCAGCCGCGAGGATGGGGGTCGCCTCAGGCAGCTGCTGCTTCTGCTTCCTGCATTGCGCCGAAGCTCTTCTCCAGCAGACCGTCGAGGTAGTCCTCAGCACCCTCGTCGTCGGTGTCGAGCGCGTACATGAACTCGGAGGCCAGGACCTGCTTGGCGCGCGTGTACATCTGCTTCTCACCCGTGGATAGACCCTTCTCCATCTCACGGAGCGCAAGGTTCCTGACCACCTCGGCCAACTCGAATACATCTCCGGTCTTGATCTTCTCCCGGTTGTGCTTGAAGCGACGGTTCCAGTTCTTCGGCATGTCCGAGACCGGGTCGGTCAGGACGGCGATCACCTTCTTGAGTTCGCTTTCGTCGCAAACGCGACGCAAGCCGGCGCGCGCGGCGTTCTCGGACGGGACCATGACGGTCATGTTGTTGTGGAGGATCATGATCGTCAGGTACTCCCGCCTCGATCCCATCAGATTCCGATTCTCCTTCTTCAGGACCTTGCCCGCACCGTGATGCGGGTAGACGACCTTGTCACCGACCTCGAACTCGATGTGCTCGTACACGACTTCGAGCTCTACCTCGCCGCCTGCGTCCTTCACCTGATCTTCTGTTAGCTCTGGAATGGTCTCCTCCTCGGGTCTCGGGGCGGGGCCCCTGGATTGGTCCTGTCTCGATTCAGTCCTGCAAGTATCTGTCGACCGGTTCGACCTCGCGAATCCGGCGCATTCCCTCTCTGATCTCCTTTGCTCGGGTCGCTCCCACGCCCTCGACGGCCTCGAGATCGTCGTCGCTCGCCGCGAGGACCTCCTCGAGTCCACCGAACTCCTGGACGATCCGCTGTACCACCAGCTTCGGCAATCTCGGAATCCTCCCGAGAACCCGGTATCCGCGCGAGGACACCGGGAACTCGAGAGTGGAGGTCTTGCGGTCGTAGCCGAGCAACTCGGCAAGGCGCCCGTAGTCGAGCAACTCCTGATGCGGAAGCTGACTGAGTGCGCTGAGAGCATCGGAGAGGCTCTGCTCGGTATCGGTGGTGGCGTAGTCGCGGATGAGCGCCGACTTGTCGGCCGCGACTCCCACGAGGGTCTCCTCGAGTTGCATCTCGATCAGCCTGCCCTCGGCACCGAGCTCGACGATGTAGCGCTCCACCTCGACCGCCATCCGGCTCACCAACTCGACCCGCTGCAGCACCGACAAGACGTCGTAGAGGACCACGCGACCCTCGAACTCCAATTCGGTCAAACGGGTGCTCATAGAGTCGAGACGGGCCCGGTACTTGTCGAGGTTACGAAGCCCCTGATTCGCCTTGGCGAGCACTGCCGGAATCTCCTGGAGGATGTACTTCATCCCCCCGAGGTAGATGGAGACGACCTCACGCCGCTCGGAGATCGCCACCACCAGAGCGTCGGTCTGCTTGGAGACTCGCTCGGCGGTGCGGTGGCGGGTACCCGTCTCGTCGGAGAGGATCGTCGGGTCGGGCATCAACTGGACGTTCGCGGCGACGATCTTGGTGGCGTCCTGATCGAGGACTATCGCGCCGTCCATTTTCGCCACCTGATAGAGCAACGCCGGTGTGTAGTCGAGATCCATCGGAATCCCTCCGGAGAAGAGGAAGGAGATCTCCTCCGGATCCCCGATCACCAGCAGGCCACCGGTTCGGCTGTGGACGATGTTGTCGATTCCCTCTCTGAGGCCGGTGCCGGGGGCAACCATGTCGAGGGCGCGAAGCAACCGGGGATCCTGACGCTCCTCCAACTCCCTGTGTGTCTCATCTCCTGATTTGGAAGGCGTCATCAATAGTTGTTTTAGCGCAAATCAGCGGCCTCCAACCTGCCGCTCGGAAAGTGCCTGCAATGTGCGGAAATCCTTATTGGGAGCGGGAAAGTGCTACCCGGTCAGGCCGCGCGCCGAGACTGATCCTGCCCGCCCCGATCGCCGCGCCGCCGCGACACTCCGGCGGCTTTCAGGGCCTCTCGGATGGTGCCGACGATCTTCATCCCGTCCGGCTTCCCCTCCCCTGGCTCCGGTCCGATCACGGAGCCGAGACCGAACTTCCGGGCCTCGGCAACCCTCCGGTCGGCATGGGCGACGTAGCGCAACTCGCCGGTCAGACCGACCTCACCGAAGCAGGCCAGCGGTCTGCCCTCCGATTGCAACGCCTCGCCGGAATTGGCCGATGCAACAGCCAGAGCCACCGCCAGATCGGCGCCGGGCTCGTCCAGCCTCACTCCTCCGACCACGTTCACGAAGACATCGGCCGAGCCGAGCGGCAGCCGGCCATGGCGGGTCAGCTCCGCCAGCACCAGGGCCAGCCGGTTGCGGTCGATGCGGGTCGCGGTACGGCGGGGCTGCGCCGCCTGGCTGGG
>JBJTBI010000166.1:0-3191 GCA_046091265.1 bacterium
GTCAGCGTGACGGTGGTGGCGCTGCGCGATACCATCGCCCAGATCGGCGTCGAGCTGGGCCAGCAGGCGCCGTATGCCTACCTCGATCCGGTGGTCTACGACAGCTTCGCCGAGACCCGCGCAGAGCTCCTCGAGCAGGCGGAAGCACTCGAGGCGCTGGCACTCGAGGCGCTGGCACCGCACCTCAGCGCCGCTCCGATCGGCGAGCCGCTGGGCCTCGCCCTACCCGCCGAGGCCCTGTCCTCGCTCCACCCGGCGGTCAGACGGATCGCCCTCAGGAGTGCCGCCGAGCGAGTCGGCTCAGGCCGGCCGGTTGCAATGGGTCGTAACCGCGCGGATGAGATCTGGCGACTCAGCCAGCGGCCGGAGGGTGGCACGGTCGAACTCGGCTCAGGACTGGAGGCGCGGCTGGAGTTCGGACAGATCCTCTTCGTCCTCGGCCGGCCCGGGCGCGAGGAGCGACTGCCCGAACCAACCGCCCTCTCGGTTCCCGGTCGTTGCAGATTGGGCGAATGGGAGGTCCGCGCCGAGATCTCGCAGCGCAACCTCCAACCCGATGGCCCCGAGGTCGCCGTCTGCTCACTGGACCGTCTGGGCGAGAGCGGGCTCACGGTGAGGACCTGGAACGACGGCGACCGGATCGCCCCGTTGGGGCTCGACGGCAGCAAGTCGCTTGCCGACCTGTTCCTCGACCGTCGGGTACCCCGATCTCTCCGGCATCGGCTGCCGGTCGTCTCGGACTCCGAGGGGAGGGTCGTGTGGGTCGCAGGGGTAGCGGTCTCGAGGGAGTTCGCTGCCGACCCGGGCGATCCCGCGCCGGCCCTGATCACCGCTTCGGTCTCCAGCCCTGGCGCCGGGTCCGGCGCATAGACTCAGAGTCGACCCGATGGAGGCGGCCGCGACCACACATCCAGAACTCGGCGAGGTACTCGTGCCAGCCGAGGACCTGAAGCAGCGGGTGTCCGAGCTCGCCACCGAGATCAGCACCGACTATCCACAGGGAGTCCTGCTCGTCGCCATCCTCAAGGGCGCGGTCCCGTTCGTCGCCGATCTGATGCGACAGATCACCGTGCCTTGCGAGATCGACTTCATGGCGGTCTCCAGTTACGGATCCGCCACCGATTCCTCCGGGGTGGTGAGGATCCTCAAGGACCTCGACTCACCCATCCAGGGCCGTGATGTGCTGATCGTCGAGGACATCATCGACTCGGGCCTGACCCTCCACTACCTGCTGAAGAGCCTGCGCTCGCGCCAACCGACTTCGCTCGAGGTCTGCTCCCTGCTCACCAAACCCGAGCGCCGCCGGGTCGAGCTGCCGGGTCGCTACGTCGGTTTCGAGATCCCCAACGAGTTCGCGGTCGGCTACGGGCTGGACATCGACGAGAAGCACCGGAACCTCGACCACGTGGTCGCCCTGTACGACGATTCCTGACCCCGCCTCGCCACGCCTGATGCCGAGGGGGCGTTTGCACCCAGCCGCCGCCTCCTGACTGTTACCCTCGCTTGACAGTGAAACGGTTCTTCCGCAGCGCGGCCTTTCCCATCTTGGTGGTCGTGGTGCTCGCGTTCTTCGCGCAGCGCCTGATCAATCCTGGGGAGCCCACCAAACAGCCCACCTACAACGAGTTCCTCGCCCAGACCGACTCGGGTGAGCTCAAGTCCGTGGTGATCAACACCAAGGACAACACGATCGACGTCACCCCCAGGAAGGGCGAGGAGTACTCCACCGGCTACCCGAACAACATCGAGCAGTCGCTGCTCAATCAACTCGAGACGAACGACGTAGCCATCGAGGTCAAGGGCACCGGCGGGTCGAGCCTGCTCTCGCTGCTCACCTATGTCTTGCCGTTCCTCCTCTTCTTTGGCTTCTGGATCTTCCTGATGAACCAGATGCAAGGCGGCGGCTCGCGCGTGATGTCGTTCGGCAAGTCGAAGGCCAAGCGCATGGCAGTCGACGCTCCCAAGATCACCTTCCGGGACGTCGCCGGAGTCGACGAGGCCGTTCAGGAACTCCACGAGATCAAGGAGTTCCTCGAGAACCCGCGCAAGTTCCAGTCGCTCGGCGCGCGCATCCCCAAGGGCGTCCTGCTCTACGGACCTCCTGGTACCGGAAAGACCCTGCTCGCACGCGCGGTTGCTGGCGAGGCAGGCGTTCCCGTCTTCTCCATCTCGGGCTCGGACTTCGTAGAGATGTTCGTCGGCGTTGGCGCGAGCCGCGTGCGAGACCTCTTCGAGCAGGCCAAGCAGAACTCCCCCTGCATCATCTTCATGGACGAGATCGACGCCGTGGGTCGCCACCGCGGTGCCGGGATGGGCGGCGGACACGACGAGCGCGAGCAGACCCTCAACCAGCTCCTGGTCGAGATGGACGGCTTCGAGATGAACGACAACGTGATCCTGGTCGCGGCCACCAACCGGCCCGACATCCTCGATCCGGCCTTGCTCCGGCCTGGGCGCTTCGATCGTCAGGTCGCGGTGGACCGTCCCGATCGCCAGGGCCGCAAGAAGATCCTCGAGGTACACACCCGTGGCAAGCCGATCAGCAAGGAGATAAACCTCGATGTGCTCGCCGGCCAGACCCCCGGTTTCACCGGCGCCGATCTGGCAAACCTGATCAACGAGTCGGCACTCCTAACCGCCCGCTCGGGCAAGCGCGAGATCACCATGCTCGAGCTGGAGGAGGGGATCATGCGGGTGATCGCCGGCCCCGAGAAGAAGACCAGGATCATGTCCGAGAAGGAGCGTCTCGTCACCGCGTACCACGAGATGGGCCACGCGATCGTCGGCCACAAGCTCGAAAACTGCGACCCCGTCCACAAGGTCTCGATCATCAGTCGCGGCCAAGCCCTCGGCTACACCATCTCGCTGCCGTCGGAGGACAAGTTCCTCACCACCCGTGCCGAACTCTCGGACACGATGGCGATGACCCTTGGCGGTCGCGCCGCCGAGGAGATCATCTTCGGTGAGATAACCACTGGCGCCTCGAACGATCTCGAGAAGGTGACCGAGACGGCCAAGCAGATGGTGATGCGCTTCGGAATGTCAGAGCGCCTCGGGCCTCGCGTATTCGGCCATGACCGCGGCCAGCCGTTCCTAGGTCGTGAGTTCTCGGCCGAGTCCGACTACTCCGAGGAAATCGCCCGCGAGATCGACGACGAGATCCGTCGCATCGTCGAGGACGCGCACCAGAC
>JBJTBI010000167.1:0-4712 GCA_046091265.1 bacterium
ACGAGGAAGGTCGGTACCCGGATCTTGTTCATCCAGAAGGAGGGAGCCCGCTGGGCGAACAGGCGAGGCGTGCGATAGGGGTTGTCCTGGATCAACTGCTCGAAGTCGAGGGTCTGCAGTCGCATCTCCTGGTTGGCGGCACAGACAGGGTCGTAATCCGGACTCGACGGATCGGCGAGCTCCCGTGCCCAGGGCTGGCCTCCGCCGGGCGCAGGCTCGGCATCGTCGGCGCGCTGGGTGATCCACGAGAAGGCGAAGCCTTGGTTGAAGATGCCGCCGGGATAACCCGTCGCCGAGTAGACGTCGTCGGTGACCGACAACGGTGAGATCGCCGCCAGATGCGGCGGCCGCGTGCCTGCGGTGAGCAACTGGGTGATGCCCGAGAACGAGATCCCGGCCATCCCGACCGTTCCACCCTTGACCCAATCCTGGGAAGCCACAGTCTCGACCACGTCGTAGCCGTCGTAGATGGTCGGCAGGCCGAACAGGTCGAAGGCGCCACCGGAGCATCCCGAGCCGCGCATCTGCACGCTGACCGTGGCGAATCCGAACATCCGACCGAGGGCGGCACCGACGATCGTCGAAGACGCAGGCAGGAGATCCGGGTTACCGGCATCGCCACCGGTGAGGGCTGTGATCAGGTCACCGGGCGCCGCGGTCTGATATCCGGAGTACTCGATCAAGGTCGGGAACTTCGCGCCTGCGAGGTTGCTCGCGCCGAAGGGGAGGCGCACCGTCACCGCCAGCTTGGTGCCGTCACGGGTGGTCACGTAGTTGAGGCCTTGCTGCAGGTCCTGGCGTTCGTAGAAGGTCTGCTTGGGATGGGCGCCCCTCCGCTTGACCGTAAGCAAGGGGCTCCGCACGGTGCCGCCACCTGTAGAGCTGACCACGCGGAACCGGGAACCCTCCTTGAGGAAGTAGAAGATCTTCGAACCGTAGGAGTCGGCCACCCCCTGCTGGACTGTCTTGCCTGCAGGTGTGACGAGCTTCAGCGCCTGACCGGGGTCCGCATCGGTCACATGGATCTCGCCGATCGATGCAGCCGAGTCGAAGTTCGGCGCAGCGGCATCGGCCCCGCTCGCTCCCAGAGCAGCGAACAGCAGCAGGGCGGAGATCGTCCCTGCAGCGACGAGTCTGGTGTTCCTCCCTGTGCGAACCACCGTGGCCAACTCTACCGGAATCGACCCGGGCAACTAGGCAGCAGCCAGCTGGGAATCGAGCTTGGCGATGCTGCGGGTGATGTCGTGAGTGAGCTTCCTGCGCACCAACGGGGCCAGACCGGGTATTCGGGAGGCAATCCGTATGCGGTAGTCGATGTTGGTCCCGCCACCGGAGACGTCGCTCAACGCGACGATCCCGATGTGGTTGCGCAGCGGACCGCCCTTGGTGATCCGGTACTCGATCAGCGAAGGCGGTTCGAACCTGGTGACCGTCTCTTCGAACGGCCGGGCGGGGCCTACTTTTACTCTGCGCACGGAGCCCACCCCATTGCGCTCGGTGTCACCATCGCGCACCCTGGAGATACTCGCTCCGCCCAGCAGAGGGCCGAGATTCTCGTGTTCTGCCAGGAACTCGAACACAGCCTCACGGGGATTCGAGACATCCTCGTTTACTTCCACCCAGTACTCGCGCATTGCGCCAGTCTGTCAGAGAGAGGAGGTGCCATGGGCTCCACTACCGTTCCGCTCATGTCATCGCCAGCCGAGCCCCGATACGGCACGCCCAACTGGGAGATGTTGAGCGGATGGTTCGATCTGCCGAAAGAAGACGATGGTCCCTTCTGGGCGATCAACTTGATGAAGTACCGGGCAATTGCCGACTACGCCGACGGACGCGAGACGACACTCACCGGTCGTGAGGCCGACGATCTCTACGCGCCGTTCGGTCCAATCGAGGCGGTGGGAGGAATGGTCGCTTTCGGCGCAGATGTCTCGAGCCAACTCAGCGGATCCCCCGAATACGACCGGGTAGCGATCGTCCGCTATCCGAGCAGGGCCGCGTTCTTCGAGATGCAGCGGCGAGAGGACTTCCAGGAACTGCACCTGCACAAAGACGCGGGCATGGAGTCGACCATCGTGATGGCATGTCGACCGCGGTCGACCGACTCCGCACAGCCCGAAGACGACGAATCACTACTCGTTCGGGTCAGGGGATCGAGGGTCGGGAGCGAGGCAACCGAAGACTTCGCAGGACTCGCCCCCGTTGCTCGCTTCGAGGTGGAGGGGGTGATCATCGGCGACGGGAGCGATTGGAACGAGGTGCTGCTCGATCTGGTAACTGCTTCCGATCTGGAAGAGGTCGCAGCGACATCGGCGATCGACGATCAGATATCGATACTGCTGGCCCAGCCGGTGATCGACGAGTTGGTGCAGTCGATCCAGTCCGCCGACGGCTGAGTCCGATTCTCCCGCCCACGCCATCGACTGTGCGGGGGCGGGTGAATCGGATTCGAATCAGGGAATGTTGGCGCAGTCTTCTGGGTAGCCCTTGTTGTTCTTCCGTCACTCTTTCTTCTGCTTGGAAACGCTGTCGTTCCCGTTTTGAGTCTGGTTGTCGTTCTCGTTGTCGTCGTTCTGCTTCTCCTCGACCGTCTTGGTGACAGTCGATGTGGTTCCGCCGCTGCTGCCGCACGCAGCAATTCCGAATGCGAACACCACGACGCACGAAAGCGCCAGCGCGATACGCATCAACTTCGTCATTTCAACCTCTCCTCTGATTGGATCGATGCCTCATGTCCCGACAGACCTTACTCGCCCCGACCGCGAAATGCGGCGGGCACCGGGTGATACGGGTAGATTCCACGGTCATGAAACTGCCAGCTCGAAAGAGCATCGCTGATGTCTCCGCTGCGTACCGATCGACCCCAATCTACGTCGTCATCGCGTCGACCCTGACCATGGCGGTGGTCGGCGCTCTCGCCGTCTGGAGAGCGGAGCCCTTCGTCTTCCCGCCGATCGGTGCAACGCTTTTCATCCTCTTTGCCTTCCCGCTTGCCCAAGAGGCGAACCCGCGCAATGTCATCGGCGGTCATCTGATCGGACTAGCCACCGGCATCGCTGCCCTCTTGATCTTCGGCCTGGTGAACGTCCCTCCCGACACCACCGACCTCGACTGGCACCGGCTCGGAGCGATCCTGGTAGGCCTCGCTCTTGCGATCTCGGTCCTGATGGGACTGAGGGTGCTGCACATCCCCGCGGTCGCGACCACGCTGGTGGTGGCGATGGGTCTGCTCTCGAGGCCCGAGGACTGGGCCGTCATGCTGGTGGGGGTCCTAGTCGCAACTGCCCTCGCGGTGGGGATCAACCGGCTGGTCGGGATCCCCCACCCCTTCTGGCACGATCCGAGTGCCGAGAGGGCCACCGGTCGGGACTGACCCGAATCTAGCGGCCGACCACCAAACCGCTCAGATGACCGGCTCCTGCGCCGACAGCACCGTCGATGCCGGTGAAGGCGAGATCGATCGATGCCCCCTCTCTCGCGTTGGCGGCAAGAGGGAGCGTTATCCGGTACTCGCCAGAAGGCGTCCTCCGCGATTCGAGCACCAGCGGCTGATCCGCGCCGATCGGACCCGACTCCGGCAACCCGTGTATTCGTCTGAAAGCGGGATCGAGATCGGAGAAATCGAGTGATGAGCTGATCGCACGGACCTCTGCCGAGATCGGACCGGAGGCGTTGCGGGGCGACAGACGCCAGACGAATCTCCCCCCGGGTTCGGTCGAGGCCACAGGGCTGCGGTTCACGAGTCTCGGGACCGACCCGGCACCCATGGTCGAGGCCGCCACGGTGAAGGCCGCGTTCCACTTCCCGACCGTCGCGCCTCTGGTCGTGTAGATCCACGGGTAGAGCGAGTCCGCGACGAAGTCGCCTGATGCGTTCACTTCCACTTGGACCGTGGCGCTCCTGCCGCCGGGCGGCACGATCGCGGTCTCGTTCACCGCTGGAATGGCTGCGGATCCATCCATCCAGACACGAATCCGCGCTCCGCGCGGTGCGGGTCGATCGAGGGTCACGCGATACGGAACGAGAGTCGTCTGCCCGGGCGGGACGCTCTCTTGGGCATCGCGGAGGTTCGCGGTCGGGAGGACGGCCGCCCTAGGCGCCGGGCGTGCACCGCGACTGCTCGCATCGATCAACCACGCGCGTCCGGTTCCCTCCGTGGCGAGACCGACCGCCGTGATCTTGCCGAGATCGACACCTCGAAATGCGCTCCGCGGTGCCCAGATCTGTTGCGGCCACAAACGCAGGTCACTGCCCGTCCCGGTCACCGGCTCGACAGGGTTACCGAAGGAGCGGGCGATCGCCACTCTCCCACGAGAGTCGCGGAGAGCGAGCCGCACCGCTCCAGTGCTCGACGGATCGAGGATCACCCGTGCACTGACTCGACTGACTCGGCTCAGATCCCTCGGACTGGATAGGCCGACCAGCGCGCGACCTGCCTGCGACCACTCGATTCGAAGCGCCGTGCGACCCGGAAGATCCGAGACGAAGTTGAAGAGGGGTCCGAGCCAGGCGGTGTCGTGGCCCGAGTACTCACCAACGACTCCCAGGCCACATGCATTCGGGGTCGATCCGGCATCGGCAAAGGCGACCCCGGCGCACAGAGAAGCACCGACGCCACTCGTATACACGCGAGATCTCGAGGCCGGAACCGCCAGCAGTCGGTCCGGGCCCGTGATGCTCGCGGAGCGGGCGAAGGTGCCATCGGCGGCGAC
>JBJTBI010000168.1:0-7253 GCA_046091265.1 bacterium
CTGCCACCCCGGCCGTCAGTTCGGCCAGACGATCGTAAGCGTCGAGGAGTTCCGGCCAGGTCCTGCCGATCGCATCACGGTGCCGCGCGATCGTCTCGGTATCGCCTCTCGCGATCGGACCTGTCAGCGCCTCGCCTCCTCGTTCGGACCAGTTGGCTGCCGTCGAGAGTACGAGCGGAGAGAGCAGCTCCCTGCCGTCCTCGATCCCCGCTCGCGCCATCAGTTCGGTTGCCGCCTGTTCGATTGCGATGAGGAAGTTCGACGCGATCGAGGCTGCAGCGTGGTATTCAGCCCGGGCCTCCTCGGGCACCTCGAATGGGCGCATCCCGAGGGCCGTCGCCAGAGTCTCTGCGAACTCGACCGCCTCTCGGCTGCTCCCCGACACTGCACATGGAACGCCTCCAACCGGTGTCTGTGAGTCCGGAAAGGTCTGGAGGGGGTGGAGCGAGAAAGTCGCTGCCCCGCGATCGCTGGCGGGGGAGAGCACATCCAATCCGCAGGCACCGCTGACGTGTCCCACGAGCTCAGGCGTGCGCTCCCCCAACTGAACGCAGGCGTCGTGAATCGCGTCGTCCGGGACGCAGAGCAGCGCGGCGCGTGCGCGGCCCTCCTCGGCCGTCTCGATTCCCGCGACCTCCGCGGCAGCGGACAGTGATCCGCCAACGCGGCCTCGCCCGACGATCGTCAGATTGGGTTTCGTCATCGCTTTCTCCCGTTCCAGCTCCCGGATTGGAGATGCCGGACGGTCGACCACGAGTATAGGCGCGGGTCGGGACTACGATTGGGCTCTATGCCGATCTACGAGTTCTCCTGCAGTGAATGCCGAGCCGAGTTCGAGGAGTTGACCGGCCCCCATGTCGGCCTCGACGCCGAATCGGTCTGCTGCCCCGAGTGCGGGGCATCCCGGGTCGAGAGGCTGCCGACTTCCTCCTACAGCCCAATCCACCGGCGGCTCACCACGAACGAACGGAAGAAGCTCGAATCCTCGAGGAGTGTCGACCGGGCGGCGCGGAAGGCCGAGTTCAAGCGCAAACGCAAGGCTGCCCGCGATGCGCGCAACAACTCGGGTGGCCCAGGATGACGGCGGGTACGGGAGGTCACGCTGACGTCTTCGAGGGCTTGCGTCAGCAGGTGGAAGCCTGCACGAGGTGTCCGCTCCACGACTCGCGCATGCAAGTCGTCTTCGGCAGTGGCGACCCTGCGGCTGACCTCTTCTTCGTCGGAGAGGCACCGGGCGCCGAGGAGGATCGATCCGGGATGCCCTTCGTCGGGCGTTCGGGCCGCCTGCTGGACCGGCTGCTCGAGGGCATCGGGATCTCCCGGCAAGAGGTGTTCATCTCGAACGTCGTCAAGTGTCGGCCACCGGAGAACCGCGACCCTTCCTCGCTCGAGATCGAGACCTGCAGCTCATACCTCGAGCGGCAGGCCGAGTTGGTCGAACCGAGAGTCATCTGCAGTCTGGGGAACTTCGCAACGCGGCTCCTCTCGGGTGAGAAGAAGGGGATCACTCAACTCCACGGAGTTCCGAGGGAGATCAGAATCGGGTCACTCCAGACCACGCTCTTCCCTCTGTTCCATCCCGCGGCCGCTCTGCGATCCCCCTCCTACGCGAGCGGGCTCGAGGAAGACTTCGCGCGGATTCCGGAACTACTCGAATCGGCAGAGGTTCGGAGCTGACGATGTCCGCCTCGATCAGCACAAGCGCAGAACAGACCGAGAGTCTGGGTGCAGAGCTCGCATCAGGACTCGCCGGTGGAGACGTAGTCCTGATCAGCGGGGATCTCGGGGCGGGGAAGACCACCTTTGTCAGAGGGGCCTGTCGAGCACTCGGCGTGGAGGAACCGGTTACCTCACCGACCTTCACCATCGGCCGGACCTATCGCGGCGACGAGATAGGCATCTCGCATCTCGACCTCTACAGGCTGGAGTCCCTGGAGGGCGAGGATCCAGCTCTGCTCGACGACTACCTCGGAGCCGAGAGGATCGCATTCATAGAGTGGCCTCCGGTGGGACGCGAGTCCGAGACCCTTCGCGTGGAGGGAGATCTGCGGACAGTCCAAATCGAGTTGCTTGACGATGGCAGTCGGAGTCTGGTGATCGGGTGAGCGCGTCGACTGTCAGGGATCTGATCCTCGGATTCGACACCTCCACCGACCGCACGACGGTCGCAGTGACTGATCGGTCAGGTGAGGAATTCAGCGCGTCGGATCACTCGCCGGCCGATGGAGAGAGGCCCGCGCATGCGAGCGACCTCCTTCCCGCGGTGGAGCGATGTGTCGAAACCGCGGGGGGCTGGCAGCGGATCGCACGGATCGGGATAGGGATCGGTCCGGGCTCCTACACGGGGCTTCGGGTAGGCGTGGCCACGGGCAGAGCCCTGGCACAGGCGACCGGAGTAGAAGTCGCTGCGGTCTCGACGCTCGACGTTCTGGCCGAAGGGACCAGAGGGCTGCCCGAAGCCGAGGGGAGGTCACGAGTGGCAGTGCTGGATGCCCGACGGCATCAAGCTTTTGTGGCTTTGTTCGCCAGCGATGGTTCCCTGATCCTTCCAGCGACCTGCGTCGAACCGGAGGAGTTCGGGAGGATCGTTGCGCTGGTACCAGATGCCCCCTTGGCAGTCGGCGACGGCTCGCTACGATTTCGATCAGAACTCGAGAGCGCCGGGGCAGAGGTCGCAGGGTCGGAATCCACGGCTCATTCGATCGACGCGCGGCACGTCTGCAGACTGGCGACGGAAGCCGAGGCAGCGCCGTTCGATGCGATCGAGCCCATCTACCTGAGAGAGCCCGATGCGAAACGATGGATTGAACGAGACACGGGGAAGGCCGGCTGAGGACATGACGGGCGAACCCCAACTCAGGGCCCTTGGCTACTCTGACCTGCCCTCGGTGATCGCTATCGAGCGCCGGTCGTTCTCCACCCCGTGGTCGCTGGCGATGTTCGTGCTCGAGCTCTCCAAGCCGAGCAGCATCTGCCTTGCGGCTCATGGCCCCGACGGGGAGATCCACGGCTACCTCGTGTGCGCTCGTTACGACAGGGTCTGGCATCTGATGAACGTCGCGGTCGCTCCCGAGATGCGACGTCGCGGAGTCGCGGCGTCGCTGATCGGAGAGATGTTCGAGCGGTCTGGTCCCGGGGCGCGGTTCACCCTCGAGGTGCGCGAGTCCAACGAGGCCGCGATCACGATGTACGAGAGGCTCGGGTTCCAGCGCGCCGGTCGACGCCAGCGCTATTACCAGGACAACGGTGAGGACGCACTGATCATGTGGCACGCACTTTCGGGCGAGCCGTCGGAAGTCGGCTGAGGTTCCCCGATGACCAGGCTGCTCGCGATAGAGACCTCGTGCGATGACACCTGCGCGTCGGTGGTCGAAGACAACCGCATCCTCTCGAACGTGATCTCTTCTCAGGCTTCGTTCCACGAGGCTTTCGGCGGGATCGTCCCTGAGATCGCCTCACGTCATCACATCCAATTGATCAACGGAGTCGTAGCCGCAGCCCTCGACCAGGCGGACGTTGCCTTGGACGAACTCGACGGTATCGCGGTCACGCGGTGTCCAGGCCTGATCGGCGCCCTGCTGGTCGGTTTCACCACCGCGAAATCCCTCGCTGCAGCAAATCGACTGCCCCTGTTCCCGGTGTATCACCTTCAGGGTCACGTCTCCGCGAACTTCCTCGAGCCCGATCCGTTGGAACCGCCTTTCTGCTGTCTGGTCGCGAGCGGCGGACACACCCACTTGGCCGGCGTGACGGGTCATGACGGTTACGATCTTCTCGGCACCACTCTGGATGACGCTGCGGGAGAGGCTTTAGACAAGGCCGCCCGTCTCCTCGATCTCGGATTTCCCGGAGGTCCGGCGATACAGAGGGCAGCCGAGGAAGGCGATCCGGAAGCGTTCGATCTGCCGGTATCCAGGCCGGACTCGGGTCGACTGGATTTCAGCTTCAGCGGGCTCAAGACTGCCCTCGCATATCTGGTTCGGGACCTGGGCCCTGCAGAGACCGCCGCCCGATGCGCGGACCTGTCGGCTTCATTTCAGCGTGCGGCGGTAGATCAGCTGATCGATCGACTCGGTGCCGCAATCGAGGATGGGAGCTGGAATGCGGTTGCTCTCGGCGGAGGTGTGGCAGCGAATGCGGAGTTGCGCAAGGCAGCGTCGGATCTATGCGACGAACACGGTCTCGACCTCAAGCTGGTTCCGATCGAACTCTGCACCGACAACGCTGCGATGATCGCCGCGGCCGCGATCGCCAGTTCCAGTGCCCCGATTCTCTATCCCGACTATCTCTCTCTCGATGCATTCGCCGAGAAGGTCCGATGAGCGGCAACCCGAAGCTCGTCCTCTACGGCCGTGATGGGTGCCATCTCTGCGACGAGGCGAGGGATGCTCTGGAGCGGATGAGGGAGGAAGGGATGCAATTCGACTTGATCGAGGTGGATATCGAATCGGACCAAGCGCTGCTCCGCCGCAATCTCGAGCGCATTCCTGTGATCGAGATCGAAGGAGAGGAGGTCTGCGAACTGGGCATCGATCACAGTGCGGTCACGGCTCGGCTCGCTAGCCTCTAGTCGATGGAGCAATCAGTCGCAGACCCCCGTTCCGGAATCGACTCCGCCCCCGCTGGTGAGCGTCTCTCCCTGGGAGTTGCAGCGAGGCTCTCCCGCTATCTCCAGGTGCTGACCCAGGCCAGGAAGATGGGCAAGGAGACGATCTCCTCACAGGAGCTGGCCGCCTACACACACATCAACTCGACCCAGATCCGTCGTGACCTCTCGGGCTTCGGGAAGTTCGGCAAGCGTGGCGTGGGCTACGGCGTCGACTCCTTGCTCGAGGAGATCAGGAAGATCCTCCGCACCTCGGGCCAGCACAACATCGCCCTGTTCGGGGCAGGAAACCTCGGTCAGGCAATAGCCAGTTCGGACATCTTCGCCGACCACGGCTTCCAGGTGGTGGCGATGTTCGATATCGATCCGGATCTGGTCGGCACCAAGATCGGTGAACTCGTCGTCCACGATTTCGACCAACTCGGAGCGGTCGTCTCCGATCAGCAGGTGGTGGTCGGAGTGCTTGCGGTTCCTTTTGAGTCCGCGCAGGAGGTCGCCGACCGCCTGGTCGATGCCGGGGTGAAGATCATCTTCAACTACTCGGAGCGGCTGCTGGAGGTTCCACCGGAGGTGACGGTCCACACCTCCAGTCCGGCCGTGGACCTCCTCTACGCGCTCTACTTCGACCTCGCCTGATAGGAATCTGCGTGGCGGAAGCCGATGCCAACGATCACGGGCTGGATCTGGATCGAGTGAAGGAGGTCTTCGAGGTCTCGAAAGACTTCACCATCGGGCTGGAGGAGGAGTTCCTGCTCCTCGACCCGGAGTCGCTCGAATTGGTCCATCGTTTCGAGGAGATCTACGCGCTCTGCCAATCCGACGGCGTGCTCGCTGATTCGGCTGCAGGTGAACTCATCGATACCGAGATCGAGATCCGCTCCGGCAGGGGGGAGACGTTCGGTGAGGCCGTGCAGCAGCAACAGGCGAGCAGGGACAGACTCTTCTCGCTGGCCGAGAGTTCTGGGGTCGCACTCGGCTCGGTCGGTGCCCATCCCTGGGCGGACGACCGTGACCAGCAGATCATAGACACCCCGCACTACCGGCGTCTGCAGCATGACCTCGGATGGGTTGCCCAGAGGAACAACACGTGGAGCATGCACGTTCACGTCGGCATCAATGGCGCCGATCGCGCGGTAGCGGTCAGCGACCGGCTGCGTGAGTACCTGCCGATCCTGCTCGCCGTATCCGCCAACTCGCCCTTCCTCGACGGTCGCGATAGCGGTCTGCACTCGGTGAGGACCGAGATCTTCACTCGCAGCTTCCCACGTTGTGGTGTGCATCAGCCGTTCGTCGATTGGGATACCTACGCGGGGTTCGTGGAGCTCCTGCATCGCACCGGCACCATCGTCGAGGCAACCCAACTCTGGTGGAGCGTCCGCCCACATCATCATTTCGGCACCGTCGAGGTGCGCATCTGCGACGCGCAGACCGACGGGGCAGAGTCGACGGCGCTTGCTGGCCTTGCGGCGGCCTGTGTCGGGCAGCCCGCTCTCGACTCCGACGAGGTGGGCGGCCGGAACCACGATCTCAGGCTCGACCGCGAGATAGAGGAGAACTTCTGGCGGGCGATTCGCTACGGGATGGATGGCGAGATGATCGACTTCGAAGCCGGGGAGGTCGTTCCGACGAGGGAGTTGCTCGAGCGAACGGTCGAGTGGGCGAGTCCGGCGGCCGAAGCGATGGGAATCACAGTCGATCTACCGGCGATGAACGGAGCGCAGAGGGCGCGCGAGGCGTTCGAGCAAGGTGAGTCGCTCGAGGAGATTCTGCGATTGTCTGTCGATCTGACCGCACGGTCGTATTCGCCCGAGAGGAGCTGAGAAGTGAACGACGACCAGTCACAACCCACAGGCACCGAGGCTGACCCCGCCGAACCGAAGGCGCCGACCCCCGAGGAGGAAGAGCTCCGTCGCCAGATGGAGGAGGAGATCAGGAAGGTACGGATGGAGGATCTGATCCTGCAGAGCGCGGTGAGCTTGCTCAACCTCGCGGCGAGGAGGATCGGCAAAGAGGATGAGCGCGACCTCGAGCAGGCCCGGATCGGCATAGATGCGGCCGAAGCCATGTCCGGATACGCACCCGAGGAGGCCCGTCCGCAGATCGCTCAAGCGGTCAGCGAACTCAAGCTCGCATATGCCAAGGAAGCGGGCGGAGGCTCCGACGAGGGGAAGGAAGGCGCGTCTCCCGGAGAAGCGGAAGAACCCTCGAAACCCCATAGCCAAGCCGATTCCGGGCTTTGGACGCCCGGCGGTGACAAGGCGTAAAGCCTGACGCCCGAGCGGAACGGTATTCTCCCGCGCCGCCCACCCAATAAGGAGGACTCTTGACTCAGTTCTTAACCGATTATGGAATCGTTCTGGCGCTCGGCTGTGCCGCTGCCGCCGTGGTCTACGGCCTTTTGATGACGCAGCTGCTGCTGTCGAAGTCGGCCGGCAACAAGAAGATGCAGGAGATCTCCGGCTCGATCCAGGAAGGTGCTAGCGCATATCTGCGCCGCCAATACCTGATCATCGCCGGCGTCGGCATCGTCGTTGCGTTGCTGCTGATCCCGCTCCAGGATGCCCGCACGGCGATCGGCTTCCTGATCGGAGGTGTGCTTTCCGGAGCCGCCGGTTTCATCGGGATGAACCTCTCGGTGCGCTCCAAC
>JBJTBI010000169.1:0-9396 GCA_046091265.1 bacterium
CGTGCATCAGCGGATCTCCGAGCCCGGAGATGTCATTGACGATCGTCGCGCCTGCTTCGATTGCCGCTTTGGCCACAGGGGGCTTGTAGGTGTCGATCGCAACCGCAAGCCCGGTCGCAGCAGCCGCCTCGACTGCGGGCACGACGCGCTCTATCTCCTCATCGGCCTCGACGGCAGGACGGTTGGATACGTTCGACTCGCCGCCGATCTCGATCACGTCGGCGCCCTGCTCGGCCAGTTCCGTGGCGCGCCGTTCTGCGTGCTCGATCCCCATCGGATCCCCGTCGGAGAACGAGTCCGGGGTCGCATTGACGATCCCGACGATGAGCGCCTTGTTCGTCAGATCGAAAGTCCTGTCACAGGCCCGGAAGAGCATCAGGGGTATCCTGCCACCCCTCAGCCCGTGAACGCTCTCCGGACCTACGACCACGCCGATTTCGAGATCTATCGCCTCGTCGCAGACAAGGCCTCGACCACCGTCACCGTCTGCGTGCCGACCCGCGAGACCGCCAAGACGATCGAGGGCACCGTGACCAGTCTGCTCGCGCTGTCTGAGCTGGGCCTGGTCGATCAGGTGGTCGTCGTCGACGCCTCTTCCGAGGACGGTACGGCCGATCTCGCCGCTGCGGCCGGGGCCGAGGTGTACGAGGAGGGCACGCTGATGCCGGAGTTCGGTTCGGTTATGGGCAAGGGCGATGCGATGTGGAGGTCGCTCTCGGTCTGCCGGGGTGACTTGATCTCCTTCGTCGACGGTGACGTCAGCGACTTCGCTGGTCACTACGCGTCGGGTCTGTTGGGTCCCCTGTTGGTCGAGCCCGCGGTCGAGTTCGTGCGAGGGCGCTTCGAGCGGCCCTTCGCGGTGCGTGAGGGCGAGCTGCCGGGAGAAGGTGGGCGCGTCACCGAACTGCTCTGCAAGCCACTCTTCGCGCTCCTCTCCCCTGAACTCCTCGCTTTCTCCCAGCCGCTGGCTGGCGAGATCGCCGCTCGTCGTGAGCTGCTGCACCGGATCTCTTTTGCAACCGGATACGCGGTCGAAGCGGCGATGCAGATCGACATCTGGAGAGAGGTCGGCATGGAAGGGATGGCCGAGGTCGATCTCGCCAGCAAGCGAAACGACCACCAGTCGCTCAAAGCGCTGTCGAACATGTCGATCGAGGTTGCGGAGGGGATCTCGCGCAGGCTCAGGTCTGCTCGCGACCATGGGGCCGAGGTAGGAGTCCTCGAGCCGGCTGCGTCGGTCGACCCGCGCACCGTGGATCGTCCTCCTTTCGCGGAGGTCTCCTCTCCGGCCGCACTGGCCGAGGTAGAGCGGGATTGATCATCTGAGCTGATGCTCCGCTGCGTCTACACCGACCTCGATGGAACCCTGCTCGGACGAGGTGGCTCACTCTTCCACGACGCCGATGGAGCTTTCTCGATGCTCCCTGCACGTGCTCTGGAGGCCTGCCATCGGGCGGGCGTGGAGGTCGTGATCAAGTCGGGCCGCCGCGAGGCGCAGGTACTCGAGGACGCGAAGCTGATCGGATCTCGTTCGTACATCTTCGAGGCGGGATGTGGCGTGGTGATCGACGGGGAGAAGACCGCGCTGGTCGGTGAGATGGCCGGGGACGATGGCTCGACCCTCTACGAGACGGTTCGAAATCGCGAGGTGCCCGAGATGCTCTTCGATGCGTTCCCGGGAAGGCTCGAATACCACAGCCCCTGGCATACCGAGCGCGAGTTCTCGCAACTGTTCCGCGGCAAGGTAGATGTGGATCAGGCCAACCAACTGCTGGAGCGGGAGGGACACGGTGACCTCAAGCTGATCGACAATGGCGCGATCGTGCTCGGGATGGAGGGCATAGACCTCGCACACGCGTACCATCTGCTTCCGGCCGGGTCGAGCAAGGCAGATGCGGTGAGCTTCCACATGAGGGCGAGTGGCTACTCAGCGGATGAGGTGATAGCGATCGGTGACTCGATCGAGGATCTCTCGGTCTCGGCCGTGGTCGGTCGCTTCTTCTGCCCGGCAAACGGACCGGAGAAGGATCCGGGACTGAGGGAAGCGATCGCAGGCCGCGCCAACGTCACAGTCACCGAGGGTCGCAATGGCGAGGGCGTCTACGAGGCGATCGTGGGCACTCTCGCCGGAGCCTGAATCCCCTCGATTTCAGTAACGGCGAGGGGCCGAGGCGCCGCCCCGAAGCAGCACCAGCAGCCTGTCCACCAGCCCGGGGAAGAGGTCGTTGAGACCGAGAAGCCGTACCTGTCGCGGTACGTGTACCTCACGTCGGTCGGCCTCCACTCCGGCGATTACGGAATCTGCGACGAACTCGGGACCGATCGCGTTCTTCGACTTGTACCAGTCGGGCATTCGGTCCCTCTCGTGATCGTGCAGCGAGGTATGGATCTCTCCGGGGAAGACGCTGGTCAGAGACACTCCGGTTCCCGACAACTCGTGGCGAAGGGCCTCGGCGAAGGCCTTCTGTGCGGCCTTGGTGGCGCCGTATACCGCCGCCCACGGGAAGGCCCTGATCCCTGCCCCCGAACTCACCACGACCAGATGGCCGCTACCGCGGTTCAGCATCGCCGGGAGTACCGCATCGACCAGGTTCAGTGTGCCGATGAAGTTGATCTCGATCATCTGCTCCGCCTGCTCCCTGTCGAGGTCACGGTACGGTCCGTAGTGGGCGATCCCTGCGTTGGCGACGGCGAGATCGACCGCTCCCTCTCGCTCGCGGAACTCCTCGATCTTTCCTTCCAGGGACTTCCGGTCGACCACGTCGGCGCAGAGCGCGGAGGCACCTGGCACCCCCTCCGCTGCCGCCTCCAGCTCACTCTCTCCGCGGGCGATCATCCCCACTCGCGCGCCACGTCCGCCGAGCGCCGAGGCGAGGGCCAGCCCGATCCCCCGACTAGCTCCGGTGACCACCGCCCGGGTATCGGTCCCGATCTGCATCTCGTTCGCTGCGCAGGCCGGGGCGCCAGCCCGTAGCTTCTCGAGGGCTCGCGCGATCCGGGAGACCCCCTCAGGGATCTGGTCTGCGGGCACGCTCGCAAATGAGAGGCGGAGGCTCGACTTGCCGCCGGAGATCATGAAGTCCGGGCCTGCCACGAAGGGGGCTCCCTCGTTCTCTGCGCCGACGAGCAGCGCCTCGGTGTCCACGTCGTCCTCGAGATCCAGCCAGAGGAAGTAACCACCGGCCGGGGGATCGAAGCTGGCTTCGGGGATCAGTTCGTTCAGCGCCTTCACCAGCGCGTCGCGGCGTTCCTTCAGCGCACGGTTGACCTTCTCCACGTTCTCCTCGAGTGCTCCGCTGCGGCAGAGTTCCCAGACCACGGACTCGGCCAGCATGTTGGGTGAGATGTAGATGGAATTCGCGTATTCGGCCAGATCCGCGATCACGTCCGCTGGTCCGACCAGATAGCCGACCCTGACGCCCGGACTCACCGTCTTCGAGAACGAGGAGGCATGCAGTACGTGTCCGCCATCGTCCATTGCGAGCATCGTCTCGGCTGCGGGTTCCTCGAAGTAGACAAGACGGTAGGGGTCGTCCTCGAGGATCAGGAAGCCGTGTTCATCGGCGAGTTCGACCAGCCGTTCCCGTTTCTCGATCGAGAGGGAGGAGCCGGCGGGGTTGTGGAAGTTCGGAATGACGTGGACCAGCTTCACCGGACCTTCCTGACAGGCCTTCTCCACCGCACCGAGATCGATCCCGTCGGCCTCCAGCGGCGCGCCGATCAACTCAGCTCCAGCGCGCTCGAACAGCGCAAGCGTGCGGTCATAGGTCGGCTGCTCGACCACGACACGGTCTCCCGATTCGATCATCTGATCGATCACGATGTTGGCTGCTTCCATCGACCCGTTCGTAACCATCACCTGCTCGGGTGCGACCTCGTGCATCTCGGCTATCCACTCGGCGAGGCCGGGATGGCCACGCCCTGTTCCGTAGGAGAGCGCTCGCTGCCAGTCATCGTCCAGGGCGGTCTCGGCAGCTGCTCGCACAGCTTCTACGGGCATGATGTCGGGGCTGGGTGCTCCCCTCGCGAAACTGATCGTCGTCGGTTCAGCCATCTCAGCGAGTATATGAGCGGGAGCCTGGCGGGCACCGCTCGGGTTGCGTGCTCGCTTCGGCCCGGAAACGGGTTCGCCCGGTTCCGATCGATTCGGCATTTCGGCCATACTGGTCGCCGATGTCCGTTGCCGCGCTCGAAGTAGTCCGAATCGCGACCCAGGCATATGCCGCCGGGGACCCCGAGATCTCCCTGCAGCTCGCTGACCCGAACATCGGGTGGGATGAACGCGCCTCTCGCCACGATGGGGAGATCGTGGTCGGACAGAGAGACGTCCTGCTCGCGATGCACCGTTACTTCGACGGTTTCGAGGAGTACTCGTTCAAGGTGGAGAAGCTCGCTTCGGCAAGCGATTCGGCGGTGGTCGGGGTGTGTTCGGAACAGGGAACCACCCTCGAGGGACTGCCGGTCGATCGTCGCTACGGCGCCCTCTGGATCGTCCGCGAGGGGAAGATCGTTTCCTGGACGACCTTCCTGAGCCCCAGAGAGGCCCTACGGGCTGCTCGAGAGGTCGAGGGTCACGGGCAAGCCCCGGCAGCGCAGGCGAAGGTGGCTGAGCCCACCGGTGACGTCTTCACAACCGAGCAGCGCAGGGCATCGAAACGCCGCGCGAGATTGAAGCGGTTTGCCCGCGGTGGCGAAGGGTCCTGAACCAGCGGAGCGTTGCTCAGGCTGACTGCTGGCCGAGCACCTCGACCGCCAGTTGCGCCGTCTCCGTAGGAGACTTGCCTACCGCCACGCCCTTGGCTTCGAGAGCAGTCTTCTTCGCTTCCGCAGTCCCGGAAGAGCCCGAGATGATCGCCCCGGCGTGTCCCATCTGCTTCCCGGGCGGTGCGGTGAAACCTGCGATATAGGCGACCACCGGCTTGCTCATCGATGCTTCGATGTGCTCGGCGGCGCGCTCCTCTGCGTCTCCGCCGATCTCGCCGACCATCACGATCAGTTCGGTCTCGGGATCGGCTTCGTACAGGTCGAGGATGTCGATGAAGTCGGAACCGACGATCGGGTCGCCTCCGATCCCGACGATCGAGGAGTTTCCCAGTCCTGCCTGCTTGAGCTCGTTTCCGATCTGGTAAGTCAGAGTCCCCGACTTCGAAACCACGCCGATCTTCCCGGCATCGAAGAACTGGGCCGGGATGATCCCCACGTTCGCCTTGCCGGGTGACAGCACGCCTGGGCAGTTGGGGCCGATCAGCCTCACGCCCGCCTCGCGTGCCTTCCAGTAGGCCTTCTGCATGTCGTGGACCGGCACGTGCTCAGTGATCGCGATGACCGTGTGGACGCCGGCCTCGATCGCTTCGTCGATCGCGGACGAGGCGAAGCGAGCCGGAACGAAGATCATCGAGGTGTTCGCACCCCGTTCGGTCACGGCCTCAGAGATCTTGTCGAAGACCGGAACACCGTCCACCTCCTCGCCTCCCTTTCCGGGGGTGACGCCCGCGACCAGATCGGTGCCGTAGTCCCGGTTGCGCAGGCCGTGGAAGCGTCCCTCGCGTCCGGTCAGTCCGGAGACGACGAGCTTCGTGTCCTTGTCCACGATCACCGACATCAGGACCCTGCCCCTGCCAGCTCGACGACCTTGGCTGCGGCACCGAGCATCGTTCCCTCGACGTGCAGATCCTCCAGGCCGGCGTCGGCGAGCATCGCCAGACCCTCTTCGGAGTTGGTCCCGTCGAGTCGAACCACCAAGGGAACCTCGAGCCCGACCTTCTTCGAGGCCTCGATGATCCCTCCAGCCACCTCGTCGCAGCGAGTGATCCCCCCGAAGATGTTGAACAGGATCGCCTTGACCTTGGGATCCGAGCTGATCACCTCGAGAGCATCGACGATGGCTTCGGACTTCGAGCCTCCTCCGGCATCGAGGAAGTTGGCCGGACTGCCTCCTGCCTGAGCGACAACATCGAGGGTGGACATGCACAGCCCCGCTCCGTTGCCGAGGATCCCGATGTCGCCGTCCAGCTTCACGTAGGTGAGCCCCCGCTCGGCTGCCATCGCCTCTTGAGGGTCGTCGTGCATCGCGCTCGAGAGCTCTTCCAGCTCTGGGTGCCTGAACAGGGCACTCGGGTCGATCGTGACCTTCGAGTCGAGCGCGACGATCTCACCCGACTTGGTCACGACGAGCGGGTTCACCTCGATCAGGGTGGCGTCCTCCGCTTCGTACGCGGCGTGCAGTCTGACCAACAGGTCAGCCGTGGCGGCAACATGATCTGCCGGAACACCGGCGGCCTCCACGAGCTCGGTCGCCTCGGTGATGCCAAAAGCGCCGTTCGGGTCTACGTGCCGACGGACCAGCGCCTCGGGGTCCTTCTCGGCGATCTCCTCCACGTTCATCCCTCCGGTGGTGGAGAGCATCACCAGGGTCTTCTTTTCGGATCGATCGAGGATCACGGAGGCGTAGTACTCGGATTCGATATCGGACCCGCCTTCGATCCACACCTGATCGACGCGGAAGGGGCCTTCCCCGCGCGGACCGCTGATGTCCATTCCGATGATCGCCTCGGCTGCTTCACGCGCCTCGCCGGCGTCGTTTGCGATCTTGATCCCGCCGGCCTTGCCGCGACCGCCGATCAGGACTTGAGCCTTGATGGCGCACGGGTAGCCGATCTCTTCGTCAGCGGCGACAGCGTGTTCCACTTCGTCCGCAACCTTGCCGCTCGGAACTGCCACGTCGTGGCGTGAGAACAGCTGCTTGCCTTGATATTCGAGAAGATCCATCGGCCGCGAGAGGGTAGCCGACCTGCGCTCGCAACGACATCACCGCCCCGCATCGGTTGGCTTGCGATACTGAGACTCCCGATGGCACTTCCCAAGCAGACACAGATCGAGTGGGTGACCACGAGTTGCTACGGGACCCTGATCGACAGGGAGAAGGGCATCGGCGAAGCGTTCGCCAAGCAGGCAGCGCAGGATGAGCTGACGATCGATCTCGATGCGCTGCTGGCTCGCTTCTACGAAGAGCAGGCGAGGATCATGGCTGGCGCTTACGAGCTGCACGCCGAGGTGATGCGTCAGGCGGTAGGCAACGTCTGCGAGGAGATCGACTGGGAGATCGAGCCGTCACGCGCTCAGTTCCTGCCCGACAGCGTGCCGTACTGGCTTCCTTTCAGAGAGTCGAATGCGGCGCTCGACAGGATCAAGGCCAAGTACAAGGTCGGTCTGATCTCGAACACCGACGATCCTCTCCTCGGGCTTTCCCGACGTCACCTCCGCACCGAACTGGATCTCGTCGTGACCTCTCAGCAGGTACGCAGCTACAAGCCTGACAACGCCCACTTCCGCGAGTTCGCACGCAGGATCGGGAGCAAGAAGCGTTGGGTCCACATCGGAGCGAACTACGACACGGACGTCGCTCCGCTGCTCAAGATGAAGGTGCCTGTGATCTGGGTCAATCGCAAGGGCGAGAAGCTGGAGGGCCGTAAGGCTCCCGACGCCACCGTGAAGACCTTCAAGGAAGCAGCGGCGAAGCTCGGCGCCAAGTAGGCGCCGCTCCTCCTACTCGATCTTCGCGAGGAGATCGCCAGCGGACACCGCGGCACCCTCTGCCGCGGCAAGCTCGGTCACGGTTCCCGATCGGTGAGAGGTGATCTCGTTCTCCATCTTCATCGCCTCGATCACGCAGATCAGATCCCCCTCCGCGACCTCGGCGCCCTTCTCGACCGCAACTTTGAGCACCGTCCCCTGGAGCGGCGACGGGAGTGCCTCCGAGGTGGCCCCGTCTCCCGCGGCTGCCCCACCGGACCTCCGCTTCGGTGCGCGAACCCCACCGGTGCCGGAGCCGCCTGCCCCACCTGCACTGGCCGGTCCGCCGATCACCTTCACGTCGAACAGCTTGCCGCTGACCTCCACCTTGTAATCGCGTTCGGTCTTCTCCGTCTCTTCGTCTCCTGCCGCATCGGCCGCGGTCGCGGGAGCCGTGGTCTTGAGCCACTCCTTGTCCTCGATCAGGTCGCGGCAGGTCGTTCCCTCAGCCCACTGATCGGTGGCGAGGATCGCCTGGTGGAACGGGATCAGCGTGGTCAGGTTGCCGATCTCGTATTCACCGAGCGCGCGGAGCATCCGAGCGGTGGCCTTCTCCCGATCGGTGTCCCAGACGATCAACTTGGCGATCATCTGGTCGTACATCGGCGTCACCTCTGAGTCGGCGACCGCACCGTAGTCCACTCGCACTCCCGGCCCCGACGGCTCGGTGTAGGTGGTGATGCTCCCCGGCGCAGGCGCGAAGTTCTTGAAGGCGGCTTCGGCGTTGATCCTGCACTCGATGGCGTGGCCGGTCAGTTCGACCTCCTTCTGGGTGATGGAGAGTGGCTCTCCGGCGGCGATCCTGATCTGCTCGCGGACGATGTCCACACCGGTGACCATCTCGGTCACGCAGTGTTCTACCTGGACCCGGGTGTTCATCTCGAGGAAGAAGTACTCGTCCCCGACCTGCAGACCCTCGACGGTTCCCGCTGAGCGGTAGTCGACGGCGCGCGCGGCGTCGGTCGCGATCTTGCCGATCCGCTCGCGCATCTCGGCGTCCACGTGCGGGCCCGGCGCCTCCTCGATCAGCTTCTGATGCCTGCGCTGCAGCGAGCAGTCACGCTCTCCGAGGTGGATCACGTTCCCCTGGGAGTCAGCGAGCAACTGGACCTCCACATGGCGCGGATCCTCCAGGTAGCGCTCCAGGTAGACGGTCGGGTCACCGAAGAACTTCTCCCCCTCACGGGCAGCGCCTTCGAACGCCTCCTCCAGTTCGCTCGGATCCATGGCGACCCGGAATCCCTTCCCGCCACCGCCACCGGCCGCCTTGCAGGCAACCGGGTAACCGATCTCCTCCGCCTGACTGGCTGCCTCGGTGGCGTCGGCTGCGGGAGAGGTGGCACCCGGCACGATCGGAACGCCAGCAGCCTGCATCAGTGCCCTCGACTCGGTCTTGGAACCCATCGCTTCGATGGCTGAAGCGGGCGGACCGATGAAGACGATTCCCGCGGCCTCGCAGGCATTGGCGAAGGGAGCATTCTCGGCCAGGAAGCCGTAACCCGGGTGGATCGCTTCCGCGCCCGACTGGGACGCGACCTCGAGGATCTTCTCGATGTTCAAGTAGCTCTCGGCAGGTACTGCCGGTCCGAGCAGGAATGCCTCATCTGCGGTCGCCACGTGTGGCGCATCCCGGTCGATCTCCGAGTAGACGGCAACGGAGCCGATACCCATCTCGCGCAGGCACCGGTTGATTCTGATAGCGATCTCGCCGCGGTGGGCTACGAGGACTTTCGAAAACATAGAGGCGGCAGTATTTCAGCGAGAGGCCCTTCGCTGCTTTGCGGTACCGGTGGCCGGACTCCCCTGCGGCGAACTCTGCGCTGG
>JBJTBI010000170.1:0-3650 GCA_046091265.1 bacterium
TTCGTCAGGACGCTGCCCCTCGGGGTCGAAGTACAGGCTCCACTTGGCCTTGTCCGTCCTGACCGTCCGAACCCTGTTCGGCTGGCCCGGCCCGTCTTGAAGCGCAGTGCCTGCCTGATGGTCGTCGAAGGTGAAGTGGACCGCCTCTCTGACGGTTGGGGCCGGGTCGGTATCGAGGATGGAGCTGAAGTCGACCTCGCTGGCGGGAACCTCCTCACGGCCGGGAGAGGCGTGGGAGGAGAGGACCGGTCGCAGATCTTCACCTTGCATCGCATCCAGCTCGGGTATCGACCCGGCGCCAGCCACTCCGAGGAAGGTTGGAAGGAGGTCGATCAGCGAGACGAGCGCCTTGGTGGTGTCCGGCTTGGGGAAGAGCACCGGGTTCGAGACCACGAGTGGGACGTTGATGGTCTCCTCGTAGGCGTTGAACATCTTCTGGCGCATTCCACCATGTGACATGCCCATCTCGCCGTGATCTGCGATTCGACAGAGGAGTGTTCGTGAGCGAAGTGACTTAGGGTCGTCGTCCGGTCCGAGCGCAGCGAGTATCCGCCCGATCTTCTGGTCCACCACTCGGTGCAGATGGGCGTAGAAGTTCACGTATTCGAGCTTCGACTTCTGGTCTTCGACCGGTCCCATGTATGCGGTCGCTCCCATCTGCATCAGAGCGTGTACGTCGGGCTTGTTGCTCAGGTCCTCGTCGACTGATTCGGGCAACCCGACATCGAGATCCGCGAACTCCTCCGCCCTGAATCCTCCGCGCATATACGAGTCGGGATAACCGAGCACGTCGTGTGGGTTGACTAGGCTGACCACCAGGCAGAAGGGCTCCGGAAGGTTCTCGTCTGAGAGGAATCGCTCTACCTGTCGTGTGTATTCTTCATCCCAGCCGACGCCGAGCCTCCCCGCGTTCCCGCCACCGAAGTTCTCGGCCTTGGCGTTCTCTCCGGCATCCGGTGGTTCCCAGCCGAGCAGCCCGTAGTCCTCAGACAGTCGAACCGTGTCGGCCTCTCCCCACCCGGAGAGCATGCCGGTCTCCTCAGGGGTTCCGAGCGCATGAGTGAGATGCCACTTGCCGCGGTAGGCGACGTGGTAACCGGCTGAGCCGAGCAGGCCGCCGAGGCTGGGGAGGTCCATCGGCAACTCGGGTTCCCCGCCGGACTGAGGTCCGATATCGAACATTCCCCTTGCGAAGGTCCGAAGCAACCTGTCGCGGTCGACCGTCCCATCCCGTATCAGGCGGTTCACGGTCTTGATCACTTCTGGGGAATGACGCCGGTTCGGTTTCAGATCCCCTGCTGTCAGGGTCAATCCGACTCCGTGATGGGCGGGGAACAGACCGGTCAGGATGCTGGCCCGGCTCGGTGAGCACATCGCTGCTGCCGTGAACGCGCGTTCGAAGGTCAGCGCGGTATCCGAGATCGCCTGGTCGTTCGGCATCAGCTGCCGAAGCCAACCCGGGTCATCAGGCCAGTGCATCGGCCGTCTCTGCTGGTCGGTGATCAACAGCAGGATGTTCGGTGCGGCAGCCACGTCAGGATTGAGCCTACCCGGTGGGGGTGAAACGGGCTTCTCACCTCACGCCTGAGCAAGCGTGAGGGGAGAGGGGTGAAAGCGTGAATCCGCTGACCGGCGTAGAGTTGCGCACCGTGGCGAGACAGGACGCAGAGTCCCTAGAACGACAGTTCAACGCTGCGATGGAGGAGGCGGAGACAGGAGCGTCTCTGGACGCAGCGAGGAGAATCTATGCCGAATTCGAACGAGACGGCGATCCTGCTGCGTCCGGCCTGGTTCATCGCAGCTTCGAGCTCCACTGTGAAGCCCAGTTCCTCACCGGGGAGACCTATCGCGGCGCCAAGGGCTACATCCGCTGGAGGGAGCAGATGGAGGAGATCTTCGAGGAGGATGCCTTCGAGCCTCAGGGCGTGATCTTCGGATCGGGTGGCTTCGTCGTGCTCGGTCGCCTGAGGGTCAAGCCTGCTGACGGTGGTGTCGAGGTAGATGAGCCCTTCGCTCACCGCCACGAGCAGAAGGATGGTCGCCTGGTCAGGCTGACGCTCTACTCGGATCTCGAGCGTGCGCTCGAAGACGCAGGGATCATTCCCCCCTACTGATCGGCGTCACCCTGAAATGAGGGGGGCCGGCCCCTTTCGGAAACCGGCCCCCGATGTTCCGTGTAGGCCCCCGCCCCTCACAGAACAAGTTCATCTGAATCCAAGCGAGGCCTCAGCCAGGAATCTCCGTCTCGGGTGCTTCGGGTGAGTCCTCTACCGGCGGGTTGGTCTTGTCGACCAGCTTCCACGCCTTGAGTGGAGGAGTGAGTGGGAGCAGTCTGGGCAGTCGAGCCTTGATCAGGACCGCATCACCCACCACCACATCGCTGAGATCGCTCGAGCCATCGGTGTTCACGTCAGCGACCTTGATCACGGCCGTCGAGACGTCGAACACGACCGTCTGTCCGATCAGTCCGGAGCGCCTCACCCAGCCATTGCCGGTGGTGACCGTGACCGAGATCTGACCAGCCTCGAGGCCCTCGACGCCCACGTAAGTCCCGTGGAAGTTGTACTGCTGGCCCTTCTTGACGGGCCCCTTGCCGTTCTGACCCTTGCCGTTCTGACCCTTGCCCGGGCGATCGACCTTCGGACCCTTGCCGACCTCATCAGCGCCCTGCCTGGCAGAGGCTGTTCCTACCGATGCGATCGACAGTGCTGCGACTGCAACCACCACGGTCTTTCCAAGCCTGTTCTTCATCATTGTTCCCTCCTCGCGGGTGTTGTTCATCTGCTGCTTGAACACGAAAAAGGGGCCGACGGTTACGGCCCCTCTCTCGATACGTCGGATTCCTGGCTTCGCTACTCGATGCGCATACCGGAGATGGCTCTCGAGATGACCAGCCTCTGGATCTCCGAGGTGCCCTCGAAGATCGTGTAGATCTTCGCATCGCGATGCATGCGCTCGACCGGATACTCGCGGGAGTAGCCGTTTCCGCCCATGATCTGGATTGCCTTCTCGGTCACGTTCACGGCGACCTCTCCAGCCTTCAGTTTGGACATGGAACCTTCCGCGTTCGCGAATTCCTTGCCCGTCTTGCCCATCCATGCCGCTCGCCAGACGAGCAGCCTGGCGGCGTCGATCTCTAGCTTCATGTCCGCCAGGGTGAAGGCAATCGCCTGGTTCTCGATGATCTTGCGACCGAACTGCTCGCGCTCTTTGGCGTAGTCGAGGGCGTACTCGTAAGCAGCTCTCGCGATTCCGACCGCCTGAGCACCGACCGTGGGCCGGGTGGCCTCGAAAGTGGCCATCGCGGCCTGAGAGCGAGACTTCTTCCCCTCCTTGACCCTCGCGATGCGCTCGTCGAGCTTCTCCTTCCCACCGAGCACGCAGTTGCCGGGAATCCGACAGTCGTCCAGGTGGACATCGGCTGTGTGGGAAGCACGGATGCCGTGCTTCTTCACCTTTGCCCCCTGCTCGCACCCCTTGGTTCCGGGCGGGATGACGAAGGCGGCGTGGCCCCGTGAGCCGAGCTCACGGTCCACCGACGCGATCACGACGTGGATATCCGCGATACCGCCGTTGGTGGCCCAGGCCTTCTGACCGTTGAGGACCCACTCGTCGGTTGCCTCGTCATACTTGGCGGTGGTCCTGACAGC
>JBJTBI010000171.1:0-33928 GCA_046091265.1 bacterium
CTTCGATACACGGCCGCTGAACAGGCCGGTGTTCATGATCACCAGACCTCCCACACGTTCGGCGTTCTCGACCGCCCAGCGCAGGCCGATCGGACCACCCCAGTCCTGAACCACCACGATCGTGTCGGCGAGATCGAGTCCGGCCAGCAGACCGTCTACCTGCTCACAGTGGCGGTCGTAGCTGTACCAGCCGAAATCGGTGGGCTTGTCGGAGCGTCCGAAACCGGCCAGGTCGGGAAGGACGACCCTGTGTCCTGCCTCGAGGAAGGCAGCAGCCATCTTCCGATATAGGAAGGACCAAGTCGGCTCGCCGTGGAAGCAGAGGATCGTCTTGCCTGACTGACCGCTGGGTGGACTCTCGTCGACGTAGTGCATCCGAAGTCCACTCACATCCGAGTAGTTCGGTTCGAACGTGAAACCGGGGAGGTCTTCGAACCTCTCGTCCGGAGTCCGGAATACCTCCGGGATCGAATCCGCAGCAGATGCCATAGATGGAGCCTATCCAGAGGCGGGAGACCGCGCCCGCCGGAGGTCGGGCCATTTGCGAGACTAGGCGGGATGAACGAGGGGAACACCGACGCCACACAGGTCGCCTACGACCCCGCAGACGACGCGATGTGCGGTCGCGCGCGCGAGAGGTTCGCCGCTGACCGCAAGAAGAAGCACAAGCCCGGCCGCCACGACACGATGCCGAACCTGATCATCATCGGCGGGCTGAAGTGCGGCACGACCTCGATCCACCACTATCTCGGCCTTCATCCGGACGTCCAGATGTCGAAGCCCAAGGAACTCAACTTCTTCGTCACCGAGCAGACCTGGGATCTGGGTCTGGACTGGTACCGCAGCCGCTTCGACGACCGCTTCGAGGTCCGCGGAGAGTCCTCCCCTCACTACACCAACCTCCCCCGCTTCACCGGAGTTGCAGAGAAGATCCATGAACACGTGCCGGACGCCCGCCTGCTCTACATGATCCGTGATCCGATCTCCCGGATCCTCTCCCACTGGCGTCATGCGACCGGCGCGGGATACGAGACCCGGAGCATGGAGGAAGCGCTCGGTCGCGACGATCAGTCCTACGTACACCGGTCGATGTACTGGATGCAGCTCCAGCCATACCTCGAACTTTTCGACCGTTCACAGATCGAGTTGATCACCCAGGAAGAGCTCCAGAGCGAACGCGCCGAGACGATGCGTCGCGCCTTCCGGTTTGCCGGCGTGGATGAGAACTTCACCTCCGAGCAGTTCGACCGGGAATGGGAGAAGAGCACCGCCAAAGAGGCGGGCAGCTACCAGATCATGGAGAAGCTCGTGAAGCTCCCGGGCCTGCGATCCCTCGACCGGAACTTCGATCGACTGCCCGAGTCGATGCGCTGGATTGTGGAGAAGGTCGTCCACAAGCCCGATGCACCCTCCGCACCGAAGCCCGAGTTACCGACGGAGGTCGAACAGCGGCTGACCCGACTGTTCGCCGATGACGTCGCCTCACTCCAGCAGTGGGCCGGTCGGGAGTTCGCTGGCTGGCGCAAGTACTCGGCCTAGGCGGACTCGGCGGTGAACCCAGGCACGGCTGATCGAGGGAGCAACCCCCTGACGAGGCTGCTCCCCGACCCGGGATCCACGACGGTCGCCGAGTATGCGGCGGGACTGGACTTCAGCGAGTCGGCGCATCAGCAACGTCCCTGGATGCTCTGCAACTTCGCGCTGACGGTCGATGGTCGAGCTGCGATCGACGGACGCTCCGGACCCATAGCCGGGCCAGCCGACGTCGAACTCCTGCTGGCACTTCGCTCGAGAGTCGATGCGGTGATGGTCGGCGCGGGTACGTTGCGAGCCGAGCGATACGGAAGGATCATCCGCGATCCGGATGCGCGGTCTAGACGCGAAGCGGAGGGACTTGCCCCTGATCCGCTCGCAGTCGTCGCCTCGGAGAGCCTGAACATACCCTGGGAGATCCCGCTCTTCACCGACGGTGGAGGCGAAGTGGTCGTCTTCACCAGCTCGGAAGACGATGTCCCCGACTCGGAAACCCCTGTGACGGTAGTACGCCACGGGGATCGTGTCGATCTGGAAGCAGCAATGGCCTATCTACGCAGCGAGCGGCGGATAGCCAGTGTCCTGTGCGAAGGCGGACCACGGTTGCACGGAGACCTCTGGCGGGCGGGACTCGTGGACGAACTCTTCCTGACCGTCGGCCCCCGACTCGCGGGATCGGATGGCCCTGCACTGATCGCCGGTGCGCTCGAGAGCCCGATCGACCTCGAACTGGTCGGACTGCTTAGCGACGCCGGAGGTGACCTGATGTGCCGCTACGCCAGAGCAGGCAGCGGGGAGTAGCCTCCCGTCGATGGACTTCACCCCGACACCGCGCGTCGAGGAACTGCTCGGAAAGGTCCGCGCCTTCATGGACGAGCGGATCTATCCGATCGAGGCGGAGGCGATGGCAGCTCTCGATCGGGATGTGAAGCCCGGGGTCGCCTACCCAGACCAGATCCTCGAACTGCGTGAGGCCGCCCGCAAGGAGGGGCTCTGGAACCTCTTCATGCCCGACGAGCGCTTCGGGCCCGGCCTGGAGAACTGGGAGTACGCGCTGCTTTGCGAGGAGATGGGGCGCAGTCCAGTGGTGGCGCCGATGGCGTTCAACTGCGCCGCGCCGGACACGGGGAACATGGAGATCCTCGCCGAGCACGGCACGGACGAGCAGCGGGAGCGCTTCCTGCTTCCCGTCGCCGAGGGCGATTCACGAAGTTGCTTCTCGATGACCGAACCGGAGGTCGCAGGTTCGGACCCGACACTCCTCCAAACCCAGGCCGAGCTGATCGACGGAGAATGGGTGATTAACGGGCACAAGTGGTACACCTCGGGAGCGGTCGGAGCGGATTTCGCAATCGTGATGTGCGTGACCGAACCCGAGGGTCCCCCGTACGGACGCGCGAGCATGATCGTCGTGCCCGTGGACTCCCCCGGCTTCGATCTGGTTCGACGGATACCGGTGATGGGACACGATGAGGGCCCTGGTCACTGTGAGATCCGTTACGAGGACTGTCGGGTTCCGGAGGGGAATCTGCTCGGCGAGCGCGGGGGCGGCTTCGTGATCGCTCAGGACCGCCTCGGCCCGGGACGGATCCATCACTGCATGAGGGCTATCGGCACGGCCGAGAGGGCGGTCGAGATGATGTGCGACCATGCGAACACCCGTGAAGCCTTCGGCGGTCCGCTCGGCGAGAAGCAGTTCGTCCAGGACTTCATCGCCAAGTCACGGATGGAGGTCGATCAGGCAAGACTGCTGACCCTGCACGCTGCCTGGAAGATGGATCACGAGGGGAAGCGTCGGGCACGGCAGGAGATCTCGATGATCAAGGTCGTCGCGGCGAACATGGTGATGGACGTACTCGACCGTGCGATCCAGGTCCACGGTGGACTCGGGATGAGCGATGACACTCCTCTCGCCAGCATGTGGCGCTTCTCGAGGATGCTCAAGGTCGCCGACGGACCCGACGAGGTCCACAAGATGGTGATCGCGAGGCGGGAACTGAATCGCGCCGCCAAGCGGACCAGCGGCGAACCGGTCGACTGACCCTTCTCTCTCCCTGAATCACATCTGCGGGTGGGCCCTGACGAAACGATGAACCGGAGTCAGTCCAGCTGGTCGATCGCATCGGAGGCGGCCTCGGCCAGCCCGCCGATCACGTTCTCGAACCCCTCGAACCCCTCCGCTGCGTCTCCGTATCCACCGGCGCTGAACCGCTTGAAGACTCCCTGGAGGATGATCGCGAGCTTCCAATAGGCAAGCGCCACGAAATAGTCCACCTCGGAGAGGTCCCTGCCCGAAGCATCGGCATAGATCTCCCGGACCTGCTCGCGAGACTGGAACCCGGGTGCCCGCGTGGCGGGGTCGATCAGCGGGATCAGGTCATCGCCCTGCTCTGCCCAGTAGACGATCAGCATCCCGACATCCGCCATCGGATCGCCGAGCGTGCTGAGCTCCCAGTCGACCACTGCAGCCACCTCGCCAGCAGGTGTGAGGATCATGTTGTCGAGCCGGTAATCACCGTGGACGATGGTTGCATCCCGCTGCTCGGGGATCCGTTCCGAGAGACGTCTGTGCACCTCGTCCACCACCGGCAGCTCGTCGGTCTTCGATTTCTCCCACTGACCCTGCCATCGGTGCAGTTGGCGCGCCGCGTAGTCGGTCTTCTTGCCGAGATCACCGAGCCCGACCGCATCTGGGTCGACCGCATGTATCGCCGCGAGCGTCTCGACCACCCTCCGGCCGATCTCCGACCGTTGCTGCTCGTCGAAGATCGAAGCCTCGGCCTGCGAGCGCAGGATCGGACCCTCGATCCAGTCCATCACATAGAAGGGCGCCCCGTTTACGGAATCGTCATCGCAATGACCGATCACGCTCGGCACCGGCACCTCGGTCTCGGACAGAGCGGAGATCACCTTCGACTCGCGCCCCATGTCATGGGCCGAGCCGAGCGTCTTGCCGAGCGGCGGGCGGCGCAGTGCCCAGCGAGCACCGGCTGCGTCCGTCACCGAGAAGGTCAGATTGGACCGCCCGCCCGAGATCCGGGCAAAGGTAAGTGGTGTCTCGATTCCGTCGACCCGATCGCCAAGCCACTCGGTGACTCGGTCTCGATCGATGCCGTCGAGCGCATCGTTCGAACCATCTTTACCCTCCTCCGCCATGGCCGAAAGAGCATACGAGGGCGGAACGGAAAGCAGCAAGGTCACGGCCTGCCTGTTCGACTTCGGAGGTGTGCTGACCTCACCTGTCTGGGAGACCTTCAGCTCCTTCTGTCGGGCGGAAGGACTGGATCCGGATTCGGTCAAGAACCTGTTCCGAGAGGATCCGGGCGCCCTGGAGGACCTGCGGGAACTGGAGGCCGGGCGGATACAGCCAGAGGCGTTCGAGAAGAGCTTCGGGGCACGACTCGGACTCGAGCGGAGCGAGGGCCTGATCGACCGCCTGTTCGAGAACATGAGCCCGGAGGATGAGATGATCGGCGCAGTGGGAGCGATCAGGGCCGCGGGAATCAAGACCGGTCTGGTCTCGAACTCATGGCGGACCGATCAATACGACCGGGCGATGCTCGACGGGTTGTTCGACGATGTGGTGATCTCGGGGGAGGTCGGGATGCACAAACCGAACCCGGACATCTATCTCCTCGCCGCAGAGCGGGTCGCGGTCGAACCTGCAGGTTGTGTATTCGTCGACGACCTCCGAGAGAATTGCCTCGGCGCGGAAGCGGTAGGTATGCAGTCGGTAAGGCACCGCGAGACGGAAGGGACGCTGCTCGCCCTACAGAGCATGACCGGCGTCCAGCTCCTCACCGACTAACCGAGGACGATCAGCGCGGACCCGGCGAGCGCCAGCACCCCGCCGAGGCCTTGAAGCCGGTGGAGGCGCTCACCCAGCGTCAGGTGTGCAAGCGCGATCACGAAGACCGGATACATCGAGGCGCCTACCGACACCACCGGCAGCGGGCCCTGAGTCGTGGCGAGGCCGAACAGACCGTTGGCCAAGACATCCATCGATGCGATCAGCAGCAGCCACTTGGCGGACTCCCGCACCGGACTCGGACGAGTACCGGTGAGAGCGAGTACCAGTCCGATCGAGAGCGTGCCCCCGAGACGACTCCCGACGATCGCCCAGCCTGGTTCCCGTGCCTCTGCCAGATCGAAGAAAACAAAGAACAGGCCGAATCCGAGGCCCGCCAGAGCTCCGTAGACGAGGCCACGCCGAGCGCCCCGTTTGTGTTCCGGGTCTTCCTCGTAACTCAGGAACATGATCGCGCCGATCCCGATCACGATCCCGATCATGGTCACGGTGCTCGGGACTTCTCCGCTGAGGATCCCGAAGATCACCGGCACCACCACACCGAGAGTTGCGACCGGCGCGACTACCGAGATCGTGCCGGCCGCCATGCCCATGAAGTAGAAGGCGATGCCCCCGAGGCCCACGAACCCTGCAAGTGTCGCCCAGCCGAAGTGGTCCAACTGGAACTCCCCGCCACCGATCACGGCGATCAGGACCAGAGAGAGGACGAGACCGAGGGGCTGGGTGACCGCGAGGACGCTGTAGACGTTGGAGCGGCGAGTCTGGATCGCTCCGTAGAAGTCGGCTACCCCCCAAGCCGCTGCAGCTCCGAGGCTGATGAAGAAACCCCCCACGCCCGAAGCTTCCCCCGACTAATCCCGAGCGTGCTCGAAACGAACTTCCGCACCCTTGAGCTTGGTTCCGTTGAGGAACTCGATCGCCTTCTCGGCTGCCTCGGGCTGGAGTTCGATGAAGGAGAATCGATCGAGGACCCTGACCGATTCGATCTGGTCTGACGGGATGACAGCTCCTTCCTCGAGGGCGAATCTGAGGTCGGACTCGTCGATGCCACTCTGCGAGCCGCGACTGCAGAAGAGCTTCACCGCTCCGTTGGCGTCATTGCCCTCCCGATCGGGAACCGGGTTCGCCCGTTCGGGCTTCAGGCCGTCGCCGGCTGGCTTCCTGCCTGACCCGTTGCCGGGTCGGGTCCACTCGACGATCGGAGTCTTGGCCTCGCGCTCGATCTGTCGCAGCTCATCGGTCTGCTTGGGGGTGACGAAGGTCACCGCCTTGCCTGATCTGCCAACCCGGCCGGTCCTGCCGATTCGGTGCACGTAGGTCTCGGTCGAGTTCGGCAGGTCGTAGTTGATCACGTGGGTGACGTGGTCGATATCGAGCCCACGTGCGGCGATATCGGTTGCGACCAGGATCGGGACCTTCTGCTCCTTGAATGCGATCATCACGCCGTCTCGCTGCCCCTGACTGAGATCCCCGTGCAGAGCCTTGACCCTCAAGCCACGATCGGACAGCTGCTTGCCGAGCTTCGAAGCACCGATCTTGGTCCGGCAGAAGACGATCGCCTGTTCAGGCTTCTCGGACTTCAACACCTCCACCAGCCTTTCCGACTTGTCCTTCTGATCGACCTCCACGAAGGCCTGCTCCACGGAGTCGACGGTGAGCTTCTTCGGCGTGACGCGAATGGTTACGGGGTCGTACATGTACTGCTCGGCCAGCCGTGCCACCGGCCCCGGCATGGTGGCCGAGAAGAGGGCTGTCTGACGCCCCGAGGGACACATTCGCATGATCTGTTCCACGTCCTCGATGAAACCGAGATCGAGCATCTCGTCGGCCTCGTCGAGCACCACGTAGCGTGCGGAGGTGAGAACGAGCGAACGACGGGCGATCAGATCCTTCATCCGCCCCACGGTCGCGACCACGATCTGTGCGTCGCCACGCAAACGTGACTGCTGATCGCGGATGGGCGCTCCACCGAAGACTGCCACCACCTCCACTCCAGGCAGGTGCTCACAGTAGGAGCGGAGAGCCTGGGTCACCTGGATGCAGAGTTCGCGGGTCGGCGTGAGGATGATCGCCTGAGTCTCCTCGCTGTCCGGATCGATGTACTCGACCAGCGGCAGACCGAACGCTGCTGTCTTGCCGCTACCGGTCTGGGCCTGCCCGATGACGTCGTAGCCATCGAGGAGTTCGGGGATCGCCTTTCGCTGGATGGGGGTCGGTTCCGCGTATCCGAGCTCCTCGATCACCTCGATAAGTCGGTCGGAGAGTCCGAGGTCCTTGAAGGTCTCGGTGCTCTCGTCGTCCGGCTCGATCACCTCTTCGGCGACCGAACTCTGATTCGGTTCTGTTTCCATGATTTCCTAGGCGTTCGGGTCGAGCAACAACTTGCCCTGAGTCCCTCGCCCTATCAAGTCCTGATGTGCCTTGGCTGCATCCGCGAGGGGATAGACGCCACCGATCGTAACCTGTAGCTCCCCCGCTGCCACTGCGCCGAAGAGGTCGGCGAGAGCGGAGGTCGTGGCCTCACGGTTCATCAGCAGGTGAACGAGCCAGAATCCGATCACCTGACGCGAGGTGGCGAGCAGTCCGTTGGTCGCAACCTCGTTGGGGGTCCTGGAGGCGTTCCCGAAGACGACGATCCTGCCGAAAGGCGCCAGGAGGTCGAGCTCTTCGGCGAATCGGTCACCGCTCATGTGGAGAACCGCATCGACCGGCTTGCCGCCGTTCGCAGCGAGTATCTCCCCGCCCAGCTCGTCGGAGCCGGAATCAACCGTCTTGGCCGCGCCGAGCTCCTCGCAGAGGGAACGCTTCTCGTCGGTGGAGGCCAGAGCGATCACCTTCGCTCCGGCGCGCTTCGCCAGTTGCACGGACAGACCGCCTGTGCCTCCGGCGGCAGCCTCGACCACGACCGTCTCTCCCTCCTCGAGTCGCGCACACCGATGAACCAGCGCGTGGGCGGTTATCCCTTGGATGAGGAGAGCCGCTGCCTGATCGTCGCTCACCCCGTCGGGGACGGGTACGAGCCAACTCTCCTGAACCGAAGCCTTCTGCGCATACCCACCGCTCATCAGGACCGAGGCGACCCGACGACCGTCGGGATCGGTGCCGCTGATCTCCCCGCCGGGAATCATCGGCAGCGCCTGCTCTGCCAGATAGTCGTTGCGCGTTGCGTGGGTATCTGCGAAGTTGACCCCGCATCGGGATACCTCGACCAGAACCTCTCCATCGCCAGGGGTCGGATCCGGCACGTCCTCGAGGTTCATGACCTCTGGACCGCCGAACTTCTCGATACGAATCGCTTTCACTGCTCTCCACAATAGGTGGTCGGACGACACGGCACCTCACGAACAGACAAACTGCAACCGTCATGTCCCTCACAGCCGTCGGCTCACTGGCATTCGACTCTGTCTCGACGCCCTTCGGAGAACGGGAGCGCATGCTCGGAGGCTCCGCCGTGCACTTCGCTCTGGCGGCGAACTTCTTCACCGAGGTCAGGATCGTCAGCTCGGTCGGGGAGGACTTCGGAGAGACCGAGATCGACGTGCTCACCTCACGCGGTATAGACACCACCGACGTCGAGCGGGTGGAAGGTGGAGAGACCGTCTTCTGGCGGGGGAGCTACGAGTACGACATGAACCTCGCCAAGACCGAGGAGACCCGATTGAACGTGCTGGAGTCCTTCGTTCCGAAGCTGACCGACGGCTCTCGCGAATCCGAGACGCTGTTCCTCGGGAACATCCAGCCCCACCTGCAGCGTCAGGTCCGCGCCGAATGCGAGGGGTCGAGCTTCGCCGGCCTCGACTCGATGAACATCTGGATCGAGAATGAACGGGAGACCCTGATCGAGGCGATCGGCGAGGTGGATTGCCTGCTGCTGAACGATGCGGAGATTCGCCAACTCACCGGTGAGGCCAATCTCACCCGGGCGGCACGGGCGGTGCTGGAAAGGGGCCCCAGGATCGTGATCGCGAAACAGGGTGAGTACGGAGCCGCCCTGTTCACCGACGAGTTCTTCTTCGCGATGCCCGGATTCCCGCTCGAGAACGTGATGGACCCGACCGGTGCCGGAGACAGCTTCGCGGGTGGCTTCCTCGGTTACGTCGACAAGAACCGGGACGGACTCGACGAACACACCCTGAGACGCGGGATGGCCTACGGGTCGGTCCTCGCCTCCTTCAACGTCGAGGAATTCGGCACCGAGCGGGTGGCGCGGCTCACCGAGGAGGAGATAGAGCAGCGCCTGCGCGAGTTCCAACCGATCACGCACTTCGAGATCTGAGGACGGATCGATTCACAAGGCTGTGACCAGTTCCTCTCTCCGGAGGTGCGATACTTGTCGCCGTAAGAAAAGACCAGACAGGCAAGGAGAATCACTTGGCCACCGAGCAGACCGACGCTGCGGCCTCAAACGGCAAGAGCGGCAAGGACAAGAAGGAAACGCTTTCCGTAACTGACAACCGGACGGGCGAGTCCTACGAGATGGAGATCACGGACGGCACCGTCAGGGCCATGGACTTTCGCCAGATCAAGGTCTCCGAAGAGGACTTCGGACTGATGACCTACGACCCGGCATTCACCAACACAGCCTCATGCCGGTCCGAGATCACCTACATCGACGGCGACGCGGGGATCCTCGAGCACCGCGGTATCCCGATCGAGCAACTCTGTGAGAAATCGACCTACCTCGAGGTTGCCTACCTGCTGATCTTCGGCGAGTTGCCGACCGAAGCGCAGCTCGATCGCTGGGTCTACGACATCACCCACCACACCTTCGTGCACGAGGACATGAAGCAGTTCGAGTCCGGCTTCCGTTACGACGCACATCCGATGGGGATGCTGCTCGCATGCGTCGGGGCGCTCTCGACCTTCTACCCAAGCTCCAAGGAGATCCTCGATCCGGAGGAGCGCTACATGGCAGCGACACGGATGATCGCCAAGATGCCGACCCTCGCCGCCTTCTCCTACCGCCACAGTCGTGGACTGCCGTATGTCTACCCGGACAACGACCTCAACTACACCGAGAATTTCCTCTCGATGATGTTCAAGATGACCGAGGTCAAGTACGACCCGGATCCCCGTCTCGCGCGGGCGCTCGACGTCCTGTTCATCCTCCACGCCGACCACGAGCAGAACTGCTCGACCAGCGCCGTCAGAGGCGTGGGCAGCTCGCAGGTCGATCCCTACTCCTCGGTAGCGGCGGGAATCGCAGCCCTCTACGGCCCGCTCCACGGTGGCGCCAACGAAGCGGTGCTGCGGATGCTCCGGCGGATCAAGAAGGTGGAGAACATCCCGGGCTTCCTCGAGGGAGTGAAGAACCAGGAGGAACGTCTCATGGGGTTCGGGCATCGCGTCTACCGGAACTACGACCCCCGCGCGCGGATCATCCACAAGCACGTCGAGGAGGTTCTGGAGGCGACCGGAGAGAATCCGTTGCTCGAGATCGCCGTCGAGCTTGAGAAGCGCGCCCTCGACGACGAGTACTTCACCTCCCGCAAGCTGTATCCGAACGTCGACTTCTACTCGGGTCTGATCTACGAAGCCCTCCGCATCCCGGCTTCAATGTTCACGGTGATCTTCGCCATCCCGCGTACGGCGGGCTGGATCGCGCAGTGGATGGAGATGAGCGACGACCCCGAGCAGAAGATCGCACGGCCTCGCCAGATCTACACCGGCGCGCGCGAAGCCGACTACGTTCCACTGGCCGATCGCTCCGGTCCAGAGAAGATCTCGTACGAGCAGGCTCGCCGTCCCAAGCTGCAACACCGCGGAGCCTGACCTTCCCCTGCCAGGAGCAGCCGGTCGATGGGTAACTGGAAGGTCACCGCAAGACTCGGGTCGGAGGTGCGGCGCAGCCGTTGCGCCAGCCTCGACCAGGCACTCGACTTGATCTCGGAGACGATCGACACCGCTCTGCGTGCGGAGCGCTCCGGACCGGTCAAGGCGATTCGTACCTACGAGCGCTCGGAGATCGTCGGAGGCAGGATCGAGATCTCCTCCCCCGGCCTGCTGCGCTCGAGAGACGCCGGGATCGATGTGATGGGTGACGGACGACTGATCGCCTACGCCGGGAGCGTTCGTAAGCGGGAGCTGGCAAACGGTGGCAAGACCGAGGCGATCGATGCCTTGCGTGCGGAGCTCGACCAGGGTGGTCGGCGGAGTTGCACGACGCGGAGTTGAACGACGCGGAGTTGGCCGCGCGCAGAGGGCACGGCGGTTCCCTGAAAGAGGGTGTACCGGTCGGTCGTCGGGTCAAGCTGCCCGGAGGAGCCGAGCGTCCGATCCAGGTCTTCATCAACGGGGTCGAACAGGAGCAGGGTCGCGACTACGACATCCGTGGCAGTGAGGTCGTCTTCAGGGAGCCGATCTACAAGGAGGGGACTCTGGGAATCACCCGCTGGCTCGCGATGTGGATCGGACTCTTCGGTACCTACCGGCGCAACGAAGCAGTGGACCTGCATCTGCGCTTGAAGGGCAAGACGGTCGTCCTGACCGACGTGGAGATCCTGCCGGACTAGGCGTCGAGGGTCGGCTCGAGTTGACCCAGGGCGATAGCCAACGCGATCGCATGGGATCTCGATCGCGCTCCGAGCTTTCGACGGGCGTTGCGGGTGTGATTGCGAACAGTCTCCGGGGAGATGTTCAACGCCTCGGCTGCCTCGTTGTTGTTCGCGCCGCCAGCCAACTGCTCCAGGACCTCGAGCTCTCGCTTGCTCAGCGGCTCTCGAGCCGATCCATCGGAGGATGCCTTTCCGTTGGTCACGGTGGGGATCAGGACCAACAGATGTCTCCCGGGCGAGAGGTCGGAGGTCGTGCTGGTGAGCAGCCTCTCGGTGACCTGGGAGGTCAGGTCGTCGATCGCCTGGCCGAGGGCCTCACCCCGGCTTCGGCCGAACAGCTCACAGGCGGACTCGTTGACCTCCACGCAGATCGAATCGTCGTCGAGGATGAGCATCGGGGTTTCGCCCTCATCGAAGACCCGGGCCAACATCGAGTTGGTCGCCTCGTCTCTGGTTGGATCAGCAGCCACCGGTCAACCCCTGTCTTGCATTTCAGACACTTCCACATTGACCTTAAGCATCCAGTTACAGGAAGAATTGGGCACAAACGGTTTGTCACGCTATGGGTCAGTTCCTGACAAATGGCTTGTGACCGAAAGCGGTCACACCCTGACGAGACCGGTGTACCGCCTGCTCGAGCGGCAGAGATCGGGTGACGCGGACGAGAGAGAGCGGCCTAGACGCCGACCAGGTCCGCTACCCGAGCACGCTCCTGCTTGGGCGTACCCAGCAACCTACCGTCGGTACGAGCGCGCTTGAGCAGGAACTGGAGATCGTGCTCCCAGGTGAAACCGATGCCGCCGTGGACCTGCAGCGAAGAGGAAACCACCGACCAGGAGGCCTCCGAGGCCTGCGCCTTGGCCATAGCGGCAGCCAGCGGCAGGGTCTCGGGCTCGGCGTCAGCACACCAGGCTGCGTAGTAGACGAGCGAGCGAGTCTCCTCGACCGCGTAGAGCATCTCAGCGCAACGATGTGACACTGCCTGATAGGCACCGATGGGGCGGCCGAACTGCTCGCGATCCCTCGCGTAGTCGACTGCCATCTCCAGCGCCCTCTGGGCGAGGCCGAGCATCTCGGCCGACAGCGCGACCTGAGACTTCAGGACACCCTGATAGTGCTCCGGGGGCAGTTCCTCACCGAAGCCGTCGGTGGAGGCGACCTCTCCATAGGAGCGTGTCTTGTCGATCAGGTCGAGTGGAGCGATCTCCAACTCAGACGCCTCGCCCACCCTGCCGACTCCGTTGGAATCCGGTGTTACGACGACGGTCGCTCCCTCGGTGTCGATCGCGACCCAAGGAGCTGAATCCACCATCACGGCAGATCCGCGTACCTCACCGGGTGCGAGGTTGGGCAGCCAGCGGGCACGCTGCTCGTCGCTTCCGCCGGCGGTGATCACGAGAGAGTCGATGACGCTGCCCATGAACGGAACCGGAGCGCAGGCGTAGCCGAGTTCATCGCAGATCGTCACCAACTCGACCATGCCGAGGCCCTGACCGCCGTCGGCTTCCGGTGTCGCGATGCCTGGCCAACCGAGCTCGCAGATCTCCTTCCACAGCCCCTCGTCGCAAGAGCCGGCATCGGCTGCCTTGCGTACGTCGTCGAGCTTGCAGCGGGAGTCGAGGAACTGGCGCGCGACATCCTTGATCTCGCGCTGGTCCTCTGTGAGATCGAAGTTCAAGTCGCTACCTCAGCCTCGGCAGACCGAGCACCCGCTCGGCCACGATGTTCTTCAGGACCTCGGTCGTGCCGCCTTCGATCGAATTCGCGCGGGAACGGAGGAAGCGGTAGGTCCACTCCTCCTCCGACTTCAATCCGTCCACGCCGAGGATCTCGGTCGCCAGATCGGTCATCTCCTGGTTGAGCACTGCCCACTCCCACTTGCCGAGCGATGCCTCGGGGCCGGGTATGCCGGTCTTCATGGTGGCGGTGAGGGTTCGCATCGCCCCCAATCGCATCGCCTCGAGACCGATCTTGAGCTTGGCCATCCGCTCGCGGACCGAGGGGTCAGACCCTGCGTCGCGCTCAGCGATCAGCTTCAGCAGCTCCTCGTAGGCACGGCCGAGGCCGACCACTGCCAGCGCGCCCAGTCCTGCTCGCTCGAACATAAGGGTCGTGATGGCGACGCTCCATCCAGCGCCCACCTCGCCGACGATGTTCTCGTCGGGCACGAAGGCTTGTTCGAGGAAGATCTCGTTGAAATCGGCCTCGCCGGTGATGTGGCGCAACGGCCTGACCTCGACCTCGGCCTGATCCATGTCCATCAGGAAGTAGGTGATGCCCTGGTGCTTCGGGGCGTCCTGATCGGTACGGGCGAGCAGCATGCACCACTTCGCCTCATGGGCATAGGTGGTCCAGACCTTCTGGCCGGTGATCTTCCAGCCGCCGTCGCTCTTGACCGCCCGGGTCTTGAGCGAGGCGAGATCCGAACCCGACTCGGGCTCAGAGAAACCCTGACACCAGATCTCCTCGGCAGAGAGGATCGGCTCGAGATATCGCTCCTTCTGAGCCTCGTCACCGTGGGCTATCACCACGGGGCCGCCCATGACCAAGCCGAGGACGTTTGCGGGCAGAGGGGCATCCGCTGCGCCCATCTCCTGGTTGAACAGAGTCTGCTCGATCAGGGTCGCGCCGCGGCCGCCGAACTCCGCCGGCCAGGAGAGCCCCGCCCAACCGCCGTCGTGGAGCGTCTTCTGCCAGGAGCGGCGGAACTCGAATTCCGCCTTCTCATCGCCGCGCGGGGCCTCTCCGGGATGGTTCTCGGCGAACCAGTCGCGTGCCTCGTCGCGGAACGCCGCCTCGGATTCGGTCAGGGTCAGATCCACGCCGTTAGGGTATCCCACTTGCGCCCGATCGGGAACTCCGGTGAGGCTCAGTTGAAGATCGCGATCAGCACTACTACCGATGCGACCCAGACCACGGCCGCGCCGATCATCCCCTTGTCTTCACTGACGATCGCGGCAGTCGAGCGACTGTCCTTGCGGTCGTAGATCAGATAGAGGTAGCGGAAGATCCCGTACACGACCGGCGGCAAGGTGATGAGCATCTTCGATCCGATCAGTGGCGAGTAGACGGCATAGATCGAGTAACTCATCACCGTTGCGGCGGTGACCATCGCAACCATCTGATCGAGGAAGGGGATCGAATAGTGCTCGAGCACCGGTCGCGTCTTGGTGCCGGAGTGGAGTTCGGAAGTGGCCTCCTGTCGGCGCTTGGTGAAGCCGAGGAACATCGCGACCATGAAGGTGCAGAGCAGGAGGAAGGCCGAGGCGTCGGCGTCCACCGCCAGGGCACCGGCGAGGACCCGCAGGACGAACAGACCCGCGATGGTCATCACGTCGAGGATCACCTCGCGTTTCAAGAAGAAGGAGTAGAGGGTCGTGCCGACCCCGTAGGCGAGCACGATGCCTGCGATCAGCAGGCCCTCCAGCAGCGCCGATCCGACCAGACCGAGCACGGTCAGGCAGATCGCCAGGATGACAGCCGACTGCTCGCTCAACTCCCCTGCCGCAATCGGCCGGTTCCGCTTGGTCGGGTGCTTGCGGTCGAGATCCGCGTCGTGGGCGTCGTTGATCAGGTAGCCGGCGCTCGACACCGCACAGAAGGCGAGGAAGGTCACCACTGCCGCAGCGATCGAGGCGGGCTCGTCGAACTTGCCCGAGAAGAGCAGCCCGGCGAAGACCAGGAGGTTCTTGATCCACTCCTGAGGGCGCATGGTGACGATTGCGGCCTTCAGGGGGGACCGGCTGCCGGACTTGCCTGCCTTACGAGAGGTGGAAGCCATGAGGGAGCAGATTACGCATCAGGTGGGCCATCGGGTGGGCGCAAGCGTTCGCCGTCAGTGCGCGGCGGGATCCACCAAGACCCCGGGATTCAGCAACCCGTGCGGATCGAGTGCGCGTTTGGCTGCGATCAAGGCCTCCGCGAAGGGCTGTGGCCTCTGGCGGTCGTACCACGAGCGGTGGTCGCGCCCGACCGCATGGTGATGGGTGATCGTGGCGCCAGCCGAATCGAGCACCTCTGAGACCGCGCGCTTGATCTCGTCCCACTGCGCGACCTCGGCTCCGGAGCGCGAGGGCGCGAGCACCGTGAAGTAGGGGGCCGCCCCGTCGGGATAGGCATGGGTTATCCGGCAACTGACGCTCGGGGAGCCGGGGCCTTCCACGGGCGTATCCGAGATCTCTGCGGTGGCCCGCTTCGCTTCACCCAGCACCGAGCGGGTGAACTCATCGAAGCGATCCCAGGTGATCGCCGTCTCGAAGGTCTCGGTCAAGACACCGGAACAGATCAGGGCATCGCGTAGATAGGGCGCGGCGAGGAAGGCGTTGCGCCAATCGGCACTGGCGCTGGCTTCGCCCGGGCGACCCTCCGCTCGGTCCTCGGCGTCTCTCGACTCGATGCTGCCGGGGGACCCGCCGCAGTCGCGGGCCATCTCCACCGCCTGATCGAGCCTCTCGGCCACCGGGACGCGCGCGGACTCGAAGCCGATCACGAGTACCGAGGAACCGTCGGCCGAAACGCCGTTGATCTCGGCTTCGGTGGCATCGAGCAGTCTGCAGTTGGCCGGCTGCAGGCCCGATTGAGCGAGAGCGCGCACAGCCGCAGCGCCGTCGAAGAAGTCCTCGAAGAGCACCGAACAGTTGGCCCGCCAGCGTGGCCGCTCGCGGACCCTCATCCAGGCATCCACGATCACCCCTAGTGTCCCCTCGGAGCCGATCACCAAACGATCGGGGCTGGGACCGGCGCCCGACCCCGGGAGCCTCCTGCTCTCCCACTCGCCCGACGGTGCGATCATCCTCGCCGACTCGACCAGATCGTCGATGTGGGTCTCGCCGGTGGCGAAGTGTCCTCCCGCTCTGGTCGCGATCCACCCACCGAGAGTCGAGAACTCGAACGACTGCGGGTAGTGCCTCAGAGTCAACCCGTGCTCGCGCAGCTGAGACTCCAGTCCCGGTCCGGTAGCCCCAGCCTGGATCCGCGCCGCAAGCGAGACCGGATCGACCTCCTGCACCCGGTCCATCCGTTTGAGGTCGAGGCTGACCACACCTGAGTGATCGGAATCCTCCGGCAGCCTCGCCTCCACCCCGCCGACCACGCTGGTGCCGCCGCCGAAAGGAATCACCGCTGCGTTCGAGTCCTCGCACCACCCCAGAACCACATCCACCTCTTCGGGGCTGCCGGGGCGGGCGACCAGATCCGGCGGGTTCGGCAGGTCGCCCCGAATGGTGCGGACGATGTCGCGATACGCCCTGCCGACGGCGTGGGAAGCACGGTCCCGAGGCGAATCCGAGAAGAGGTCAGAGAGAGTCGGCGGCGGCGTCAATCGCGGCGGGGGCAGACCTAGGTCCTCGAGATGCACCGGCTCGACCACGCCGGATGGCTCGAAACCGAGGCGCTCTTGGACCCCCTCGGCGACCGCCTCGAGTCCAGCACGGTCGGGCTGTTGGTCGTCGTATCCCCAGCCCCACCACTTGAGGGTGCGCTCGTCGCCCTGCTCGGCCATGTCGGCGAGGTTACCCGGCCGCTACCAGTGCACGCCGCGCATCAGATAGGCGAAGGCGACGGCCTCGCCGGAGGGCGCTTCGTCGCCCTCCTTCTTCTCTGCCTGGCTCCCCCCCTTTGCGGCCTTCGACTCGGGGAATAGCTTGTAGCCGGTGTTGAGGATCGCATCTGAGGCTTTCGGGGCGATGGCGTAGAGCAGCTCACCGAAGTTCCCGAGACGAGTCGCGACCTTCTTGGGCTTGGTGATCATCGCCTCGGTGATCATCTCCGCGGCCTCTTCGGGGGTGAGGGTGGGGAACGCGTCGTACATGCCGGTAGGCGCGATCATCGGGGTACGGACCAGCGGCATGTGGATGGTGGTGATGTGGACTCCGTCATCGAGCATCTCGCTTGCGACGCAACGGGACCAGGCGTCGAGCGCTGACTTGGAGGCGACGTAGGCCGAGAAACGTGGCACGTTGGTCTGGACTCCGATCGAGCTCACGTTCACGATGTGCCCGCCCTTGCGTCCCTTGATCTTCTTGCGCATCGCGGGAAGCAGCGCCATGGTCAGCTTGAGCGCTCCGAAGTAGTTCAGTTGCATGGTCCGCTCGAAATCGTGAAAGCGGTCGTACGAGAGCTCGACCGAGCGACGGATCGAGCGACCGGCGTTGTTGACCAGCACGTCCACCCGGCCGTACTCCTCGAGCACCTCGGAGGCCATCCGCTCGATGTCATCGAGGTCGGTGAGGTCACACGGACGAACATCAGCCTTACCCCCCGCCTCTTCGATCTGGGCGCGAGTCTCCTCGAGCTTGTCGGCACTTCGGGCAACCAGCACCACGGTGGCTCCAGCGGTCGCGCACTTCTCGGCAGCCGCGAGACCTATCCCGGACGAGGCACCGGTGATCATCACGACCTTGCCGCCGATAGCGCCCGACAGTGACCGGTCCTTGAACAGGTCGGGATCGAGATTGCGCTCCCAGTAGTCCCAGATGGCGGGTGCATAGGTTGCGAGGGGAGGCGCGGAGATGCCGGACCCCTCCAGGGCCTTCTGGGTGTTGGTCGAATCGAACTTGGTCGGGTAGTCGAGGAAGAAGAGGACGTTCCGCGGGATACCGAGGTCGTCGAGCACCTGATCGCTGATCCGCTTGACCGGCGGCAGACTGCCCACCCCCGCCCGCACGGCAGAGGGCACGAAGTCGAACATCTTCGAATCGATCCTGATCGCCGCCTCGGGCGCATGTGCGGCCTTCGCGAGGACGTTCACGACCTGACCGGCGCTCAGGGCGGAAGGGTCGGTGAGGTGGAAGGTCTCGCCGTCGAGGCCGTCGATGTGAGCGATGTGATCCATCGCGTCGGCCACGAAGTCGACCGGGACGATGTTGATCTCGCCGCCCTCGATGCCGATACTGGGGAACCACTGCGGCAGGACGCTGCGGAGCCTCTGGATCGCCTTGAAGAAGTAGTAGGGGCCGTCGATCTTGTCGATCTCACCGGTCTCGGAGTCGCCGACCACGATGCCCGGTCGGTAGACGCGCCAAGGAACCTCGCACTCGTCGCGGACGATGCCCTCGGACTCGTGCTTGGTCTGGAAGTAAGGATTGGAATCGACCTTGACCGCCTCGTCGAACATCCCTTCGGTGAAGGTGCCCGGGTAGAGGCCGGCAGCTGCGATCGAGCTGGTCATGTGGAAGCACCCGGCCTTGATGCCCTCAGCCAGCGCGACGGCCTGACTCGTGCCCTCGACATTTGACTTCTGCTGTGAGGCCGCGTCGGCCGACATGTCGTAGATCGCGCCGAGGTGGAAGAAGTGGTCGATCTTCCCATCGAGCTCAGCAACCTGCTCCTCGCACCCGAGCAGGGGGGCGGTCAGGTCGCCGATCACCGGTTTGACCCGGTCGGCGTCGTCTCCCCACTGGACTTTCAGGTCCTCCAGTTTCCCTCGAGAGCCCTCGCGGACCAGGACGTAGATGTCTCCCTCACGCTGGAGCAAGCGCTCGATCAGATTACGCCCGATGAACCCAGTTCCACCAGTTACGAAATAAGCCATATCTCTCTGCTCCTCCTCTTCGGGGCCGGCCTCCTGAACCAGCGCCCACTACGAAAGTTACTAGCTGGAGCGGGTTCGCTCGGCCGTGAGTACCCGACTTCTGATCCGAGGTCGAATCCAGCGAACAGGGTTCGATCGGTCCCGCATGCCAGAAAGATGGCCGATCACCTGCAGGCACGTGTGCCCGATTTCATAGAGTCTTAGGTTGAGATGGCAACCGCCTCCACCGTTCAGCTGCTGATGCCCGAGATGGGCGAGTCCGTGACCGAGGGAACCGTGCTCGAGTGGCACGTCCAGGTCGGTGAAGCGGTCGAAGAGGGGCAGACCATGGTCGAGATCTCCACCGACAAGGTGGATGCCGAGGTGCCGGCTCCCGCCGCAGGAGTGGTGACCAAGATCCTCGCCGGACCCGACGAGACCGTCTCCGTGGGCGAGCCCCTCGCCGAGATCGATACCTCCGACGACGCCACGCCGTCGGCCCCTCCGGCCGCTTCGGACGCGCCCGCGGGCGAGACCAACGGAGCATCTGCCGAAGCCGAGGTTGCAGCGGGTAACGGCGCGCCTGCGCAACCAGCCCCGGCGGCCGTTTCGAACGGCGACCACAAGGCCACGCCCGTCGCCCGTCGCATAGCAGCGAGTATGGGAGTGGACCTCGCGAAGGTGACCGGTACGGGTGCGGGAGGAAAGATCACCAAGGACGACGTGATCGCAGCAGGTGGGAACGGCGCAGCAGGCGCTGCGACTGCTCCGACGCCCTCGGGACCACCGCCCGAAGGGGAGTTGCTTCCGCTCCGCGGGTCGTCTGCAGCGCTTGCCAAGGCGATGGACGAAAGCCGCTCGATTCCCACCGCGACCTCGTTCAGGACGCTGGCAGTCGACACCCTCGACGCCAAGCGCAGGGCGATCAACGAGCAGCTCGCAGAGAAGGGGGTCAAGGTCAGCTTCACCCACCTGCTCGCCTGGGCGATCGTTCGCTCATCGATCGACTGGCCGGTGATGGCCCGCAGCTTCGCTGAGGTGGACGGCAAACCCAACGCGGTCGACCCGGGCACGACCAACCTCGGGATCGCGGTAGACGTGGAGAAGAAGGGGAGCCGCAGCCTGATGGTGCCGTGCATCGCAGGGGCCGACAGGATGGACTTCGCAGGCTTCCATCGGCGCTACGAGGAGCTGATCACGAAGACCCGCGAAGGCTCACTAACCGCAGACGACTTCCAGGGAACCAACGTCACCCTGACCAACCCTGGCGGGCTCGGGACCGTCGCCTCGGTGCCGAGGCTGCTGAACGGCCAGGGCACGATCATCGCCACCGGCTCGATCGCGTATCCGCCCGAGTGGCAACAGGCCACGCCGGAGCGGATCCGTTCGCTCGGAGTGTCGAAGGTCATGACCATGACCTCCACCTACGACCACCGGGTGATCCAGGGAGCCGAGTCGGGATCCTTCCTGCGCAGGGTCGAGGAACTGCTTCGCGGAGAAGACGAGTTCTACGAGGGGATCGCATCGGATCTCGGACTGGACGTCACGGGCATCCGCTCAGCCGGACCCGGTCCCGCGCCGCAGCCAGCCCCGGCCGCACCGGTCAAGACAGGAGACCGCGAGCTGCTGCAGGCAGTGCAGGCTGCCACCTCGCTGCTCAAGGCCTACCGGACCCACGGACACCTGCAGGCCGAGCTCGACCCGCTCGGGTCGGACCCGGGCACCGAGCAGGCGATGCAGCCGGAGACGCTCAACCTCACACCGGAGTTGATGGCGGTGATCCCCGCAGAGATCCTTCGGATCGGTGTGGAGGGCGAGACGCTGCTCGACGCCCTGCCGAGGATGCGTGAGGCCTACTGCGGGCCGATCGCTTACCAGATAGAGCACATCGCCTCGCACGAGCAGAGGACCTGGCTGCGTCAGATGATCGAGACCGGCTCGCACCGCAAGGAGCTCCCTCCCGAGCAGAAGCGCGCCCTGCTCTACCGACTGCTCGACGTCTTCGGGTTCGAACGGTTCCTCGAGAAGGCGTTCCTCGGCCAGAAGATGTTCTCGATCGAGGGGCTCGACGTGGTGGTACCGATGCTGGACCAGATCTTCATGCGCGCCCACTCAGATGGCGCTCAGGAGGTAGTTATCGGGATGGCACACCGCGGGCGCCTCAGCGTGATGGCCCACAACCTCGGCCGTGCAGCCGAGTCGATCCTCGCCGAGTTCGAGGGCTCGAAGCAGCTCGAGTCGGTCAAGGCAGTCGCGGCGATCCCCACGGGCGGTACGGGAGATGTCAAGTACCACTCCGGACACGCGGGGAACTTCTCCCACCCCTCCGGCGCCGACATCGACGTGCGGCTGTTCCCCAACCCGAGCCATCTCGAGTTCGTCGACCCGGTCGTGGCGGGTGCGGCTCGGGCCGACCAGTCGATCCGAGCCGGATCGAACCTGAGCCACGATCCCACCCGGGTGGTCCCCGTACTCCTGCACGGCGACGCGGCCTTCCCCGCGCAGGGCGTGGTGGCAGAGACCCTAAACCTGCAGGCGATCGAGGGCTACGCGACCGGCGGCACCGTGCACATCATTCAGGACAACCAAATCGGCTTCACCACCGAGCCTCAAGAAGGCAGATCCACCCCTTACGCGTCCGACCTCGCAAAGGGGTTCAACTGTCCGATCATCCACGTCAACGCCGACGATCCCGAGGCCTGCGTCTCGTCGATCAGGCTGGCGATGGCCTATCGCCAGAGGTGGGGCCGGGACGTGGTGATCGACCTGATCGGGTATCGCCGCTACGGCCACAACGAGACAGACGAACCCGCTTACACCCAGCCGGTGATGGCCGCTGCGATCGCCGAGCACCCGCCGGTGAGCCAGATCTACGCCGAGAAGCTGATCGCCGAGGACGTCGTCACCACCGACCAGGTGGAGGAGCGGAAGGCCGAGTGCCAGGCCGAGCTGAAGTCGATCCACGACGAACTCCGGCGCAAGATGGAGTCTGGCGACTTCGAGACTCCCTCCGCGACCGGCACCACCGAACTGGACCGCACTCGCAGCCCGCAGGTCGACACCACGGTCTCGGCCGAGAAGCTGCGGACGCTCGACGAGGAACTGGTCCGGACGCCGGAGAGCTTCAGCGTGCACCGCAAGCTCCGCAAACCGCTCGGCCGCCGCGCGGAAGCGATAGAAGCCGGCAATATCGACTTCGGCCATGCGGAGTCACTCGCCTTCGCCTCGCTTCTCACCGAAGGTGTTCCGATCCGTTTGACCGGGCAGGACACCGAGCGCGGAACCTTCTCACAACGCCACCTCGTGCTCCACGACGAGAAGACGGGCCTGCGCTACGCGCCGATCCAAAACCTGCGAGATGCCGAGGCTCCCTTCCAGATCCACAACAGTCCGCTCTCGGAGGTCGCCTGCCTCGGATTCGAGTACGGCTACTCGGCCGCTGCACCGGACAGCCTGATCTGCTGGGAGGCCCAGTTCGGCGACTTCGGGAACGTACCGCAGGTGATCATCGACAACTTCGTTGCCTCGGGCGAGTCGAAGTGGGGACAGGTCTCACGTCTCACCCTGCTGCTGCCGCACGGATACGAGGGGGCGGGGCCAGAGCACTCGAGTGCGCGGATCGAGCGCTTCATCCAACTCGGAGCTGAGGGCAACATCCGCATCGCGTACCCGTCGAACGCCGCGCAGTACTTCCACCTCCTCCGCCGTCAGGCGAAGATCCAGAAAGCCAAGCCACTGGTCGTATTCACGCCGAAGGGAAACCTGCGGGCCGAAGCTGCGACCTCGACCCTCGAGGATCTCGCTGCCGGATCATTCCAGCTGGTCATCGACGATCCCGGTGCCGCTTCGAACCGAGATCGGGTCGAGAGGCTGATCCTCTGCACCGGTCGCATCTACTACGAGCTGCAGGCTTCCGAGCAGCGCGAGGAGGCAGACACGGTTGCGATCGCGCGGGTCGAGATGCTCTACCCGTTCGCCCAGGAACCGCTGGACGAACTGATTGCCGAGTATCCGAACCTGAAGGAGATCGTCTGGGTCCAGGAGGAACCGCGCAACATGGGCGGCTGGAGTGTGATGCAGCGACGGATGCCGGAACTGCTCCCCGACGGCGTGGTGCTGGGCTACGTCGGGCGCCCATCGAGGGCGAGCACCAGCGAGGGCTACGCCGTTGCCCACAACCTCGAGCAGGAACGGATCGTGCTCACGGGGTTGGTCGGCAAGGCCGACCCGGCTTGAGTCGCGGAACCGGCACCGGATCAGGAGGAGAGCAGGCGTTCCTGCTGCGGCCCGCTATACCGGGGAGACTGTTCTCGGTGGTCAAGATCGTCTCCTGGATCGAGTTGGCGCTGTTCGCGGCTCTCCTCTACTTCTGGCTGGCGCCTGGCTACGAACACGAGACCTTCATCTCCGGTCTCTCCCACGGGATCGGATTCATCGTGCTGGCGGTGATCATGCTCGCGGCCTGTCTGGTCAGAGAGGCTCCGTACCCGCTTCTAGCCGCCACCCTCACCCCCGTCGGTCCAGTGGGGAGCGTGATCGGAATAGCGCTGATAGAGAAGAAGGGCTGGGGAGTCGGAAGCCCCGACGGCTCCGCAGGCCAGCGCAGCAGCGCCGCCAGACGGCGCGAAACCTGAATACACTGCGTCCTGCGTCTTTTCAAAGCTCGTTCCCGGCAGGCGAAGCCTTCGGGGGCGATCGCGTCGGGAAACCCTCCCTGGCTACCGACGCGCTGGCGTGGCGGAGGTCGCGAGGACTCCCTGCCTCCCGCGACCCCGCCGCGCCGCCTCTTGCCCTACTGAAGCGGGTGCTGGTCAGGGGTTGAGATCGCGGAGGACGCGCTGGAGGATCCCGCCGTTGCGGAAGTAGGAGACCTCGTTCGGCGTGTCGATCCGGACGGTCGCCTCGAAGACGACCTCGCTTCCGTCTTCACTACGTGCGGTGACCGCGACCGACTTCGCCTCGCCGTCGGCCAGATCGCCGATGTCGAAGGTCTCCTCTCCGGTCAAGCCGAGGTCGGCAGCAGAGCTGCCGGCCGGAAACTGGAGCGGCACGACCCCCATGCCGATCAGGTTCGAGCGGTGGATCCTCTCGTAGCTCTCGGCGATCACCGCGCGGACGCCGAGCAGATTGGTGCCCTTGGCTGCCCAGTCGCGCGAAGATCCCGATCCGTACTCCCTCCCGGCGAGCACGATGAGCGGAACCCCGTCATCGCGGTACCTCACTGCGGCGTCGTAGATCGGCATCTCCTCCGTGGCATCGTCCGAAGAGAAGTAACGAGTGAAGCCTCCCTCCTGGGAGGCCAGGCGGTTCTTCAACCTCACGTTGGCGAAGGTGCCTCGCACCATCACCTCGTAGTTGCCGCGTCGGGCACCGTATGAGTTGAACTCGGAAGGCTCGACTCCGTGCTCTTGCAGCCAGATCCCGGCAGGACTGTCGGCTTTGATCGCACCCGCGGGCGAGATGTGGTCGGTCGTCACCGAATCCCCGAGGAAAGCAAGCACCCTGGCGCCCGAGATCGGAGCTACCGGCACGGGATCCCGCGTGATTCCCTCGAAGAACGGCGGGCGCCTGACGTAGGTGGATTCGGGCCAGTCGTAGCGGTCCTCGGAGGGAACCTCGATCGCCTGCCAGCGCTCGTCGCCTGTGAACACGTCCGCGTAGCTGCGGGTGAACATGTCGGCGCGCACGCACTCTCCGACCACGCGGGTGACCTCCTCGGTGCTGGGCCAGATCTCGCTCAAGTAGACGGGGTCACCGTCGGGGTCGTTGGCGATCGGGTCGCTGGTCAAGTCGATGTCCATCCGACCGGCGAGGGCGTAAGCGACGACGAGCGGCGGTGAGGCCAGGTAGTTGGCACGCGTGTCGGGGTTGATCCGCCCCTCGAAATTACGGTTCCCCGAAAGCACCGAACAGGCCACCAGATCGTTCTGGTTGATCGCCTCGGAGATCTCCTGAGGGAGCGGCCCGGAATTACCGATGCAGGTGGTGCATCCGTAGCCCACCAGGTCGAATTGGAGTGCGTCGAGGAACGGGGTCAGCCCCGCCCTCTCGAGGTAGTCGGTCACCACCGTCGAACCCGGGGCGAGGGAGGTCTTGACCCAATGCGGCCGAGTCAGACCCCGCTCGACCGCCTTCTTGGCGACCAGACCCGCCGCGACCATCACCGCGGGGTTCGAGGTGTTGGTGCAGCTGGTGATCGCGGCGACCACCACGCTTCCATCCTGCAGGGTCACCTTCTCGCCGCTCGCCAACTGCACTTCAGTCGCGACCACCGTGTCGGACCCGCGTGATGCGGGCGCGAGCTCGGCGAGACCGGCATCGAAGGAGGTCTTCGCTTGGTCGAGCGAGATCCGGTCCTGTGGCCGCTTCGGGCCGGCGATGCTCGGGACGATGCTGTCGAGCTCGAGTTCGAGCACTTCTGAGTACTCGGCCTCTGCGTCATCTGGCGAATGGAAGAGACCCTGCTCTCGCGTGTAGGCATCGACCAGTTCGATCTCCTCGGTGGCCCGCCCAGTGAACTCGAGATACCGGAGGGTTTCCGCGTCCACAGGGAAGATCGCGCAGGTGGAGCCGAACTCGGGCGACATGTTGCCGATCGTCGCCCGGTCTGCCAACGAGAGATCCGAGATCCCGGAACCGAAGAACTCGACCAGGTTCCCGACCACTCCACGTTCGCGGAGCATCTCGGTCACGGTGAGGACCAGATCGGTTGCGGTGGCGCCATCGGGAAGTTCTCCCTCCAGACGGACTCCGACCACCTGCGGCAGCAACATCGAAATAGGTTGGCCGAGCATCGCCGCCTCGGCCTCGATTCCGCCTACACCCCAGCCGAGCACGCCGAGCCCGTTCACCATCGTGGTGTGGGAGTCGGTTCCGACCAGCGTGTCGGGATAAGCCCAGTTCTCACCAGAGCGATTCGAGGTCCAGACGCACTTGGAGAGGTACTCGAGGTTCACCTGGTGGCAGATCCCGGTAGCGGGTGGCACCACCCGGAAGTTCTCGAAGGCCGCCTGTCCCCAGCGCAGGAAGGCGTAGCGCTCGCCGTTGCGCTCGTAGTCCCGCTCGGCGTTGAGGGCGAACGCCCGGTTGGTCCCGAAGGCATCGACTTGGACCGAGTGGTCGATCACCAGATCGACTGGGACCAGCGGATTGACTGCTGCCGGATCGCCTCCGAGGTCTTCCATCGCATCCCGCAGGGCAACCAGGTCCACCACAGCCGGTACGCCGGTGAAGTCCTGCATCAAGACCCTGGCGGGCTGGAAGGGGATCTCGACCGAGGGCTCGGCCTGGGCATCCCAGCCTGCTATCGCCTCGACATCAGTTGCGCTGAACGATGTCCCGTCCTCGAGACGGAGCGAGTTCTCGAGCAGCACCTTGAGACAGTAGGGCAGGCGGGCCACCTCGAAGCGATCCGAGAGCGCATCGAGTCGCGCGATCGTGTACTCGCTTCCCGAGACTTCGAGTGTGGATTTGGCGTTGAAGGAATCCATTCCGGACAGGCCGGTTACTCACCAGCCAAGGTTCAGTTTAGGTGGACGAAGGGCGAGCCCGGAGGCGAGCGCGACGACTAGGCGGAGGGTTTCGTCGCGGGCTTCTTGGGAACGAGCGCCCGCAAGCCTCGCCAGACCTTGGTCCGACGAGGCAGCCGAGCCGAGGTGGCGTCGGCTACCGGAGAATCCTCAGAGGCCGCATCGTCGACAAGCGCCTCGGCCTCGAGCTGACTCTGCCTCTCGGGAGAGATCTCGACCAGATTCCACGCCAGCCCTGCTTTGGCGAGGAGGCGGATCAGTGCTGCGGACGGATCCAGCTCCCACCGACGCAGACCGTGCTCGGCTGAGCGGGGAAACGCATGGTGATTGTGGTGCCAGGACTCGCCAAGAGACGGAATCGCCAACCAGAAGACGTTGGTCGAGTGATCCTCGAGCGGGAAGCGACGGGTTCCCGAGAAGTGACATCCCGAGTTGATCGACCAGGTGACGTGGTGAAGGAAGAAGAGCCTGACCAACCCACCCCAGAGCAGTCCGGTCAGCAGACCGGCTATCTCGAATCCGTGCAGCGCGTACCCCAGCAACCCAGGCAACAACACTCCCAGCACCGCGAGCGCAGGGAACTGCCTCGAGATCAGCGAGAGGGACGGGTCTTCGAGGATGTCCTTCGCGTACCGGGACGAATCAGCGCGGTCCTCCTCGTGGAAGATCCAGCCGAGATGAGCATGGAAGAGCCCGCGGAGACCGGATCCCTCCCCCAGATGAGGGCTGTGAGGATCGCCTTCCACATCGGTGTGGGCGTGGTGCTTTCGGTGATCCGCCACCCAGTCGGCCACCGGCCCCTCGAGCGCCATCGAACCGAGTACCGCGAGCGTGTTCGAGACCCACGGCTTCGCGGCGAACGCCCGGTGGGTGAACAGACGGTGGTAGCCGACGGTGATCCCGAAGCCGGTCAACACGTAGAAGACTAGGAAGAGGCCGAGATCGATCGCATCGACCCCGCGATTCCAGAGCATCACCGCCGCGAAGATCACTCCGACGAAGGGAACGACGATCACGATCAGGTTGATCGCCTTGTCGAGGCGGGACATCTCCATCGGCGTAGGTTACTACTCGCCTCCGGCGCGGCCCTCGCGACTACCGCTTCTCGGCTTGGCGGTCCTCGAGCTCACCCACGATCCCCTCTGCTCCGCCCGCCCGTTGGATCCTGCCTGCCCACTCGGGGTGGCGGTAGCCGATCTCGGCCGCGATCCGTTGACGCACTGGTGCAACGGTGATCTCCGAGCGGTTCCTGCGGATCGCCTTCGACACCGCCTTGGCGACCTTGTCCGGCGTGGTGGTACCGAGTACCGCCGGAGCTTCGGAACCTGTGTCATGGAACATTCCCGCGTCGCGGACGAAACCCGGGGAGACGATCGACACACCCACTCCATCGGGGTGCAGATCCTCGCGCAGGCCGAAAGCGAGACCGCGCAGGCCGAACTTGGTCGACGAGTAGAGCGATCCACGGGGCGAGGCGACCTTGCCGGCGAGAGAAGCCATGAAGACGAGATGGCCTTCCCCTCGGTCGACGAGCTGCGGCGCGAGTTCGCGGGCCATGATCAGCGGCACCTCGAAATTGACCCTGACCGCCCTTCGCAGCTGCTCGTCGGTGAAGCTCTCGAGTCTGCCCGTGCCCGGGAGGGCCGCGTTTGCGATCAGGCCATCCAGATCTCCGGAAGCTGCGATCAGGCGCTCAGGTGCGTCCGGTTCGGTCAGATCGGATTCGACGACCGTGTGTCTGGCCGGGCCGCCTGGCAGCTGATCCGCCAATTGCACCAACGCTTCGGCACTTCTCGCGCTCAGAACCAGCGAGGCACCCTCCGACGCGAGTCGATGCGAGACCGCCGTGCCCAGACCGCCGGTTGCCCCGCTGACCAGGAATCTCTTTCCCTCGATCTCCATGCCCAGCCAACCTACTGCCAGCAGGCGCCCAGGAGCCGGGAAGTGCCGGAAACTCCGGCACTTCCAATGACCGTATTCGGTTATTTCTAGGCGTGTACGGGGCACATCGCTGAATCCGTCTGCAAGCAGTCCCTCACATTTGCTAGGGTTTCCGACGTTGCACATAGCCGAGTCCTCAGGCGACTTCGCCAGAGGAACGGGGGAACCAAGGTTTTGGGGCGAGCCCGCCGAATTGATGGACAGGCGGGGGCGCGAAATCCTTTAGCGCCAGCCCGACAGCTAACCCCGTAGGCAACAAGGAAATGACTCAGATCAAACGACAGAACTTCAAGCTCACCTTTGCCCTCGCGGTCGCCGCTTGCGCCTGCCTGCTGGGCGCCGCCAACGCAGTGGCCGAGGGTGGGACCGGTATTCCCGGAGAGGAGCCCCTGCCAGGACCTCCCGGCAAAGCCAAGCTGATGAAGAACGGCGATGTACTCGCGCCGAAGAACGCGCCGTTGAGGGTAGTCCGCGCAATCGCAGTGGCAAACCGGATCACCCACGTTCGCTACCTCTGGGGCGGTGGTCACCGCACCAACTCGAAACTCCCGATGAGCGGGTGTGACTGCTCCGGCTGTGTCTCCGCCGTGTTGGGTCCGCTCGGAGCGGACGTAATGTCGAGCCCGCTCCCCTCTGGCCCGATGATGAGCTGGGGGTCGAAGGGCAAGGGCAAGTGGATCACTGTCTACGCGCACGGTGGACACGCCTTCGCCGAGATCGCCGGCCTCCGTTGGGACACCTCGAGGGCTGGAGCCAATCGTGTCGTCCCCGGTGGAACCGGTCCGCGATGGACCAACGTCCTTCGCTCCAAGGCTGGATACGTAGCGCGGCACCCGAAGAACCTCTGATCCTCTCCGCTTCGCGAAGCTGAAACACCGGTGGCCGGGCTGGCGGGTCCGTCGCCGACCGACCTCGGACGGGTCTCCTTCGAAGCCCAGTCCCAGGGCATTCCGCTACCGTGCCATCACTGTCTGGACGCTGAGACCGAGCGGAGGAGAGACCAATCGCAACAAAGCCGGATGTAGAGTTGCTGGGTGTGAGCAAGAACTACGCGGGGGTCCAAGCCGTGAATTCGGTGGATCTCGAAATCGCCAGCGGCGAGTTCTTCACCATGCTCGGCCCCTCGGGATCGGGCAAGACCACTACCCTGCGGATGATTGCGGGATTCGAAGAGCCGGATTCAGGAAAGGTTCTGCTCGACGGCCAGGAAGTCACTGGGGTGCCGCCGTACGACCGTGAGGTGAACACCGTGTTCCAGGACTACGCGCTGTTCCCCCACATGGACGTAAGTGAAAACGTCGAATACGGCCTCAGGGTCGAAGGCGTGGGCAAGGAGGAGCGCAGGAAGCGAGCCAGCGAGGCTCTGGCGATGGTGCGCCTGCCCGATTACGGGGATCGCAAACCGGCTGAACTCTCGGGAGGGCAGCAGCAGCGGATCGCGCTCGCCAGAGCGATCGTGAACGAGCCAAAGGTCCTCCTCCTGGACGAGCCTCTGGGCGCTCTCGACCTGAAGCTGCGCGAACAGATGCAGATCGTGCTCAAGCGGATCCAGGGCGAAGTGGGAATCACCTTCATCTATGTGACCCACGATCAGGACGAGGCCCTGACGATGTCCGACAAGATCGCAGTCTTCAACCAGGGCCGAATCGAACAGATCGGAACACCGACGGAGATCTACGAGCATCCGGTCAATCCGTTCGTGGCGAACTTCGTAGGCGTCTCGAATCTGATCGAACGGGATGGAGAGACCTTCACGGTGAGACCGGAGAAGATCAGGCTGATCGAGGGAACCGATGGCAGCAAGGGTCTCGCCACCGAAGAAGGCGAGGTCGAAGACGTCGCCTACGTCGGAATGGTCACCCGATACACGGTGACGCTAGACGGCGGGGAAAAGCTCCAGGTAGTACGACAGAACCTCGAGACCTCATCTGAGGAATCTCGGGGCCTGCTCGGGAGGAAAGTAAAGATCGGATGGGATCCGGCAAACGCCGTCCCCATCCAGAGAGAGGAGAGAAAGTGAAAAAGCGCAACCCGAACAAGGGCTTCATGCCCGGGCTGATCGCCCTCGGAGTCGTCGCCTTCATGCTGGTGCTCGCCGGCTGCGGAGGTAGCGATTCGAGTAGCGACGGAGCCCTGCAGGAACTCGGCCAGACCGAAGGTGAAGTGAACCTCGTCGCGTGGCCGGGGTACGTGGAGGACGGTTCAACCGATCCCGATGTCGACTGGGTCTCGGACTTCGAGAAGGAGACCGGGTGCAAGGTCAACACGAAGGTCGCAGGCACGTCCGACGAGATGGTGACCCTGATGAGGACCGGTCAGTACGACGGTGTGTCCGCCTCGGGAGACGCGACTCTGCGTCTGATCGACGGCAAGGACGTCTCGCCGGTGAATACGGACCTGATCCCGAACTACGCCGATGTGTTCGAGGACCTGAAGAACCAGTCCCACAACACGGTCGACGGTGTCAACTACGGCGTGCCACACGGTCGAGGCGCGAACCTCCTGATGTCGAACGACAAGGAGATCTCGCCGACGCCTACCTCGTGGAGCGCCGTGTTCGATCCGGAGCAGATGGCCAAGTACAAGGGCAAGGTGACCGCGTACGACAGCCCGATCTACATCGCGGATGCCGCGCTGTACCTGAAGGAGACTCAGCCGGATCTCGGAATCGAGAATCCGTACGAGCTCGACGACAAGCAGTTCAACGCTGCCGTCGAACTGCTGAGGACCCAGAACGAGTACATCGGTGAGTACTGGTCCGACTACACGAAGCAGATCGAGGCGTACTCGAACGGCTCGAGCCAGATCGGCACCACCTGGCAGGTGATCGTCAACCTGCTGGATGGGGAGAACGCACCGGTTACCGCCGACAAGCCCTCGGAGGGTGCAACCGGCTGGTCCGACACCTGGATGATCAGCTCGGAAGCCAAGCATCCGAACTGCATGTACGCATGGATGAACCACATCATCAGCCCCCAGGCGAACGCCGAGGTCGCTGAGTGGTTCGGAGAGGCCCCGTCCAACAGCAAGTCATGTGAGCTGACTTCGGACGAGGATCACTGCGATACGTACCACGCGGCTGATGCCGACTACTGGAAGGACGTCTACTACTGGACGACTCCGGTTTCGGACTGCGGCGATGATCGCGGAACCAAGTGCAAGGACTACAACGACTGGGTCCAGGCGTGGACCGAAATCAAGGGCTGAGTCTCTCGACTCGTCTTTGAGGACATTCCCATGGAAGGAGCCGGACTGAGTGCCGGATCAGCAAGGCGGTCGGCGGGCCGCAAGCTCGCCGGCCTCTTCCATGGTCGCCCCAAACTCCAGGTCGGCGCGCTGCTGGCCGGCCCGGTCGGCTGGCTGGCGGTTGCCTATCTGGGCTCACTGCTGGTCATGTTCGCTGCCTCCTTCTGGACCTTGAGTGATCTCTCCGGAGAGGTAGACAAGAGTTTCAGTCTCGAGAACTTCCAGACCATCCTCAGCGAGGGCGTCTACCGGACTATCGCGGCACGCACGATCGGCGTGGCAGCGTTGGTGACCGTTACCGATGCCCTGCTGGCGATTCCGATCGCATTCTTCATGGCCAAGATGGCCAGCCCTCGGGCTCGTGCCCTGCTGGTGGTCGCGGTGCTGATGCCCTTGTGGTCGAGCTATCTGGTCAAGATCTTCGCCTGGCGCACGATGTTGAGCCCTGACGGCATAGTCAACTGGGCGCTTGCGCCGGTGGGCCTCTCCCTGCCGGGAGACGACATCTTCCGCCTCTGGCTCGTCATGTCGTACCTCTGGCTTCCCTACATGATCATCCCGGTCTACGCCGGACTCGAGCGAATCCCGAATTCGCTGATCTCCGCCTCGGAGGATCTCGGTGCCAAGCCGGCCACCACCTTCAAGAAGGTCATTCTTCCGCTCGCCTTTCCGGCAATCGTGGCGGGTTCGATCTTCACCTTCTCTCTGACTCTCGGCGACTACATCGCACCTCAGTTGCTGACCAAGACACAGTTCATCGGAAACGTCGTCTATTCCAATATTGGCGTGGCGGGAAATCTCCCGTTCGCCGCTGCCTACGCACTCGTGCCGGTTCTGGTGATGATCGTCTACCTGCTGATCGCGAGACGACTTGGAGCGTTCCAGGAACTGTGAGGCTCTCTGGCGGATCCAGACTCGCTGTTCGCGGCGGCGTGACCCTCACGCTCGCCTTCATCTACCTGCCACTGCTGGTGATCTTCCTGTACGCGTTCAACGAATCGCGCCTGCTGCAGTGGCCCCCACCGGGTCTCACTCTGGAGTGGTTCGGTAAAGCGCTCACCAACAGCGGAGCGCGCGACGCGCTCTTGACATCCCTGAAAGTCGCGGCGCTGGCGACCGTGATCGCGATCCTGCTCGGCACGCTGGCATCGCTTGCGGTCTCGCGACACCGCTTCTTCGGGAGAGAAACGATCTCGTTTCTCGTGATCCTTCCAATCGCACTGCCCGGCATCGTCACCGGAATCGCCCTGAACACGATGTTCACCCAGATCCTCGGGATCGGCCTCGGGATCTTCACGATCGTCGTCGCGCATGCGACCTTCTGCATCGTCGTGATCTACAACAACTCAGTAGCGAGGCTAAGGCGCATGTCGGGATCCCTCGAGGAAGCCTCGGCGGATCTCGGTGCCGACCCGTGGCAGACATTCCGGCACGTCACCCTGCCGGGGATGCGCACCGCGATCATCGCCGGAGCGCTCCTTGCGTTCGCCCTCTCATTCGACGAGATCATCGTCACCACCTTCACTGCAGGCCACGAAGCAACGCTGCCTATCAGGATCCTGACCAACCTCTCCCGTCCGAACCAGCTCCCGGTCGTGGATGTCGTAGCCGTATTCGTGATCCTGCTCTCGATCATCCCGGTCTACGTCGCCAACCGTCTCACCCAGACGGATGAGGGAGTAGGTGGGCGTCCCGGCGGCGGAGTAGCCGCCGGGAACACCAGTGTCGCCGCGGAAGGGACCGCAGTCCCCTGACCAGTCCTCCCCCTCGGAGAGGCTCGCCATCACATGCTTGATCTGGGTGTAGT